>NC_013960.1:2271346-2572693 GCF_000024725.1 Nitrosococcus halophilus Nc 4 | reverse complement strand
TCCTCGGCGGATTCGTTATCTAGCTGAAATAAGCGAACAGGGCCGCCGCCTCCGTAATGCCATCAACAAGCAGGTCAAGGCGGCTTCCCAAGCCCAAAGCTATTATGAAAGTCTGCGGGCTTTGACCGATCCCCACCTTCCCCCTCCCCTGACCCATTATTCCCGGCAGGTGCTGAAAGAAAACCCAGAAGATCATCTATCCCGGCTCCGCCAGTGCTACGAAGAAGCCCTGGAACAACTGACCGAAGAAGCCCTGGAACGTTTGCAACGCTGGCCGGAAACTTGCCATAGGCTGACCAGGGAACACTATACCTATCGGGTCCGGGGACAGGAAATCCGGGGGGAAAACTATTATGAAAGCCTCAGCCACCTGCCGATTCCCAAGGTAGCCCTGCCCCGCTATCAAGACTGGGGAGAGATTCTCCGCTTTCTTCTGGAAGAAAACGTGCCGGGAGAATATCCCTTCACCGCCGGCATTTACCCTTACCGGCGGACCACCGAAGAACTGGCCCGGATGTTTGCAGGGGAAGGCACTCCCGAGCGCACCAACCGGCGGTTCCACTATCTGGTCAGTGGCCAGCCCTCCATCCGGCTCTCCACGGCCTTTGATCCCATCGTCTTGTATGGCGAAGACCCTGCACCACAGCCGGATGTCTTTGGCCGAATTGGCATGTCCGGCGTGTCCGTGGCCACCGTAGATGACTTCAAAAAGCTCTTCTCCGGCTTTGATCTGTGCCAACCCAATGCCTCAGTATCTATGACCATCAATGGTCCGGCCCCCATGGTGTTGGCCTGGTTCCTCCATACCGCCATCGATCAACAAGTGGAGAAGTACTTACGCCACCAGGGAAACTGGGAATCAGCACAGCAACAGATCAAGGCCATCTACCGGGATCAACCCCGCCCCGGCTACCGGGGCGACTTGCCCCCAGGACACGATGGCTTGGGGTTAGGGCTGCTCGGCGTCTCCGGCCAACAATTACTGCCGAGGGAGACCTATGAACAAATCCGCACCGATGTGCTTAGCCGTATCCGAGGTACCGTTCAAGCGGATATTTTGAAGGAAGATCAGGCCCAAAACGAATGTATTTTTGCCACCGATTTTGGCCTTCGCCTAATGGGAGATATTCAAGAATATTTTATCGACCGCCAAATACGCCATTACTACACCGTTTCCGTCAGCGGTTACCACATTGCCGAAGCCGGCGCCAATCCCATCACCCAACTGGCTTTCACCCTGGCGAACGGCTTTACCCTGGTGGAATATTACCTCTCCCGGGGCATGGCCATCGACGACTTTGCCCCCCAAATGAGTTTTTTCTTCAGCAATGCCCTAGACCCGGAGTACGCCGTGATCGGCCGGGTGGCGCGGCGCATCTGGGCCCGCGCCATGCGGGAACGCTATGGCGCTTCCCCTCGCAGCCAAATGTTGAAATACCATATCCAAACTTCCGGGCGCAGCCTCCAGGCCCAAGAGATCAACTTCAACGACATCCGCACCACCCTGGAAGCCTTGTACGCCATTTACGACAACTGCAACAGCTTACACACCAATGCCTATGACGAGGCCGTCACCACCCCCACCGAGGAATCGGTACGCCGGGCCCTGGCCATTCAGCTCATCATCAACCGGGAACTGGGACTGAACTACAATCAGAATTTCCTCCAGGGCTCTTTTCTCATCCAAGAACTCACCCAACTGGTGGAAGAAGCCGTTTACCAGGAATTCGATCGGCTTTCCGAACGGGGCGGCGTCTTAGGCGCTATGGAAACCAATTATCAGCGCAATAAAATCCAAGAAGAAGGTCTCTACTACGAAAGCCGCAGACACGAGGGCAGCCTACCCATTGTAGGGGTCAATACTTTCCCCTCTCCCCATCCGGAAGATGCCATACCGGCAGGCAAGCTCACCCGCTCCACCAGAGAAGAAAAACAGGCCCAAGTAGATGCCGTTGAACTTTTCAAACGCCACCATGCCCCTGAAGCGGAGGCGGCCCTGGCACAACTCCAGCAAGTAATCCGCCACGGCGGCAATAGCTTTGAAGAATTGATGCACACCGTACAGCACTGCACCCTAGGGCAAATGACCCATGCCCTTTATGGCGTGGGGGGACAATATCGGCGGCGGATATAGCTGGTTTGAATAATTCATGGGATCACCACAAAGACACGAAAAATACACAGAAATCTAAAAATTAAACTTCGACAGAGGCATTTGCCTGGACAAAAATGAATGCATTAGTAAGGGTCAGTTCTTGCATTAGTAAGGGTCAGTTCTTGCTTTTTGATATTACTGCAGTATAGATAGGCTATTCAGACTAGAATTTGTATCATGATCCAGTTCATAATGCCCGCTCTCATGAAGATCTCACTACTAAGTTTAAGTTAAAGAAAGATAGCCTCATACAAGATCGAATGGAAACAATCGATCAATAAAGAAATATAGGTAGAAACATTGGTCGGGGTCGAAAGGGATCGTCTAAAGGGGTCCGTCTAAAGGGGTCCGTCTAAAGGGGTCCGTCTAAAGGGGTCCGCTAAAGGGGTCGGGTCTTGACTATTGCTATTGTGGATTTACGGTAATATATTGCTCCGTTAATGGATAAACAGACCTGATTAGTCTATTTTTTATTATCCTGTATCCCATATTCTATGAGCCCGGAGGCGAGTGATGAAAGACCCTGAGCTGATGGATGGACGCAAGATACCCGATGAAGTGATGGAGCACTTTCGCCGCCGCACGGTGCACGCGATCCGAGTCCAAGGCCATAGTCCGGAAATCGTGGCTCAAGCCTGTAGGCCGGATTAAGCGTCGCGTATCCGGCAAAACAATAACTTAAAAAGCGCCAGGAGCAAGGTTTGAGAACACAAAAGCGCAGCTTTAGTGTTCTTGAAAATGGTAGATAACTGCGTTATCGCGGGTATTTTATTGGCGGTCATTTGCTCGGCGTTTATCCTCTTAAGCGCCTATGCCCTCGCTTGGCTGATTTTAGACTAACTTGGGAGTCAGGAGACAATAGCCAGCCTCCTGCAAATATTTATCAACGCTACGCGTTAATTGCAGGAACAGAAAAAATAGATTATTAATAGATGTTTTAAAGGTCAAGATTGCCTAGAATAAAAGGCAATCACTCCATAAACTCGAAAAACCAGGAGGTTTTCATGGGTATTGATGAATATTTAAAAAGCACCCCCAAGTTAGCCCAACTTTGCAGCCAAAATGGGTGGATAGATAATGAAACCCTAAGCTATGAGCTCATGGAGCAAGGGGACGATCAGGCCGTTGTCAATGTGACTTTTGACGAGGTGGTCATGGAGGGGTCCGGCTGCGTCGCTGGCCGGATTTCATGTTACGGCAAAATGCGGCTAACCCTTGGCGATAGCGGCCAAGTTGAAAACAGCGAAATTATTTAGCAACCAAGACAGCTTTGGTGGTGGCCGTAATGGCCACCACGTCCCTTTCCCCCATTATCAACTATAGTTCAATCCGGGTCCCCAGCAGTTCGAGCAGTTTCGCTAGCCAATCCGCGTGGGCCGGCCAGGCAGGTGCGGTGACAAGGTTGCCGTCCACATGGGCTTGATCCATCCCAAGCTTGACAAATTTCCCTCCCGCAAGGGCCACATCAGGAGCTATCGAAGGATAGGCAGAGCAGTTTTTCCCTTCCACTACCTGGGCCGCCACTAAAAGCTGTGCCCCATGGCAAACAGAGGCGATGGGTTTGTTGGTGCTCCCAAAGTGCCGCACTATTGCCAGCACTCGCTCATTCAAACGAATGTATTCCGGCGCCCGTCCGCCAGGGATGACCAAAGCATCATAGGCTTCAGCCTGGATCTCATCAAAGTCAGCATTGACCGTAAAATTATGGCCTGGTTTCTCGCTATAGGTCTGGTCACCCTCAAAATCATGAATGGCGGTCCGCACCTTCTCACCCGCTTTTTTCCCTGGGCAAACCGCATGCACCTCATAGCCCACCATTTGCAAAGCCTGAAAAGGAACCATGACCTCGTAGTCTTCTACAAAATCACCCACTAACATCAGGATCTTCTTGGCACTCATCTTAAAATCCTGCCCCCTTTTACTTTAAAAAAGCCGAACTTCGTCCTAGACTTGGATAAACTCTTGATATTATAGGAGAGAACGACGATGTTCACACCAACCCGGTTGTCCTTTTACTTTACTGGAGCGTTTTTTCTTCTTTCCAGTTTCTGCTCACTGGCCATTGCCGCTCAAGACCAGGACAAACCGTCTCCCAAGCCCTTGTTAGAGCGAACGGTAACGCTTCCATCAAAAGCTGTCAAAGTCGTGGTTAAACACATGCGGTTCCCGGTTGGCTTCAAGACTCCGGAGCATACCCATGAGGGTCCTGGACCACGATACATCATCAAGGGCACAGTCAAAATTATGGAAGGAGGCAAAACCCATACCTACCAGGCGGGCGAAGTTTTCTGGGAGTCCGGCCTTCCAATGACGGCGGAGAATGTCGGCACGGGGGAAGCTGAAGTCGTCGTTTTTGAACTGGCCCCTGTGGAAATAAAATAACTCAAGAGGCTATTGGAAAACCTTGCTTTCAGTGAAGGGTGGAGCCACCATTAAGCGCTTGAATTTTGGTGGGTACGGCGCTGGCACACCTTAACCGGCTCTTATAGAGTAGGTTGTGCAGAGCACAGCGGGCCTCCTTCAAATGTCCCGCTTTGCTCCTAGCGAATAAGACTAGGACGGGTTTATTCCCCCGGGTTTTCCTCCTCCTCCAAGAATTCCAGCAATCCATTGAGGGGCACATCCACCCATTCCGGTCGATTGTCTAGCTCGTAGCGGAGTTCGTAGAGCGCCTTTTCCAAGATAAACAACTCAATCAAATAGTGAGCGTGTTCCGGGTCTGCGGGATAAGAGGGACAACCCGCAGCCGCTTCACCATAGCCGGCCAGAAAACTTTCCCCCACCTGCCGCTCCCAGGTGTGGGCCAAGGGGAGGAGTAACCCCCGATCCTCGGGGCGCTCCACGGTACAATGGCGCAGGGCCACGGCGGTGGCATAATTGAAAGAGCGCAACATGCCGGCCACATCCCGCAGCGGTGAATGCTTAATCCGGCGCTCGGCTAAGGGACGGGCCGGCTCCCCTTCAAAATCAATAATGACAAAGTCATCCTCCGCCACCAAAACCTGCCCCAAGTGGTAGTCACCATGATAGCGGGTCTTGACGGCACGTAATTCGGGAGGAATTAAAGCAAGACGTTGCCGTAAGGTCTCCTTGAGGGCTAAGAGGCAATCCACCTCGGTGCGCAGCGGTTCAGAAAACTCACTCCTACGCTGTTCTAGCATCTTTAAAGTCTGCTCAATGTCCTTTTCAATATGCTTTCGCCAGGAGTCCAAATCAGCGGAATTGATGGGTTCTGGATCAAAAGCCGGATTCCCTGTCTCCTTAGCCAATGCCTGATGCAACTCTCCCGTGCGCTGCCCCAGGATTCGTATCATTCTGAGGTAATTGTTATGGGTTTCGCCAAACTCGATGGCCGCTTCCTCAAGGGGTTTTGCCAGACTGTTTTCCAAAAAGCGTTCCAAATAATCCACGGTATAAGCCCAGGCATCCCCCTGGTTGGGAACAAAACCTTGTAATAGGGCTAAGGTCATTGGCGTTCCCTCAGGACCCAGAGACTCCAAAGTGCCTGCAAGGGGGACAATATTGGGAAAGGGCGATGCTTCCGTGAGAAAATGCCCCATCTCCTGTTCTGGATTGATGCCTTCCTGCAAATGACGGTAAATTTTCAGAAACAATCGATTATCTAGGATCAAGGTGCTATTAGTGCCCTCCATGGCCGGACGCCACAGCTGCTGCAGGGAAACACCGTTGACCAATTTTTCAAAAGCAGCGGTCGGAGAAAATTTTAGTTTCCCGGCCCCAAAAGGGATCTCCCGATGCTGTCCCATTGCCGTGACTAATGCCCGGCTAAAACTCACATCCGCTAAAGCATCATACAAAATACCAATGCGGGCTTGCCGCCGAATCTTGGCGATAGTGGATGGCAACAAGCGGCGTATGGGCTCCTCATCACCCTCCCCCCAGGCAAGGGCTAAAGGGATAAAATAAGACTGGACTTCAATATCGGCAAACTCGACCCTTACCCGAGCAAGTAACCAACTTCCCGCTTCTTCCGTCCATTCCTCCATCTGCTCCAGCCGGACACGCTCGACTTCCTCTCCTTTAGCCGCAAACCAGCGTTGGGTTATCAAAAAATCCCGTAATAGTTGTTCTAATTGCCCACACAATTTTTCGGACATCCGCTTACGGGGGGGATCGACGCGGCTAGGAAATAAACTGTCCCAGCCTGCAAATAATACTAATACGGGCAATTCCAGCGGGGGCAAACGCTCCTCGTGCCAAGAGGGCTCCTCCACATCCGTGGCCAACCGAAACCAATAAAATCCATGGCTTGGTAAGGTCAACAAATAGGGCAATTCGCCAATGGGAGGAAAAGGGGTGTGTCCCATCATCTCTAGGGGCACGCGCCCCTTAAAACGGGAGAGGTCCAATTCCACCGGCTGAGCATAACGGGACAAATTGGCGACACATAAGATAGCTTCACCCCCATACTCCCGCACATACGCCAGGATCTTGCGATTCCCAGGCCGAAGAAATTTTAGGGTCCCGCGCCCAAAGGCCTGGGTATTCTTGCGCACCGCCAGCAGGCGCTTCATCCAATTGAGAAGGGAGGACGGATCCCGGCTCTGGGCTTCCACATTGACGGCCTCGTAGCCATAAATGGGGTCCATGATAGGCGGTAGATACAAGCGTTGGGGATCGGCTTTCGAAAAACCGGCATTACGGTCCGGACTCCACTGCATGGGCGTGCGCACGCCATTGCGATCACCCAAATAAATGTTTTCCCCCATCCCAATCTCATCTCCATAGTAGATAATGGGCGAGCCGGGCATGGAGAGGAGCAAACTATTCATCAACTGGATCTTGTCCAGATCGTTGTCCATTAACGGTGCCAGACGCCGCCGGATACCCACATTGACCCGCATGCGAGGGTTGGTGGCATAGGTCTGATACATGTAGTCCCGTTCCTTGTCGGTGACCATCTCCAGGGTGAGTTCATCATGATTACGCAGAAAAATCGCCCACTGGCAACTCTCCGGAATATCCGGAGTTTGATTCATGATTTCGGTGATGGGGTGGCGATCTTCTTGGGCGATGGCCATATACATCCGCGGCATGAGGGGGAAATGGTAGGCCATATGGCATTCATCGCCGTCACCGAAATATTCCCTCACGTCCTCCGGCCATTGATTAGCCTCCGCCAAAAACATTCGGTGCCGATAGTGATCATCCACCACCGCCCGCATCTGTTTAAGCACCTCATGGGTTTCAGGAAGATTCTCGTTGTGGGTGCCCTCCCGCACACAAAGGTAGGGAATGGCATCCAAGCGCAAGCCATCGACCCCCATATCCAGCCAAAAACGCATGACCCGGATCACCGCCTTCACCACCTGGGGGTTGTTATGGTTGAGATCCGGCTGGTGAGAAAAAAACCGATGCCAGTAATAGGCCTTGGCGACTGGATCCCAGGCCCAGTTAGAGGTTTCCGTGTCGGTGAAAATAATCCGGGTCTCGGGAAATTTTTGATCGCTATTGCTCCAGACGTAAAAATTCCGTTTGGCCGAACCGGGGGGCGCCTTGCGGGCGGCTTGAAACCACTGGTGCTGATCCGAAGTATGGTTGATCACCAGTTCAGTGATGACTCTTAAGCCGCGGCGGTGGGCCGCCCGCACAAAGTTCCTAAAGTCTCTCCGGGTTCCGTAATCTGGATAGATGTTACGGTAATCAGCAATATCATAACCATCATCCCGCAACGGGGAAGGATAAAAGGGCAATAACCAGATCGTATTCACCCCTAGATCCTGAATGTAATCCAACTTCTGGGTAAGGCCCTGGAAATCTCCCGTACCATCATTATTGCTATCCAAAAAGGCCCTTACATGGAGCTGATAGATAATCGCCTCCTTATACCAAAGCGGATCATCCTGCCAGCTAAATTCTTCTCCTTGCTGGTTCATAGGCCTCCTGTGACTACATGAAATAATCGAAGTCCCGCTCAGTCCGTACTCGGCGCCGCAGTCGGAAAATATAGGCGGGAATAAGCTCAGGATTGAGTTCTACATAATTGCGTGGGCCCTGCCAAAGATAGCGGTTATCGCTCAGCAAATCATGTACCTGGTAAGGAAGGTGGGGTTCAATCCCCAGACTCTCCAAGGGCAATTGAACCCAACCCGACTGGGCATGATAGGCATCTAAATTCACGACCACCAAAATGATATCGGCAAGATCTTTAGTCCATTTGCTATAGCAAATCAGCTGTTCATTATCCACTGGATAAAAATGCAGATTCCGATCCGATTGCAGCGCGGGGTGGTGTTTGCGAATTTGGTTCACTCGAGCGATAAAATCCTTAAGGCTATCGGGACGATCGAGGTCCCAGTGCCGAAGTTGATACTTTTCAGAATTCAGGTATTCTTCGCTGCCCGGCTCCCGAGGCCTATTTTCCATCAATTCATAAGCAGGCCCATAAATACCGTAGTTCGCCCCTAAAGTAGCCGCCAAAACCAAACGGCTCATAAAGGCCGGCCGTCCGCCAAATTGCAGGTATTCCGTCAGAATGTCCGGTGTGTTGGGCCAAAGGTTGGGACGGAAATATTCCCGTAATTCAGTTTGGGTCAACTCAGTGAAATACTCTGTCAGTTCCCACTTGGTATTTCGCCAAGGGAAATAATTGTAGGACTGGGTGAAACCCAGCTTGGCAAGGCGGTACATGACTTTAGGACGGGTAAAAGCTTCAGACAAAAAGAGAGCATCCGGTTGTACTTTCTTCACTTCAGCAATGAGCCACTCCCATAGGGGGAACGGCTTGGTATGGGGGTTATCGACACGAAAGATATGCACTCCCTGCTCAATCCAGAACAGAAACACGCTTTTTAATTCATCCCACAGGGGCTGCCACCGCTCGGTCTCAAAATGAAAAGGATAGATGTCTTCGTATTTTTTAGGGGGATTCTCCGCGTATTGCACGGTATTATCGGGACGCCAACGAAACCACTCCGGGTGCTCCTTCACATAAGGGTGATCCGGTGCACACTGAAAAGCGATGTCCAGCGCCACTTCAATACCATACTCCCGCGCTTTGGCTACTAAGCGTCGAAAGTCCTCTAAGGTGCCTAATTGGGGGTGAATAGACTTGTGCCCCCCTTCTGCTGCCCCAATGGCCCAGGGGCTACCCGGATCCTCCGGGTTAGGAATAAGCGTATTATTTTTGCCCTTGCGATTAATGCGTCCAATGGGATGAATAGGCGGCAGGTAGAGCACATCGAATCCCATAGCGGCAATATAAGGTAAACGGGCCTCGCAAGCTTTAAAGTGGCCATGCTGGCCGGATTCCGGCGAACAGGAGCGGGGAAACATCTCATACCAGGCGCTAAACCGGGCCCGCTCCCTGTCCACCACTACCCCCAGCTCGCTGTGATAACGAGTCGCGAACCGCCGATCAGGATAGTCCGCCATCAGTAAAGCCACTTCTTCGTCAAGGGCGGTATCCAACCGTTTCCCCAGATCCCCCTCGCCACTTAGGATTTCTGCCCAAGTTCTAAGCCGCTTAGCGTCTTCTCCCTCGGCACGCTCAGCCGTTTCTGCCAGCAAACGGGCCCCGACCTGAAGCTGGAGGGCAATATCTTCTGCTTGGACCCGTTTGGCCAAGTCATGGCGCCAGGATTCGAAGTGATCTACCCAGGCAATGAGCGTGTAGCGATAGCGGCCCACTTCGGTGACCCGGAATCCTCCTTGCCAGCGGTCGTTACCCACAGGCTGCATAGGGACTTCACGCCAAGAACTCGCCCCTTCCGGTCGGTATTGCAGAACGCAGCTTACCGTATCATGGCCATCGGTAAAAACGTTCGCCTCAACCCCCACCGCTTCCCCTACTGTTCGCTTAATGGTAAAACGGCCGCCATCAATCTCAGGCTTGACTCCTTCGATAACCGCTCGGTTTCTACCCTCTTCCCCTTGCATAGTGAAGAACCCTCCTATTGCCGCACCATCTCAGAAAAGAAGTGGGGTGCAATAGTCTTTGATCTTTCCCCAATTCAGGATTTATTTTCCTACCGCACTTAGATTAACTGCTGGTTCTTAAAAAATAGGACACTGAGGGGCGGCACTGTCAACATTAGGGAATTCGCTCTTCCATGGGCGGGGAAAGGGACTGCCTCAACGCCCCCAAAATTACCATGCCCCACACCTCCGTAAAGCTCACTATCGCTGTTAAGCGCTTCTCTCCAATCTCCCCCCCGAGGAACACCGATCCGATAATTCGTTCTGAGAACCGGAGTAAAATTACAGACCACCAGAATCATATCCTTGCCAGTTTTATCTTTTCTGATAAAACTAATGATGCTTTCCTCCCAAGCATGGCAATCAATCCATTCAAAACCTGCGGTTACAAAATCTTGCTCATACAGGGCCGGCTCGGCTCGGTAAAAGTGATTAAGATTGCTGACCCAACGCTGGACTCCCTGATGGGGAGGATTTTGCAGGAGATGCCAATCCAAGCTCTGGTCATGATTCCATTCCCGTCCCTGAGCAAACTCCCCTCCCATAAATAACAATTTCTTTCCTGGATGGCCATACATATAACCAAACAGCACTCTTAAATTAGCAAATTTCTGCCACTCATCACCGGACATCCTGCCGAAGAGAGACCCCTTTCCATACACCACTTCATCATGGGAAAGAGCAAGGACAAAGTTTTCGGAAAAAGCATACCAAATGCTAAAGGTTAATTGATCGTGATGATATTTTCTAAAAATGGAGTCTTTGGAAAAATAATCTAAAGTATCGTGCATCCAACCCATGTTCCACTTCATACCGAAACCGAGTCCCCCCACATAGCTCGGTCTTGAAACCATCGGCCAGGCCGTTGACTCTTCAGCAATGGTCTGTATATCGGGATAGGCCCCGTACGCGGCCTCATTGAGTTCCCTGAGAAAACAAATAGCGGCTAAATTCTCCCTCCCTCCATATTCATTAGGAATCCATTCACCTTCTTGCCTGCCATAATCTAAATAAAGTATCGAGCTTACTGCATCTACTCGGATTCCATCAATGTGATATTGTTCTAACCAAAATAATGCACTGCTCATGAGAAATGCCCTGACCTCATGGCGATCATAATTAAAAATATAACTGCTCCATTCTCGATGAAATCCTTTTTTAGGATCAGCATGCTCAAACAAATAAGTGCCATCAAAATAGGTTAAACCATGGGCATCATTGGGAAAGTGTGAAGGAACCCAATCAAGAATCACACCAATGCCGTTTTGGTGGAGATGATCAACGAGGTACATGAAATCCTGAGGCGTTCCATATCTTGCCGTAGGGGCAAAATAGCCAGTTGTCTGATAACCCCAGGAACCATAAAAAGGGTGCTCCGTCACCGGTAGAAGTTCCACGTGGGTAAACCCCATGTCCTTGACATACTCCGCTAATTTCTCCGCCATTTCCCGATAAGTCAGGGAGCGGTTATCCTCTTCAGGCACCCGTTGCCATGACCCTAGGTGAACTTCATAAATGGCCAATGGAGCATCAAGGCTATTGGCTTGGTGCCTTCTGGCCATCCATTCACCATCGCCCCACTCGTAATCCAGACTCCAGACCCGGGAAGCTGTCTGAGGTGGCGCCTCCCAGAAAAATGCAAACGGATCACCCTTATCGATCTGATAATTCCGATACTTGGATACAATACGATATTTATATCGAGTTCCAGGGGAAACTCCGGGAATGAATCCTTCCCAAATACCCGAGCTGTCGGGCCTTTGTTTGAGGGCATGGGTTTCAGAATTCCATTGGTTGAAATCCCCGATGACGGAAACCCGTTCTGCGTTGGGGACCCAGAGAGCAAAATAGGTTCCTTTAACCCCTTCTACAGAAATAAGGTGAGCACCTAACTTATGATAAAGTTTGGTGTGAGTGCCCTCCTTAAAAAAATAGACATCCTGTTCGGTCAGGAGGCTGACATCGTGCCTGACCGTTTCTGCCGTCTTTAGCCCTCTTGGTATTGCCACTATTTGACCTCCTTAATGGTCAATTCAAACCAGTACCGGGCAGCAGTCCCCTGCGATAAAGCAGAGCGCTCAACAGACCACTACTTACATCATTGTAGACTCTTATAGTTCAAGAATAGGGATCTGACTAGTCGCCACTGGGGCTTAGAGGCCGCTTCAGCGGGGTCCTGTTAAAAAAAACCAAAAATCTAAATCTCAATGGATTGGTACTCATATAAAGGCGGCAGCATAAGCGTAGCAGGAGATCTAAGCTTGCTCGCTGCATCATACCGTCTTGGCTCAATAGGAAAGGAAACCGGGAGATTCCTCAGAGATGGTAGGGTTAAGTACCAAACAGGATCATCATGACGGCACGGGTATCAAACTCCCGTCGACGCTATTCACAAGGACAGGAGGTAGGAAGAAGCTGACCTGAAAGATCCAGGCCAGCTTGTAGAGATCATAGAAAAAGGCCAGATGTGGGGATCAATAAATTAACCAATTTATCTCAATATAAAATCCTCCCGACCATGAATGTGGATGGCCGGGAGGATAATGAATCTGAGATTAAACGAGGTTTATTATCACCCCTACCAATATATTAAAAGCCAGCGACTGTCCCATGGGCAACGACATAGATATCGCCGCTAAGGTTAGTCACCATATAGATATCTTCATATACATTGGCCAACTCACTATGGATATTTGGATATTGGCCGGGTGCTACGGTATATTCGCCGTTATTCTTAGGTAGATAGTCGGAACCAATGTAGAGGTGGGTTTCGACCAGAGTGTAGGGAGGATTCACATGGTACGTCACTGTTGCCGCTAAACCATCATACTCGACGGTCAGAGTACCGATGAGGGTTCCTTTTGTAAGGTCACACTGACCTGCGGCTGCATAAAGATCAAAAGTATAACTGCCCGGTGCTAAGGGTCCATTACTCCAACCCCAGCGATTGAAATCATTTTGACCATCCTGGTTCAAATCGTATTCCAGGAAACAGGTCGCTTCATAGCCATCGATAGCATTAAGGCTGTTTCTGTGAAGGAAAAAAACTACGAAAGAGCTCACAGATCCAATAACATCAAAAAATTTAATTCATTTGGGGTCAACGCACTAACTTGTATTTTTTGCCACCAAGATAGCGAGAATGGGAAGGTGAGCAATCTCAACCCATTAGGAGAGACTAGTAGAGAGCTATGTAATTTTATATTCTAACAACGACTTAAAGGCCTAATAAATTACACTCTTTAGTTAAATTGGTATTAGTTTTATGAGCGTTTATTCGCGTGCATTTGCGGCTAAAAAACAAATCTATATAGAGAATGGCTGCTACTCAAACAACGTTCGCAAGCTGGCAAAAAACTCCCCTCTTAAAGAACCTGCTTCTAACCGGGACCGTTCAAAGAAAATCTCTAGATCTTCTATTTCCCCTTTATCCAACCAAATACCATGGCAGTGAGGACAGACATCAATCATCACCTGCGAACAGCGGGCATATTCACGGGCTTCCATCTCGTTATTGCAATGGGGGCATTGCAGTCTCCGGCCTATCTTCTGCTGTGCTAATTCATAGGCCTTGTAACCAAGATCAGGCATCCGCGCAAGTTCCTCTGAGTAATCCCGTTCTCGAGTTTCCTGAATGGCCTCCAATTCCCCTTTATCGAGCCACATGCCACCGCAGTTTGGACAGACATCTACTTTGATGTTGTCTTCATATCTTTTTGACTGAAGTTCAGTGTGATCTAGTGGGCATTTCATTACCAACTCCTAAAATTTTTATCAAAAGTCAATAATTTAATACTATAGCGCTGCGCGTGCTTTGCGAAGAAGTCCCGGTATCTCTTCCAAAAACGAATCAATGTAGTCCTTCGCTCCCCATGCTTCCTCTAAAGTAAAGAGATTCATCAAGGTGGTTCGAAAGACCATTATTTCATCATCACACCCCACCCAACCTTCACTGAGTCGCTGCTTCAACTCTTTTGAAGAAACAAAATAGTCCCCCTTAACGCCGAGTTTCTGCTCCAGAAAAGATTTGAGTATTTCAGGATTATAATTGGCGTAGCT
Source organism: Nitrosococcus halophilus Nc 4 (assembly GCF_000024725.1). Taxonomy (NCBI): domain Bacteria; kingdom Pseudomonadati; phylum Pseudomonadota; class Gammaproteobacteria; order Chromatiales; family Chromatiaceae; genus Nitrosococcus; species Nitrosococcus halophilus. Next base: position 2,558,541 of record NC_013960.1, on the reverse strand, counting down.
AAATTCGATGTGGGAAACAATAAAAGATCGGGTCTGGACGGGACTTTCTGGATGGATGGAGAGTTCTTGATACAATCTCTGGGAAAAACGATTCATGATATCGAGACGATCGTTATTGGCCAGATTAAAGCAGTAATCCACTATATTGGTATCAGGCAAAACTAGGGGGGTTACAATGAAGTCATCCTGGATAGATTGAGCCAACAGCAGCAAACGATGATAAAACTTTCGAGCAATTTTCGCAGTATGTCCAAGCAATTTTCCATATCCTCCCTGATCGGGGGGCACCACCCGATGGGATAGAAAAACAGCTGCGGCAGCGGCGCCTGGTTTGGAACCTTCGAGGATAAACTTACCTAAGTGGATTTCGTTAGGATGGCCTGCCCGACCCCCCAAAGCATAAGCGGCTTCTTGGGCGACCAGCTCTTTGCTGCGGCCATCCCGAAAAACCACCGCCCCTGCCGGGTAAGGGACATAACCCAATTTATGAGGATCCACGGTGATGGAATCGACCGCTCCCAGAGCAGCAAAGCTTTGGTGCACTTCGGATGTTGGCCAGCCGCCGTATTCTTTTTGCATCTCCGCAAGGCTTCTCAGCTCACCAGAAGGCTTACGAAAACAAGCGGCCATATAGCCGCCATAGGCCCCATCACAGTGGAGAAAAAAACTTAACCCCTGTTCTGTTATTTCCTCGCGCAAAGAAACCAATTCGTACATGGGAGCCACCGCACCCTCCTCTGTGCTCCCTACCACACCAATGACCATAATGACCGGCCGTTGCATTTCAAGGGCTTCATATAAGGCCTGCCGGAGCAATCCCCTATCCATGCGGTAATATTTGTCAACGGGAATAGAAATTACCTGGCCGGCCCCTATCCCTACGAGACCGGCTCCTTTCTGTAGAGAGTAATGCATGGTCTGGGATGCAAAGATAACAGGCGTATTGAGGCTATCCTCACCCCTCAGCCGAGAAAAAAAGGCCTGGTCTCCGAGAGTGAGGATATTGTGTGCCTTCAGTTGCTGCACTGCTTCTGCAACGGCTTCCTGGGGTTCCAACTCAGGATGAGCTCCTGTATAGGCGGCAATAAACTGATCTTTAAGATCTAGAGTCTCGGTGGGAGTGAGATTCACTAAATCCCATGCTCGCATGGACTCAAGAGGAATTCGCGCTCGGCTTGCCGTCAACCCGGTGACGTTAAGCTCCTGTGCGGCAAAACGAACGGCAATAGGCAGAAACTTCAATGCCTTGGCCACCCATAGGGCTTCCAGATTGCCTACCGTACCCCCCGAGGTGATATGGCCCCAGGTGCGGGCCAACTCCTGGGGCATATTTCCAAACCCCAACATTTTAGCCAGTTCACGGCCTACCTCTACTTCAATCAAGGTGGTAATGGGGGAAGCTTCCCAAGAGACATTGTTCGGGTTATAGAGCATGGTGGCAAGGTAGCCGACCATTGCAGGCAAGGAGATATCGGCCACCATATGCCCAATATAGCGGGGAGAATAAAAAGGGATATCCGCCTTCAATTCTCCCAAGAGCATAAATAGCTCGCGCTGGAAACGGGCCACAAGACGTTGATACTCCGCACTAGTCTGCTCCTCCGGCTGGATAGCCGACATATCTTCCGGGTGGAAGTTCCTCCGCCAAAAGATGTAGTCACGAAAGACCTGGAGCAACATTTTTTCGGCCAGTTCCCCATTTTCAGCTTTGGGCCCAAGGAATAATGCCTTAATATCAACAGGAGTGGTTTCCGTATTTCGCTCGCCAAGCCGAACTAAATTTAGCTCCTTAGATGAACCATGTTGCGGCAGTAAACTAGCAATCTCTTCGGGGATCAAATAACGAAAAAGCCGACTTGAACCCGTTTGACTGAGTTTTTTTCGACGAGAACCTTCTTTCATGGCATGCTTTGTATTTCAAAGTAAGCGTCGGTGGGTTTTGCTGCACTCAATCCACCCGACTCATTAATGAATCCTCCAGTCACACGTTAATCAACTCCCGTGGTATTTTCCGTCAACATATTACAAAATAGCGCCCCTTGCGCCAGAGCATCATCCAATGCCACGTGGGTATGGGGCAAATCGTCGAACCAGCGCTTCGGGAGATAATGCTTGCCCGTTTTGCAGAATTCGCTTTTCCGCATCCCCATCGCGTAAGATCTAATGTCCAACGCGAATTCACTGAAGGGACGTTGTCCCGTAAAGCGGGTGATATACCAGTAGACCCACATAAAATCCCATGAAGCCGGCCAACCTATAAATATAGGTTTCCCAGGTAAGGATTGGACCCATGCCACGTATTCAGGCATGACCTCCTCCGGCGCTCGGGGCTCTCTACGACAAGCATTCCAGGCCTCTGGAAACTGACTCCACCAGCGCATAGTATTGGGGTCACTGCTGGCCCCCACCAATGTCTTCAGGTTTGCCGAGTAAGTAGCAATCAATGTTTTGTCGGGTAAATAAGCTGCCGAGCCAATGCTCAGCATGGAGTGGGGTCCTGGAATCGGCCCATCCGCTTCGATATCTGTACTGATGTAAATTTCTGGTTGGCGTTTACTCATAATTTTTGTCTAACTCGGCCCTGTTATAGATTTCCTAGGTACCCTTGATGCCTGCTGGAAACCTCTCTTTTCCCACTTCGGCTGCACTCTCTTTAAGTGCCTCCATAAAGTTCTCTGTCTCGCTCAGTTCCGACCTTTGAACCGTTTCTGGCTGGGTACCTTTTATCTTAGCTTCAATGACATCCCTTAAGGACTCATTGTACCTATCCCAAAACTGAGTGGGGTCAAAGGGTATCGTTCGATTCTCCATGAGCTGCACGGCCAACACCAACTGTTCCCGATCAACCGGCTTGTCTTCAACGCCCTGGAAATAGGTCTCCGCAGGATGTATCTCCTCTGCATAGTGCAAAGTGGAAAGTAACAGACCCTTATCACGGGGGGCAATAGCCACGGTATGCTCATGTCCTCCCATTACCACCTGACCTATGGCTATTTTTTTGCTATAGCGCATCCCTTGGCGTAACACACTAATTCCCTCTTCTGCAACCGGGCCTTCCGGAACAAGGTAATAGGGGATATTCAGAAAAATCGGATCGAGTTCTGAAGCATTGATAAATTGGACTACTTCGATGACCTTGGTGGTCTCTAGTTTGATATCTTCTAGCAACTGCTCGTCAATAATGACGTACTTATCCTGCTCATATTCATAACCTTTGACGACCTCCTCCCGGTTTACAATCCCATGCTTAGGGCAAGCAGACCGATAATGAATGCGCTGACCGCAGTCCTGGTGGAGTAGATGAAGCCTAATGCGACTCTGGCTACTGACAGCACAGTACAACCGCACTGGAATAGAAATCAGGGAGAGCTTTAGGTGACCCGTCCAGGTCGCTCTTGAAGCCATGGGGGTCCTCCTCAAATCAGGATTAACATTTACATTCTAGCAATAAGTTTCTCCTCTTCACCTATTGGCTCTTTTGGAACGCCCTGGTGGAGAAAGTCTATTCTTTCGTAAGACGGCAGCAATTATAGCGCCACCTGGGATAATTCCCTTTTACAGATAAGATCATGAAGCACGAGTATAAGTTAGACATCAAAGCCGAAGAAAGTGGCCTGTCAGAACCACTTGCCAAACAATTAACTTTGCTAGGGACTCTGCTAGAGCAGGCAATCCGAGACCAGGCAGGCCCCAAGATGCTGAATCTTATGGGGAAGCTTCATCAGCTATGTGGGCAAGTGGATACCCAAGATAACGCTACTCTATGCGAAGGGGCCGATACCCAGATCCAGAAACTTAGCCGTGACCAAATTGTTTGGTTATTACATGCCTATACCTCATTTTTCCATCTCGCCAATCAAGCCGAACAACAGGAAATTATCCGTATTAATTGGGAACGGGTACGGCAAAGCCGTATTGATAAACCACGTCCAGAATCCATCGATGAGGCTATTCATCATTTGCAAAAACAAGGCTATGCACGGGAACAAGTCTTACAACTTCTAGGACAACTAGATATTCAACCGACATTGACTGCTCACCCTACAGAGGCAAGACGCCGTAGCATCTTATTTAAACAGCAGCGTATCAGTGGCTTGCTTGCAGGATTAAATCAATATAGCAGCACAACACCGCCGGAAACAGAGCGGATATTGGATGATCTCTACAACCAAATCGCGCTTCTACTGGCGACTGATGAGGTGCGTGCCGAACGTCCTACAGTCAAGCAGGAAATTCACCAAGGACTCTATTTCATGCGCATTGCTATCTGGGAAGTAGCCGTACAAATCTACCGGGATACGCAACGCGCTCTGCAGCAATATTATGGCGAGGCGCCTGATTTTCCCCCTTTTTTACATTACCGCTCCTGGATTGGCGGCGACCGGGATGGTAATCCCCATGTTACCCCCGAGATTACCCGCTGGACAATCATAACGCATCGAGAAACCGCACTGCGTCGCTACTGTACCGAATTACAGGAACTCTATCACGAACTCAGCCTTTCCGAGCGACAGGTTGGGATTCCCCCAGCCTTGTACCGTTCCCTAGAACAGGACGCAAGAGAAACCACTTTAGGCCATAAATTTAGCGAACAGCTACAGCGTGAACCTTATCGCCTCAAAATAAGCTACATGATGGCCCGGCTTGGGAAATTACTTAAACCACCCAATCAGACAGAGACAGGGGAAAATACTTATAATAGCAAACGTTTTATTGAAGATCTGCAACTGCTCAAACGATGCCTTGAAGAGAGTGGTTTTGGCAAAATTTCCCGGCATGGGAGGCTGGGTCGCCTCTTAATACTTACCCAAACTTTTGGTTTTCATCTAGCCGCACTAGACGTGCGACAACACAGCCATATCCATGAAAAAGCCGTTGCAGCTTTATTACAAATAGCGGGGATAACCAGAGATTACCTAGCCCTCTCGGAAAAAGAACGGTTAGCAGTATTAAGCGCTCAGCTGCAGAAACCCCATCCACTCCGCGTACCAAACAGCGTGCTTCCCGAGTCCACCCAACAAGTCCTGGAAACTTTCGCCGTTATCCGGGACGCCATTGCCCAGGAACCTGAAGCCATTGGCAGCTATGTCATCAGTATGACTCACACTATAAGCGATTTGCTAGAGGTAATGCTACTTGCCAAGGAAGCGCAATTGTGGCAGCTACAGGATGGAAAAGTCATCTGCCCCCTTGATTTTGTCCCTCTTTTTGAAACTATCGAAGCTTTAGAAGCTGCCGATAAGCGCATGCTTGCCCTCATAAAGCACCCTATTTACCGGCAACAAATCGCAGCGCGGGGTCATTTCCAAGAAATCATGCTTGGTTATTCCGATAGCAGTAAAGACGGGGGGTATTGGATGGCTAATTGGGCTTTGCATAAAGCCCAGAAACGCCTAGGAAAGTTATGCCACCAGCAAAAAATCGACTTCCGGTTATTTCATGGCCGAGGAGGGACAGTGGGCCGTGGTGGTGGTCGAACTAGCCAGACAGCGATCCTGGCAATGCCACCAGCGGTTCATAATGGCCGTATTCGTTTCACCGAACAAGGGGAGGTGATCTCGTTCCGTTATGCGCTACCCGCTATGGCCCGGCGCCATACCGAACAGATCGTCAACGCGATGATTCAGGCAACCGCTGTTGCAGCCCAATCTGGCGATAAACCCAGTGATGATAGCTACCATGAGGACCTCATGGAGCGTATCGCTCAGCAGGCAATGGGAGCCTATCGCACACTCATTGAGCAGGACGGATTTTGGTCCTGGTATACCCAAGTCACGCCTATCGAGCACATTAGCCATCTTCCCATCGCCTCCCGTCCCATCTCCCGCACTTCCGCAACAGAGGTGGATTTCAAAAATCTGCGTGCTATCCCTTGGGTATTCGCTTGGACCCAAACCCGTTATCTTGTCCCTGGCTGGTTTGGCCTCGGCCAGGCATTACAAAAAATAATGGGAGATGAAACACTGCAAGAAACCCTCCAGAAAATGTATCAACAATGGCCTTTCTTTAATACCGTGATTGATGACGCCCAACGGGAGATGGCACGGGCACGTCTTAAAACAGCCTCTCATTATGCCCGGCTAGCTAACCAAAATGAAACAAGATTCCACGATATTATTGTGGCAGACTTTGAAAAGGCAAGAAAAATCATTTTGGAGATGAGTGGACAACAGGAATTGCTTGACAACACCCCCACTATTCAAAAAACCATTATCTTTCGGAACCCTTACACGGATGTCCTTAATCTTCTGCAGATCGAACTTATGAAACGCTATCGGCAAGCCCCAGAAAATGAGAAAGGGCTACTAAGGCAAGCGCTTTTTCTCAGCCTCAACGGTATTGCAGCCGCTATGCAAAGTACGGGCTAAAATTATTATCTTTTGGTCAACTTAATCTCAAATAACCTTGGCCAATATTTTCCTGTCACGAAAAGCCGATCCTGCTTATTGTCATAAGCAATCCCATTAAGCACACCGGCAGACAAGGTCTGCTCCGCTTCGCCCAACAGCGCTTTAAGATTTATCCATCCCAACACCTGGCCTGTTTCAGGTGAAATCCTGGCAATATAATCGGTCAACCAAATATTGGCATAGATTTCCCCTTTCACATACTCCAGCTCATTAAGGTTTGCAATGGGGGTATCGTCGTCATAAACTTTAATGCTCTTTACCAATTGTAAATTTTCTGGACTTAAGAAATAAAGAGTTGAGCTACCATCGCTCATAATAAGGTGCCGATTATCATGGGTAATACCCCAGCCTTCCATAGAATAAAAAAATCCATAAAGGGGATTAAAAGTTTCTTTATCATAGACAAATCCAACTCTGGCTTGCCAAGTCAGTTGGATTAATTTGCCCTGCCAAAGGGTCAACCCCTCCCCAAAAAAACGTCTTGGTAAAAGGTATTCTTGCAATACATTTCCGGTCTCCAACTCTACTTTTCTTAAAGTGGATTTACCCCATTTTCCCGTACTTTCATAGAGCACCCCCCCATCAAAGATTAATCCTTGAGTAAAAGCAGTGGGATCATGGGGGTAACTATTAATAATTCGGTAGCCATAGACAGGCAAAACAGAGTTTAGGGGGGCCCTGGTTTGGGTTTTTATCGACTCTAAAGAATGAGTGCTCTGCGTAACGGATACTTCCGTCTGAGCATACGCAAACATACCGATTACCATCAGCCACAAAAGCAAAAAAGCAGGCCATCTAAAAATGGAATTCATTTAAATCACATCGCAGGTTAGCTAAAAATTAAGCTGATCAAAAATCACTGCCTCACCGGTTGAGATCCTTCAATGCGGTTTGTTTTATCTTCTGTGTTTGCTTTTTTATTATTCTGCCTCCGGTAATGGCTCGCTCCTGCTTCATCCCATAAGACCACCAACATTTTGGGCTTATTCGGGGCCAGCAAGCGTGGCTTTTTTATCATTGAGACTAGGACCAAATCATCTATTGATGACAATAATTTATAGATAAATCATACCGCTCTGTTAGCTAGCATGATAAAGATTATGGGTACGCGCCTTTGAAATTAAATCAAAAAATGTGCCAAAACTTATACTCTTGTTATTTAATATTATTATTTTAAAAAAACGATAATAAATCGGAAATTGCATATTTTTTTGTATCATCCAGTTAACACCATCACAATAAAAGCAATTGTAAATATCAAAGAAAGCATTAATAAATGGAGATAAAAAATTGATTGGTATAAAATGTATCGGCTGCTTAACAGAAAAAAATCAGACTAAGATGGGCCAATCCTACACTGCCCAAGACCAAAACGGGCGAAGGATAGCAAATCTAAGGTAAATAGTATGTCTCCCTAATTATTCCCTTCCTTCAATATTCCCTTCCTTCAATATTTCTATCGTAACTAGTCGGGAAAACTCATTTCCTTGCCCCAAAGCCTCTCAGCAGCCCTTACCGGCGTCGCGCACCAGCCCCTAAATCCATAGTTGTCGTAGTAGGGCGATACTCGAACCCCCGTTTAGTGCAATTTTCTCGCCGCTTTGTAACTTTTCCGTCAAATTACCGTCAAACCTAATATTGATATAGTCTATTCTTCTATTTAGATTTGATTTAAGAGTGAACCTTATGGGAAACCTGAAACAGTGGTTGATCGACAAGGTCACCGGCTGGCTGGTTAGAGAAATCAAACCACAATCTGAACGTGCTCCGCTGGTGCACTTCGAACGGCTAGTCGAAGAATTACGGCCCGGCGATGTCTTATTGGTCGAAGGTCATACTCGGATTAGTGAGATTATCAAGCTTATCACCCAGAGTCCCTGGACCCATTCAGCCCTTTATGTGGGCCGCCTATTGGATATTAATGATTCCCAGCTGCGTGCCCATATTGCACGCCATTGTGAAGTGGAAGCCCATGAACCTCTCCTGATTGAGGCTCTGATTGGTCAAGGTACGGTTATCAATCCGCTCACCGAATACCGCCACGAACACTTGCGAATCTGTCGTCCTCGGGGCCTTTCCCGCACGGATGCTTGGCGGGTCATCAGGCATGCCGCAAACCGCCTGGGCCATGATTATGATGTGCGCCACCTGCTAGACTTGGCTCGCTTTCTATTTCCTTACAGTATTTTGCCACGACGCTGGCGTTCAACGCTGTTCGTGTTGGCGCCGGGCCATGCCAAGCGCACTATTTGCTCATCCATGCTGGCCGAGGCCTTCGGTGCAGTTCATTTCCCTGTTCTGCCTATTGTACAGCAACTCGATAATGGTAAGCTGCGTTTCTATAAGCGCAACACCCGCTTATACACGCCGCAAGATTTTGATTTTTCTCCTTATTTTGATGTGATTAAACATCCCTTGTTCGACCTTGAAGAACTTGCTGCCTATCGCAATTTGCCTTGGGTACATGGGGCGATGGTTCATAATGAATATGGCGTTGGCTCTCAGCCTCAGCCAACCACCCCACAACCCCCAGCACCTGCTACCCGTTCTAGTGCTCTGAGCTGGTTGGCGGGGGTCTTCCGCTTAAATGGAAAAACAGACGGATAAACATAATCCTCTTTATGTCCTCTTCATCACATGAAGTCTGGTTGCCTGGAAGGGGGAACCAAACCTGAAAGAAAGTCATCTTAGAGGATAACTGTCCGATAAAATTAATAAAAATATGGAGGCGAACATGGAACAAGGTGGACAACGCTCCCTGCCCCGACCTGTTTATATTATCGATGGCAATCGGACTCCATTCCTTAAGGCCCGGGGCAAACCTGGTCCCTTCACGGCGGCGGACCTAGCAGTCGCCGCCGGCCGTCCACTACTGGCCCGCCAGCCCTTCGAACCCGAGGTACTAAGCGAGGTCGTTCTGGGCTGCGTCATGCCCGGCCCGGATGAGGCCAATATCGCTCGGGTCACCGCCTTGCGCTTAGGGATTAATGAACGGGTCCCCGCTTGGACCGTACAACGCAATTGTGCCTCCGGCATGCAAGCCCTTGATTGTGCGGCTCTTGATATTGCCAACGGCCGTGCGGACCTGGTATTGGCTGGCGGCGTGGAAGCCATGAGTCACGCACCAGTGCTGCTAAGCCGGCCCCTGGTGGATTGGTTAGGAGACTGGAACCGAGCCCGCAACCTTAGCACTCGGCTACGCTTACTAGGGCGTTTACGTCCCTACCATCTACGCCCTATTATCGGTCTATTGCGGGGGTTGACCGACCCCGTGGTGGGGCTATCCATGGGACAAACGGCGGAGGTTCTCGCCCACCGCTTCGCCATCGACCGCCAAACTATGGATGCTTACGCCCTTGAGAGCCACCAGCGCTTGGCCCACGCTCAAGAGAGCGGCTGGTTAAGCGAGGTAAGTCCCCTATTCGCCTCCAATGGTCAAATCTTTGAACACGATGATGGGCTACGCCGCGACACCTCGATGGCCCAACTTAGCAAGCTCAAACCCGTTTTTGACCGCCCCTATGGCCTAGTCACCGCAGGCAATAGCGCCCAGGTCACTGATGGGGCTTGCTGGCTACTACTGGCTTCAGAGCAGGCTGTTCATCAATATCAACTTCCGGTCATGGGGCGCATTATAGACAGCCAGTGGGCAGCGCTAGATCCAGCCCAGATGGGACTGGGGCCTGTACACGCCACAACCCCATTGCTGCAACGCCATCAACTCAACCTTAATGACCTGGATGTTTGGGAATTGAACGAAGCCTTTGCCGCCCAAGTCCTGGCCTGTTTGAGGGCTTGGCAGGATCCAGACTACTGCCGCAGTGAACTCGGCTTGGCAGAAGCCCTTGGCGAATTGGATCGAAAACGGCTCAATGTGGATGGGGGTGCCGTCGCCTTGGGTCACCCGGTCGGTGCCAGTGGTGCTCGTATTGTGCTGCACTTGCTACACGCCTTGGAGCGCGTCAATGGCCAGCGCGGTATCGCCACCATTTGCATTGGTGGAGGTCAGGGCGGTGCTATGCTATTAGAAAGGGGATAAGCTAATGAATAACAATAAAGATTGGTACGCGGAAAAAGATACCGATGGCATTGTCTGGCTACACCTTGATCAAAGCGAAACGAAAACCAATGTGTTATCCAAGTCCGTACTGGAAGCCCTGGATCAGCAATTAACCCAATTAGCCACAGAAAATCCCAAAGGCTTGGTTATCCTTTCCGGCAAACAGCAAGGCTTTATTGCCGGGGCGGATATCACCGAATTTACCGCACTTCATGAAGTGGCCGAAGCCCGAACCTGGGTGCAGCGGACCCATGAAATCTTTAACCGCTTGGCCAATCTTCCTTTTCCCACTGTCGCCATTATCCATGGCTATTGCCTCGGAGGGGGGTTGGAACTGGCCCTTGCCTGCCGCTACCGGGTGGCGGCAGAGGGCTCAGAGACTCAACTCGGGTTACCTGAGGTTAAGCTTGGAATCCATCCCGGTTATGGCGGTACCGTGCGCTTGCCCCCCCTCATCGGCACCCTGCCCGCCCTGGAGATGATGTTAAGTGGGCGCAGCCTCAGTGCTCGTGCTGCAACGCGTCTAGGGCTGGTTGATCAAGCCGTCCCCCACCGCCACCTTCAGCGGGCTGCACGCGCCCTCATAGAAAAATCGCCTCCTCCCCACCGTCCGCCTTTCTGGCAACGGCTGATAGGGCAGCCGCCACTGCGACGGCTCGTCACCAAAACATTACGCTCCCGCCTGGAAAAACGGGTCAACCCCACTCACTACCCCGCCCCTTTCACCTTATTAGAACTGTGGGAAAGGCAACAAGGTTCCACCGAGCAGCGCCTCGCCGCTGAAGCCGAATCCCTTGCCTCCCTCCTCACCAGCGAAACGGCAAATAACCTTATCCGGGTTTTCCTCCTCCAACAACGGCTCAAATCCCTAGGAAAACAGGGTATTTCCAAGCCTCAGCAGGTTCATGTAGTGGGCGCTGGAACCATGGGGGGGGACATCGCAGCCTGGTGCGCCCTGCAAAAGCTTCAGGTCAGCCTCCAGGACCAATCTCCCGAACGTATTGCTCCCGCCATTAAGCGTGCCCATGGATTATTTGAGAAGCGCCTCAAAGGTCAACGCCCGATCCAGGCCGCCATGGATCGGCTGATGCCTGACCCGAGGGGGGAAGGACTCGCCAAAGCCGATGTGGTGATTGAAGCCATCTTTGAGAATGTAGAGGCCAAACAATCCTTGTTTCAAACCATTGAGCCTAAGCTAAAAGCAGGGGCCTTAGTGGCCACCAATACTTCCAGTATTCCCCTGGACACCCTAGCTGAGAGCTTGCCCCAACCGGAACGCCTAGTAGGGCTCCATTTCTTTAATCCCGTCGCCAAAATGCAGTTGATCGAAGTGGTGCGGGGCGAGACCACGAAAACCGAAGAGGTGGAACGGGCTGCGGCCTTTGCCCGCCAGATTGGCCGCCTCCCCTTGCCCGTAAAAAGCCTACCGGGATTTTTGGTTAATCGGGTGCTCACCCCTTATCTCCTGGAAGGCGTGCGCCTGCTCAGTGAAGGCGTGCCCGGTCTAACTATCGATCAGGCTGCTGTCGATTTCGGCATGCCTATGGGCCCCATTGAGCTTGCGGATACCGTGGGGCTCGATATCTGCCTCTCCGTGGCTGAAAGACTGAGGCCTGCCGAGCAAATCCCCCAAGAACTCAGCCTTAAGGTTCAACAAGGACAGCTGGGAAAAAAGAGCGGGAATGGATTTTACAGCTACAAAAAGGGAAAACCGGTAAAACCCCAACCCCCGCAGGAATACCAAGCGCCAGAGGATCTCACTGACCGATTAATTCTCTCCATGATTAACGAAGCCGTCTCCTGCCTCCATGACCGGGTCGTAGAAGACGCCGATCTACTCGACGCCGGCATGATCTTTGGCATTGGCTTTGCCCCTTTCCGCGGGGGGCCCCTCCACTATGTGCACACCCAGGGGGTAACAACAATCCGACAACGGCTACAGGAGCTAGAAACTCAACACGGTACCCGCTTTGCTCCCAGCCCAGGGTGGAAGGCGTTGTAGGCTATGGGGAATAACCTCAACCATATTATTTCTCCAGAAACCGCGGGTACCCTAGCAGGACTGTTTCGAAAACGGGTACAGCATACCCCCAAGGCTGTCGCCTATCGACATTTCGATCCCGCCGAGGAAGCATGGCGCGAGACTACTTGGGCTGAGATGGCCGCCGAAGTGGCCCGCTGGCAGGCGGCATTATCCAAGGAAGAATTAAGCCCTGGGGACCGGGTCGCGCTGATGCTCCGCAACTGCCAGGAATGGGTATGCTTTGATCAGGCCGCCCTGAGTTTAGGGCTGGTGGTGGTGCCCCTTTACATCAATGATCGCCCCGACAATATCCGTTATATTTTGAAAAATGCCGGAGTCAAGCTGCTTTTGATCGAAGGTCACCATCAATGGCAGGAAATAAAGCAATGGTGGGCATTACGCAAACTAGTGCGGGTGGTCTCCTTGAATCCCCTTGATGAAGCCCGCGGGCAAAAACGCCTCTGCTACTTAAAAGACTGGCTGCCCGAAACGGCTGATAAATTTTACCCTGAGTCCGCCGACCCTGACGCCCTGGCCACTATTGTCTATACTTCTGGAACTACGGGGGCACCCAAAGGCGTTATGCTGAGCCACCGTAATATCCTCTGGAACGCCTACAGCAGCTTGCAGAGATCGCCCGTATACCCCGATGACTTGTTTCTCTCCTTTTTGCCCCTCTCCCATGCCCTAGAGCGTACCCTGGGTTATTATCTGCCCATGATGGCAGGGGCCTGTGTGACCTATGCTCGTTCCATCACCAAATTGGCCGAAGATCTGGTCACCATCAAGCCCACGGCCCTGGTGAGCGTGCCCCGCATCTTCGAGCGCATCCGTAACCAGCTCCACCATGAGCTCCAAGAAAGAACTCCATTGGAACGAGCCCTGTTTAGGCTCACTGTCGCTGCTGGATGGCGACAGTTCAATTACCAACAAGGACAGGCCTATTGGCACCCCCTCTGCCTTTTGGCGCCCCTCCTGCAGCCACTCGTAGGCCGTCGAGTTTTGGCTCAACTCGGGGGGCGCCTCCGGGTCGTCGTTTGTGGAGGAGCCCCCCTGGCCTTTGGTGTCTCCCGGGAATTACTTGCCCTGGGACTACCGCTTATCCAAGGATATGGCCTTACCGAGGCCAGCCCCGTGATCAGCGGCAATTCCTTGGACAAAAATGATCCCAAAAGCGTCGGTACCCCCTTGCAAGATGTGGAAGTCCGTATCGGGGAACATAATGAATTGTTAGTGCGTAGCCCCGGGGTCATGCTAGGGTACTGGGATAACCCTAAAGCCACGGCCAAAACCATTGACCAGGAAGGTTGGCTGCATACCGGTGACCAGGCCCGTATCGAGCAGGGGCGTATCTATATTACCGGGCGCATTAAAGAGATTATCGTGCTGGCTAACGGCGAAAAAATCCCTCCTGGAGAAATGGAAGCGGCCATTGGCGCTGATCACTTGTTCGATCAAGTCATGGTCATCGGCGAAGGGAAACCCTACCTAAGCGCACTGATAGTGTTGAACCCGGAGCACTGGACCAAGTTTGCCCATGATTTAAATCTTAAACCTCAACAAGAGGAATCCCTTAAGCACCCTACCGTGATCGAGGCGGTATTGGAACGAATTGAACAACATACCCACCAATTTCCCGGCTATGCCCGCATCCGCCAAGTTGCTTTGACACTGGAACACTGGACCGTAGAAAATGGCCTTGCTACGGCGACCCTCAAAGCCCGCCGCAAGCAGGTAGTCCAGCATTATCGTAATCAAATCAGTGCCTTATATGAGGGACATTAATTAGATGACATTACCACGGGATCGTGAACCATCGCTCCGCATTCTAGCCCGGCCTACGGACACCAATGCCTCGGGGGATATTTTCGGCGGCTGGCTAATGTCCTGGACGGATATTGCCGGCAGTATCGTCGCTTTCCGCCGCGCCCGAGGCCGGATAGTGACCGTGGCAGTGAAGAATTTTAACTTTATCCAACCGGTTTACGTGGATGATCTGGTGAGCTTTTATGCAGAGGTGATTAAGGTGGGCCATACTTCTCTTACCGTAGAAGTCATCGTCTACGCCGAACGGAATCGGGCAGAGGACACCTGCGAGCAGGTTGCCTCAGCCCACCTTGTTTATGTCGCCCTCGATGAGAACCGCCGTCCAAGACCCGTGCCTACTACTGATAACTAGCAGGGGTTAACCTATGCCCTGAAATTAGGGGCGGTGAGAAGTTGTGGGAGCCTCAAAAGCCTTATGCTCCTGACCTTCCAGGATGGGCTTTAAAATAATCTCAACCCGGCGATTGAGTTGCCGCCCTGCTGCAGTATCATTGCTTGCGCGGGGTTGGCTTTCACCTTCCCCATAGATACTCAAGCGCGGCGATGGAACCCCCTTCTGCTCTAAATAGACGGCCACATTTGCAGCACGTCGTACCGACAAATCTAAATTATATTCCTCCGATCCAGTGCTGTCCGTATGCCCGATCACATGGACCACCGTTTTGTTATATTTTTTCAAGACATCGGCGATTTTATCCAAGGTAGGGAGGAAAGCCTGTTTTAAAGAGGCGCTATCGTGATCGAAGGAGACTTCGCTAGGAATATCGAGTTTCAAGCTCTCGTCTTGCAACCGCTGAATCTCTAGCTGATGGCGACGCCTCTCCTCAGCTAAGGCGGCTTCCATCTCCCGTTGCTGATCATTCATATAGCCCACAGCCGACCCCGTTAATCCACCAGCCACTGCGCCTGCCAAAGCTCCCCAGCCAGCACCACTACCCCCATCAATAGCCGCGCCAATAGCTGCGCCGGCAGCCGCGCCACCCGCCGTTCCCACCGCAGCTCCTTTTTGCGTGTTACCATACCGCCCATCGACGGCACAAGCCATCATTCCCATGCTAACGGCTAAAATAAACCATAAGGGTTTATGATTTATACTTTTACTGATCACATTCATTTCTCCTCTTTTGTCGATGACATAACAGAATCTTAAGCTGAGCCTAGGATAAATTTCGCCTATACAGAGCTTCGATAGGATCCCCACCCTTCAAATTAAACCAATTCCTCATGCATATACAAACCTGTACAAACCTGGGCATTAATCGCTTCATTCTTTCTTATCCTCCTACTGCTGATTTTGATTAATTCTAAGGTAAATGGAGGCTTTAAGGTCGAAACCTCTTGGAACAGATAGAGCAGCAAAACCTGGATTTTGTAAATATCATCGAAGAAGGCGAAATTGACCGTTTGAACGGCCTTATTCGTGTTTCTGTATCCACCAATAGCAGTAAACGCGACGCCCTCAAGAAGATGGAAGAACAAAAACTCTCTAATTTGCCTGTGGTCAATGAAGCAGGCCAGTTTATTGGAATCGTGGAACGGACTAAATTGATTAGCAGTATCCTTGTTAGTCTGATTACCCAACCCTAGAAGAAAATAAGATCATTTCCTTTCCTTCCACTATCTTTATATGGATATGGGGAGCTATACAAAAACATCCCTTCTCTAAGTGGTAAGGGCTAGCACCCGGAGCCGGTTTATGCTCCAGCCTGGAAGATAGCTACAGCTCGGCCACTTTGGAGCAAACTTCCCAATGATGGCCTCGACTGCAACGAGGTACTGGTTAATAAGGCAAGGAGGTGAGCGATGAAAAAAACTTATGGTTTTCTTGCTGCTTTGTTGATGGGTGGGATATGGCAGATACCAAGCTCCGAAGCCGGTGCTTTAGATCCAGAAAATGGTAGCGGTGCACTTAAGCTTTATGTAACGCTGGAGGGTCCGGACGCTTTAGGGATAGTTGATCCGGAGTCGAAACGCCGGCTGGGGACCATTTTGGTCGGAGGAAAACCCCACGACGTCATCTGCGCTCCGGATGGATCAACAGCATACATCACCAATCCCGAAACCAACGACCTGAGCATCGTAGATACATTGACGGACAAGGTGAAGAAAACCGTGGAATTTGGTGAGGAGGCCACGCCCTGGCATGTGGAAATCTCCCCCGATGGCTCTCAGGTATTTGCCGCGCTCCAGGACCAATCAGCGGTGAGTATCATCGATACCACACAGAATCGGGTAGCATCAAAAGTCTCCACCGCAAGCGGTCCCTGGGCAATTGCCGCCCCAAGAGACGATATCGTTTACGCTACCCTCAACGGCAGTGTCAGCAAAGGCACGGCGAATAAGGCACGCAGTGAAGACATTGCGGTCTTCGACCCGACGGAGGCTTCGCCAACAGCAAAGTATCTGACCCTGGCAGCGGATACGGCCAATGGCCCCCATGGGATCGTATCGGCGCCGGATGGATCAACAGTTTATATCGCTGCCCAGGCAAGTCACGAAGTATGGAAAATCAGCGTGGATGACAACCGCGTAGAACGGGTCGCTAAAATCCCAGACCCTAACCCCAACGGAACGCCACTCAATCCAGGCTTCCCCACCGACCTTGCCATCAGCCCTGACGGCAACACCCTCATTGCCGTCAACCATGACCTGGACTCCATCACGGTCATCAACCTAAGAACCCAGAAAATCATCGAAACGGTTAGCACGGGTGAAGGCAGCGAACCTTGGGGTGCGATTGTGGCACCAGATGGACAGACGGTCTATGTCTCCACCAACGGGATAGATAGCCTTGCCTTCTTTCCCATGAGCGAACTCACCGATGGCACTGAAGGTGCCAACAAGGACACGATTGCGGGCCTACCCACTTCAGATGGTCTCGCATGGTGTAAATTGGCTCAGTAAAACCCCTGGGAACTGATTTTGCGGGGCCCTTGATCCAAAAAAAATCCAGCACCTCAACCAATTTAAATTCATGAAAGAGGGCCTCGCAACGTCATTGGCGAAAAATCGACAGGGGAAACCAATAGCGCGGGAACCATCAACCAGTGAACTCTTCGAGGAGGCTTACCAAATCGTCGGCATGTTGCTCCTCCACGGCCAGAATTTCCTCTAGCATCCGACGGGTAGTCGAGTCACCATCACCAAGGTAAGCCACCATCTCTCGGTAACTGTCGATGGCAATTCGCTCCGCAACCAGATCCTCCTTTATCATCTCCAGAAGAGATTCCCCCTCGATGTACTCGGAATGACTTCGAGAAAGCAGCCCCTCTGGCGAGAAGTTTGGTTCCCCATGAAGTTGCACAATACGCTGGGCGATCTGAGCCGCATGCATTTGCTCCTCATTGGCATGCTCGAGAAATTCTGTAGCCGCCCCCTGGGCATTGAGGCCTGCGGCCATATAATAGTGGCGCTTGTAACGCAATACACAAACAATTTCCGTAGCCAATGCCTCGTTCAAAAGCTTGAGTACCGTTTTGCGATCAGCGCCATAGCTGGCCGTTATTGCTCCCTGCTCGATATGCTGCCGGGCTCGCTCACGCAGTGTTTTGATGTCAGTCAAAAACGGCTTCTCTGTCATCGCTTTCTCCTCTCTTCATATTGTCACCCTGAGAGTTTTAACTATGCCCCCAAATTCCGGGGGATACCAGAAAATCCCACAAGGAGGCAACAACCTTACACCAACTTTAGATAATACATGGGCTCGTTAAAACAATAGACCAAAAACTCAGGCAATTTTGCTCACGTCGATACCAAGCTGCCTGGCAACGCCCTTACCATAGTCCGGGTCAGCTTTAGTGCAATAGGCGATCCAGCGGCGTGCAATCTCCTCTGGTACTCTAGTCATGGCGCTCGCGGTATTGGCAAATGGGGCCTCTTTTTGCACCGCCGTCATGAGTCGGAAAAGATTGCCCGCCTGAGTATAGTCACCATTGCCCTCGCCCCTGATATTTAATTAATAAGTCTAAACAAAGTTAATTGTGCTTAACCCTTAGGCACGCGAGTCCGCCGTGTTCATGAGTTCGCTGCGGATAAACTCTCGAAATAGCCGCACCCGCGCCGGGGCCTCCAACCCACTTAGACTGATCGCATAGAGCTTACCTGCGGCGACGGCCCACCCGGGGAGAACCGGGACCAGGGGTCCACCGGCAAGACTGGCGGCTGCCACCATGCTGGTGGGAAGCCGCGGTCTTCACGGTCAATGCCCAGGCCCAACCCGGCCTGCTTTACGACTATGCGGGCTTCCCCGCCCATACCTACCGCCTCACCTGGCCCGCACCGGGTGCTCCTGCGTTGGCCGCGGAGGTTGGCGCACTGCTGGCGGCGGAGGGCTTTACGGTGGCCGAAGACCATGAGCGAGGTCTGGATCACGGGGTGTTTATCCCCATGAAGCTGGCCTTCCCGGAGGCCGATGTGCCGGTGGTGCAGTTGTCGCTACGATCAGGCCTGGACCCCGCCGAGCACCTCAAGGCAGGCCAGGCCTTGGCGCCCCTTCGCCGCCAGGGGGTGCTGATCGTCGGCAGTGGCATGAGCTACCACAATATGGCGCAATTGCGCCACGGCGGCACAGCCCTCGATCCCGCCTCGCAGCATTTCGATGCCTGGCTAGCGGAAACCGTGGCTTTGCCGCCCGCGCAAAGGGAACCACGGCTGCTCGATTGGGCCCGTGCGCCGGGGGCACGGGACTCCCATCCACGGGAGGAGCACCTATTGCCCCTCCATGTGGTGGCCGGTGCGGCGGATGGGGACTCAGGGTTGAAAGTGTTCGAGGACCAGGTGCTCGGCAGTGTCCAGTCCGCCTTTCTTTTTGGGGATACCTATGGCCAACCGTAACCATCTGAGTCAAAGATGACCTTTGTATTGCCACCCGCAAATCTTAGCGCTTACTGGATTTGCACCCTAGCGCTAAGATTTGGGTACAATTTAAGTATCACAGCTATGCTAAAAGTGTTTTCACTATGCCCCCCTCAAGAGACTTAGTCACCGGCGTCATTTTAGCTGGCGGGCGAGCCCGCCGCATGGGAGAACAGGACAAAGGGCTGCTCACATTAAGGGGTAAACCTCTAATAGAATACTCACTTGCCCGTTTAGAACCCCAAGTCGCCAAACTGATGATCAACGCTAACCGCAACATTGAACGGTATCAAGCCTATGGCTATCCCGTCATCACGGATAGGGTCAGCGGTTATGCCGGTCCCTTGGCCGGAATGTTAAGCGCTTTAGCCATGATTGACACCGAGTATTTATTAACGGTCCCCTGTGACTGCCCTTTATTCCCTAAAAATTTGGCTTTCCGCCTCTTTGCCGCGTTGGAGAAAACCGATGCTGAAATTAGCGTGGTTTCCAATGGCATTCGGCGACAACCGGTTTTTCTCCTGCTCCATCGCCGGTTAGAGCAAGATCTCGCAAATTATCTTAATCAAGGCGGCAGAAAAATTGATACCTGGCTAGAACAACATCCCTTGGCGGAAGCTGATTTTTCAGATCAACCTGATGCCTTTCTTAATGTCAACACACCTAGGGATATCAACGAACTGGAGTCCCGCCTTGAAAAAAACGCCCCTTTGAATTCCGCTCCAGATCGGGAGTAACGCCATGGAAAAGAAGCTATTTACCCCCGCCGCCAGCTGCGTTGACAGCCACGACAGCACTGCACTGCCCATAGCCGAGGCGCTACAGCTTATCAGTCAAGCGCTAAAACCCGTTCGTGGTTGGGAAAGTGTCGCTATTCGCAAGGCTTTGGATCGGGTATTGGCCCAGGAGGTGATTTCTCCTAGGGAAGTCCCCGCCCATACCAATGCCGCCATGGATGGTTATGCTCTCCAAAACCAGGATCTGCCACAGAGTGAACCGCGGATGCTCAAAATTGTTGGCACTGCTCTTGCTGGCCAGCCCTATGAAAACCAAATCCGTGCAGGTGAATGCGTTCGAATCATGACCGGGGCCGTTATTCCCATTGGCGCAGATACAGTGGTGATGCAGGAACAGGTAGAACGCTCCGCTGATCGCATCCGGATTTTTCCTGGACAAAAACCAGGACAAAATGTTCGCCAGGCGGGAGAAGATATTGCCCTTGGACAGCAGGTTTTGAAACCAGGACGGCGGCTTACACCTGCCGATATTGGCCTGCTTTCCTCTTTGGGATTCGCGGAGGTCAAAGTCTGGCGACGCCTCCGAGTGGCCTTCTTTTCAACCGGAGATGAACTCCGCTCTATAGGTGAAACACTAGCCCCAGGACAAATATACGATAGTAACCGCTACACCCTTTATGCCATGCTCCAACGCCTTAATATTGACATGATCGACATGGGCGTAATTCCCGACCAACCTGAAGCGCTGCAAGAAACTCTAACCACTGCAGCGGATAGCGCTGATGTCATCATTTCCTCGGGGGGCGTCTCAGTGGGAGAGGCAGATTATGTCAAAGAAGCCTTGGAAAACTTAGGCGAAATCCGCTTCTGGAAAATCGCCATAAAACCCGGACGCCCCCTTGCCTTCGGCCACATCAAGGATACGGTCTTCTTTGGTTTACCGGGCAATCCGGTTTCGGTAATGGTCACCTTCTACCAGTGCGTACAACCGGCCTTGCTCCAACTCATGGGGGAATCCCCCTCTACCCCCCTTACGCTCAAAGTCCCCTGCCACTCAAAGTTCCGCAAAAAACCAGGCCGAACAGAATACCAGCGGGGAATCCTCGAACGGGATGAGCAGGGACAGCTAGGGGTCAAAACGACAGGCCGACAGGGCTCTGGTCTCCTGACTTCCATGAGCGCCGCCAATTGTTTTATTATTCTTCCAAGGAATTCCGGCGATATTGAACCAGGCACTTGGGTTGAGGTACAGCCCTTTGCCCACTTGGTATAGGGTTTGATATTGGCCTAGTTTTATCGGTGCCCTTTGCGAAAACGGATGAGGCGTTTACGCTTTTGCCGCTGGCGTTGAGTCAAGATATTGACTCGTCCTTTAAAAGGATTTTTTACTGTTCTAAATTCCAATGCTATCGGTGTTCCCACCAAGGCGAAAGCAGTCCGGAAATAATTTATAAGATAACGTTTATAATTCACGGGTACCGCTTCTGCTTGACTGCCATGGATAATAATCTTAGGAGGATTGTGCCCCCCTTGATGGGCATAACGAAGCTTAATCCGCCGTCCTTTCACAACCGGCGGTGGATGCTTCTCAACCGCAGCCGCTAAAGCCTGGTTAAGCTCAGCCGTAGGAAGGTGGCAATTGGCCGACCGGTAAGCTTTATCAATGGATGGAAAAAGCTCTCCCACCCCACTGCCATGCAGAGCGGAAATAAAGTGTACCCTCGCAAAATCAAGAAACGGCAGACGTCTATCCAAATCTGCTTTGACTTTTCGCCGCTGGTCCGAGGATAAACCATCCCACTTGTTCACTGCAATCACAACTGCCTTTCCACTTTCCAGTATCAAACCTGCCAAATGCAAATCTTGCTCCACCACGCCCTCACGGGCATCAATCACAAGAATCACGACCTGAGCAGCCTCTATTGCCTCTAGGGTTTTAGCAATACTGAATTTCTCTAACATGTCCAAGATCTTGGAACGGCGACGTATTCCGGCCGTATCTACTAGCGTGTAGTCCTGACCCTGATGACAAAAAGGAATGGCAATACTGTCCCTCGTCGTTCCAGGAGCCTCAAAAGAGAGGACTCGCTCTTCCCCAAGGAGGCGATTGACAAGAGTGGATTTTCCTACATTAGGGCGACCGACAACGGCAAACTGGAGCCCTCTAGCCTGGATTCCAGCTTCTTCCTTTCCCTCCAGGGGTAAAAGGGTTGATAAATCTTGCAGCAACCCTCCGACTCCCTGGCCTTGCTGGGCTGAAATAGTAGCCGGTTCCCCCAACCCCAGGCGATAAAACTCAGAAGCCACCAGTTCCTGATCTCGTCCCTCAGTTTTATTAATAACCAGCTTGAGCGGCTTCTGAGCACGGCGTAGCTGCTCGGCAATGGTCTCATCCAAAGCAGATAACCCCTCGCGACCATCAACAAGGAATAAAATAATGTCTGCTTCCTCTATCGCCAATTGCGCCTGCACCCGCATTAGCTCTCCAACGCCAGACTCCTGCTCTGTAATCCCCCCTGTATCAACGACCAGAAATGATTGCTCACCATAGCGGGCAATACCATATTTCCGGTCACGGGTTACCCCTGGCTGATCAGCCACAAGGGCATCGCGGCTCCGGGTAAGACGATTAAAGAGAGTGGATTTACCGACGTTTGGGCGTCCAACCAAGGCAACAAGAGCTTTCATATTGGCAGATTAAATGAGGCGGGAGAAGCAAAAATTATAAGGTACGGATATTACTAAACAAACTTGCAACGCCGTACAGGGATATAAGGATATTTTGACATCCTTCCCGCCCTAAAGGACGGGAATTCCTTCCGCAAGACGGCGATGCCCCGCCGCGAGAATGTTCATGGCTGCGTTCACGTCTCTATCGTGATGCACCCCACACCCAGGGCATGACCATTCTCTTATTCCAAGACCTGCCCTACCTCTCGGACTACCGTTGCTGATACCGCCACAGCACGAACAGGCTTGGGTAGTGCACGCTTCGTTGATCTCTACAAACTCGGCTTGCATCGCTTTCGATTTATAATCAAGCTGAGTTTTCAGCATCAACCCGCCCGCATCTAAAACAGATTTAGCCCTTTTAGTTGTAGCAAGGCTGGAACTGCTGACATTACCCACGACGATGAATGCGTTTTCATGAACCACTTGGGTTGTGAATTTATGGAGGGCGTCTAAACGCCTATTTTTGATCTTGGCATGGTAGGAATAATCCGCCGTGATTTCGTTAGCCGCATTCCAGACCTGATTGACTTCAAAGGCCATGCGCTCAAGAACTGGCTTATGCTTATCCTTGACTCTGACTTTCAGGGTTTTTATGTTGGCCTTAAGTTTCATCACTTAATATTAACAGAACCGCCCTACATCCCCTCCCTGAAGGAAGGGGCTTTGGGCGGAATTTCGGTAAAAAAAACGCCCAAGCTAGCCTAAGCAGAGTCAGGGAATTCTAAACCACTCAACCTACCAAGGATAGCAAAAAAGAGAAGCCTATGGACCCTCCTAGTCGGCAACCTGAATGGCTTTTAAGACTCCTCCTTGACTCCTCACGTAAAGGATGTCGTCTACCACCAAGGGAGCATTGACAATCCCTTCTTCTTCTATTTCAGTACGGGCAACAAAACGGCCGTCATCCTTGGCCAGCCAATGAACATAACCCGCCAAATCACCCACCACGATATAGTCTTGATAGGAAACGGGCGCTGTTGGTTGCCGCCTAAGCAATTTAGATTGGCGCCAAAGGGAAGCACCGGTACGGCTTTCCAGCGCCCAAATATGCCCTTCCGTATCGGTGACATAGACGGTCTCTCCGTCCACGCCGATACCTGCATAGGAGGACATCTCTCGAGTCCAAAGAACCTCACCATCCGCTAGCCACACCGAAGCCACTCGGCCATTATAAGTGACGATATAAAGATATCTCCCCTGCACCACCGGTTCAGAATCGATATCCACTAATCGGTCAAGTTCAGTTCGGCCCCGGGGGACAACAATGGTCCGCTCCCACAGCAACTGACCGCCGTCTAAAGATAACGCCACCAACTTGCCCCCAGCTAAACCCATAATGACCTTACGGTCGGCAATGACGGGGGCTGCGGCGCCGCGGAGCGTTAGGACCGGGACGTTGCGTTGATAAACCCATAATGGGGAACCACTACTGGCATCCAGTCCATAAACCTGACCATCTCCGGAACGGGCCACCACCATACCACCACCCACCCCCGGTGCTGATAATATTTCGCTAGAAACAGTAGCTTGCCAAATGGGCGAGCCATCAACAACATCCAAAGCGACGACCAACGCATCCTCAGTTCCCACAACGACCAGGCCATCGCCCACGCCGGGTCCGCCGGTAATGGGCAAATCCAGTTTCGTCTCCCAAAGCCGCTCCCCCGTGAGGGCATCAAAAGCGCTTACCCGACCTTTATAATCCGCGGCAATCACCTTGCCATCGATGAAAGAAAGGGGAAGCCGAAGGTAGCGATCTCCCGTCCCCTTCCCTGCCTTAGCAGACCATAGAACCTCAACCCCGATTTCAGGAACAAATTCTGTCAACTCCATGGGAGGTTCGCTAGTATCAGACTCCGGGAGGTATTCCTGCAGAGCCGTGCACCCCACCACGGAAAGGAGCAATAAAACGAAAAAAAGTCGGCTAATCCCGACAGCACCTGCCTGAAGATTCCCCCGCACCAAACCCAAACGCGGAAGAGTTGTGTTTTTCATCAAGGCTGAGCGATATTATCAAGCTTCATGCTCAATATCTGTCGGCGCGGTTCACCCGGTCCTAAATCTAGCAACGCCTCCTGATAAGCCTGCCGCGCCTCGGGTAGTTGGCCTAGCTCCACATGAGCATCCCCCCGCAATTCCGCGTAAGCAGAAGCAAAACTACCTGGCTCAATTTCAGCCAGTGTCGTTAGCGCCTCCTCAGGATTGCCTTCCGCCAACAGCAAACGGGCCAGACGCAAGTATATCACTCGTCGAAGTCCAGTATTCTGGGTGTGCTCCAGTGCATTCTTAAAGCGTTCCGCGGCAGCTTCAGCATCACCCCGCGCTTGATCTTCCTTGGCTAACATCAACACACTAAATAATCCATAGGGGGTATCGCTGTAATCTTGAACAAGACGCTCCGCGCTATTGTAGATTTCAGCACCGGCTTCCTGCGCTTTTGCCGTCAGTATCTGCTGATAGAGAGACGAGGCTTCCCTAATACGGTTCTGCTTATATTCCGTCCAACCCCGTAGACCAAAGAGTGCTAAGAGGCCGATAATGATTCCTACTAGCACAGCGCGGGCGTTTTCTCGCCACCATTGCTTGATGGCTTCACTTTTTTCCTGATCTGATGCGTAAATATCTAATGCCATTTTCAAAACCGAAAGCGTTTTAAGTATTTCCCTACCGAATGATACCCCGGGTGGAATTTTCAAGAAAATTCAGAAAAATCCGAACCTCAGAGCTCTTCTCTGCCAGCCGCTTTAACTCCTTAACAGAATCCTCAAAGCGTAACCCTTGGCGGTAAAGCAGCTTATAAGCATGACGCAGATCGCGTATGACTTCTTCACTAAAGTTGGCACGCTTTAGGCCTATATGGTTAATTCCCACCGGCTTTGCCATATGCCCTGCCACCAAAACATAGGGAGGAACATCCTTGTGGACGACACTGGCAACAGAACAGAAACCATAGGTCCCTATACTAGAGTACTGAGCGACCAGGGCATATCCCCCTAGCGTCACATAGTCCTCGATAGTCACATGCCCCGCCAGGGATGCATTGTTAGCAAAAGTTGTATGGTGACCTACGATACAATCATGGGCAATATGCACATAAGCCATTATCCAATTGTGATGACCTACACGGGTGACCCCTCCCCCCTGAACAGTACCTCGGTTAATCGTTGTATATTCTCTTATGACATTTTCATTGCCAATCTCAAGGAGTGTATCTTCTCCACCATATTTCTTATCCTGGGGGATATCTCCGATAGAGGCAAACTGATATATCTTATTCTTTTTCCCGATGCGGGTTGGCCCGCGAACAACCACATGTGGACCAATCCAAGTTTCAGCCCCGATCTGCACATTTGCCCCAATAATTGAGTAAGGCCCGACAGTAACAGTTTCGTGAAGTTCAGCACTAGGGTCAATAACAGCTCGAGGATCAATCACTTATGGATTTCCTTGTAGGAACACATCACATCAGCCGAAGCTACAAGGCTCCCATCCACCGTCACTTTCCCTGTAAATTTCCATAGACGGCGTAAGCTGCGTACCAGTTCAACCTCTAGACGCATCTGATCGCCAGGCTCAACCGGGCGTTTGAACCGTGCCCGATCGATGCCTGCAAAATAATAGATTGCCTCCTGTGAAGGCAATGTTGCTTGTGTTTTAAAAGCCAGTATACCGGTGGCCTGAGCCAAGGATTCAAGAATTAATACCCCCGGCATGACAGGCATCTCCGGAAAATGGCCCTGAAAGTATGGCTCGTTATAGCTTACATTCTTGATGGCCACGAGCGACTTCCCCGGTGTACATTCTATAATTCTATCGATCAGGAGAAAGGGATAACGGTGGGGAAGGTGCTTAAGTATCTCGTGTATATCCAGTGTATCCAATGAAAAAAACCTTGAATTTAGAAAAAAACCTTAGATAAATCTCTGGTTGGCGCTGGCCAGAATATACCTCACCATCAGGATACCAAAAGAACTTTACTGATATGTTTTAGCTTTTACCAACACTATTTTTACTTTCTTGATACTATACTGAATTTTATGTATTCACCATAGTGTGCTCCAAACCAGCCCCTCACTCCTATAATGCTCAAAGGATAAACTCTAGCCCCACAACACATTCAAGGACAGATATTCACCACCTGACATAGGGATGCCTTCGGACTTATTATCAAGGCAGTTAGGCAGATATTCGGCACTGCAACGGATTCGGACCCGGATTGTCACTGCCGTCCTTACCGCTAGTGCTTGCTGCGGGAGCGCTAAAAATCCACTCCACGACCTAACTACCTACTTCCGATAGCTCTATAATAATTAAGGCTTGTATTGAGATTTCAATAACTTAAGTACATCAGCGGTAATATCGACTTTATCACTGGCGTAAATAACTCCCTCGTAGACGACCAAATCATACTTTTTTCTCTCCGCTAAACTCACAATTGCCTTAGCGATTTCTTCCTGCAATTTTCGAAACTCTTCATTTCGACGAATATTATAGTCTTCTCGAAATATCTCTTGATCACGTTTAAGATCGCGATTTTGATTGAGGATATCCCGTTCTAATGCTTTACGATCGGCCTCGCTCATAATGGCCGCATCACGGTTGAACCTATCTTCCAGCTCGCGCAGTTCTTTTTGTTTTGCTACCAATTCCCTATTGCGTGCTTCAAATTCCTTTTTTAACCTCTCCAGCGCCGCACCTTTTTGCGGTGCCTCATCTAATAACTTAACTGCATTTACCGCACCGATCTTCAAATCGACAGCTTCTGCTGGCGTAACAATCATTATACAGCCCAGCAGAAAAATACCTCCTAGCGCGATCAATTTATATAATTTATTCAACCTTACCATGAGGCTACCTCTAACATTTAACGTGGCTAATTGCGTCAATAAGGGACTGACTTACTATGCTGGTTTTAAAATAAATATCAATTGTAGAATACATCGAAAATACTTTATTTAGGAGATAAAGTTAGAATGAAGTCCCAAGGGAGAACTGGAATACTTGAGGCTCGTCATTTGATTGCTCATTAAATGCTTTTGCCAAACTAAACTGCATGGTGCCAAAAGGCGATAACCAAATAGCCGAGACTCCAGCCGAATAACGGAGTTCTCCGAGCGTAATATCTTGATCTATACCGTAGACATTACCGGCATCAATAAAAGTACTCAAGCGCACGGATTTGAGCTCTTCAGCAAAGGGAATAGGAAAGAATAACTCGACATTACCCACCACCTTGACGTTGCCTCCTAGCGCATTATTATCAGTATCTTTTGGACCCAACGTATTATCCTTAAAGCCGCGCACGCTATGTATACCGCCGGCAAAGAAATTTTCGAAGAAGGGGAATTCTTCGGTATCTCCGTAGGCATCTCCGTAGGCAACATCACCATTTAGCATCAAAGTAAGGGATTTAGTCAGGGGATAGAACCATCGGTGACGATAACCCACCTTAAAAAATTGCAGGCTGCCTATCGGCACAGAGATCTCACCAAAGAGCCTTTGAAAGCTACCACGGGTGGGTAAGAGAGCATTATCTCGGCGATCACGTGACCAACCTAAATTAACATTAAAGATATCAAAACTACTTCCCTCACTATTTACAAAATCTTGATATTCTTGGGGGGAAAGTTCAGTCAGATTAATTTCCGAATTCTGATAGCCAAAACCGAGACGTAGCGTATCATTTTCGGTGACTGGAATACCAAAGTGCATATCACCGCCAAAGGAATCGGTGCTAAAACGGGCAATGTTGGCGTTACTAGGGTCAGTCTCCCGGTAAAAAATATTAAACCCACGGCTGATACCATCGATGGTATAGTAGGGATTGGTATATCCAAAACTGTAAATAGTATTAACCTCGCTATTATTGAAGCTGAGGCTTATATGTTTACCACTCCCTAGAAAATTTCGCTGGGTAACACTGGTGTTAAAAATAAAACCTTGGGACTGGGAGAAACCTAAACCTGCCGATAGGGATCCGGAGGGGCGTTCCACGACACTAAAATTTACATCGACTTGATCCGTTGTTCCCGGAACAGGCACCGTCTCCACATTAACATCTTCAAAATAGCCTAAGCGTTGGATTCGTAACCGGGAACGATTAATGAGTTCGGTCGCGACCCAACCCCCTTCCTGCTGGCGTATCTCTCGACGAATGACTTGGTCCCGGGTTTTGGTATTCCCAGAAATATTGACTCGCCGAACATAAGCACGCTTTCCTGGATCAACGAAAAAAGTCAAATTTACCTTCTTCCCTTCCTCATCCACCTCCGGCACAGCATTTACATTGGCAAACGCATACCCCTTATTTCCTAACAGATCGGTAATATGAGTTGTGCTTTCCGCAACAGCTTTGCGTGAAAAAACTTTGCTTGAAGCTATAGTTAAAGCATCAAATAGCTTCTCACGGGGCAGCACCAAATCTCCGGCTAACTTAATTTCTCCAATCTGATAGCGATCCCCTTCGGTAATGTTGACTGTAATAAATACCCGCTTTTTATCAGGGGTTATGGAAACTTGGGTGGAATCAATATTAAAGTTGATATAGCCTCGATCCAAATAATAAGAACGTAAAGCCTCAAGATCTGCTGCCAATTTCTGTCGGGAGTACTGGTCATCATGGGTAAAAAACGATAACCAATTGGTAGTACTCAGTTGGAATGCGCCTTGAAGTTCTTCTTCGCTAAAAGCCTGATTACCTACGATATTAATACCACCAATTTTGGCAACTGCCCCCTCCTTAATATTCACTTTAATAGCCACCCGATTACGTGCCAGAGGCGTTACCGTCGTATCAATTTTGACACCATATTTACCACGACTAAAATACTGGCGTTGCAGCTCTAGTTCTACTTTTTCCAGCAGTGATCGGTCAAAAACTCGACCCTCTGCAAATCCCACCTGTTTAAGTGCTTGTGAAAGCTGATCACCTTTAAGGTCTTTATTACCTATAAATTGGATGTTGGTAATCGTAGGCCGTTCCACCACCACCACGACCAAAATATTGCCTTCACGTTCCACCCGCACATCCTTGAAAAATCGGGTCTTGAATAATTCCTGAATGATATCCTTAACCCGTTGGCTATCAACTGTATCACCTACTTTAACTGGAAGATAATTGAAGACGGTGCCAGCCGAGATCCGCTGAAGCCCTTCAACCCGAATGTCCTTAACTACAAATGCTTCAAATTCTGCTGCCAGTACCCGGCTAATTAAAGCCAACCCCAAAATAGCAATCGTTATTCGCTTTTTTACAAAGTTCAAAGGCGCCCCCATTTATTTTTTTTGATTACTAAAAAGCCTTTTATCAAGGCTCTACTTTTTGGGGTTTACTTCTTGGGGTTTACTTCTTGGGCCTGTAGCTTATGTGCTTGAAAAAAATAACAGGAAAAACTATATATTTTTTTAAAACTTAGCCTTCAGCGGTTTTAATCCCTGGATAATATTTTGTTTTAATTCCCTTCCGCTAAAAACTTAAGTGAATTCTCCCAAGAAAACAGGTAGGCTGCTTCAAAAAAACCAAGCCCATATCCGCTTTAATACCAATTTCATGTAATTTTGCATTGTATAGATGCAGTCTAAACAAGCACTTGAAGCCTTAATAAATTGCATTCTTTGATTAAATTGGTATAACTATCCAAACAAACGGGCTAGGTCATTGTAAAAAGCTAGGCACATCAGCCCAATTAGCGCCAAAATACCGATTTGTTGTCCCAGCGCTTGGGCCTCCTCTGACAAAGGCCGGCCGCGTATCCATTCAATGAAATAATATAACAAATGCCCCCCGTCCAATACGGGAACCGGCAAAAGGTTTAGTATTGCGAGGCTAATGCTGACTACCGCAAGGAAGTTTAGGAAAGGCACAAAGCCGATTTGGACACTATATCCTGCATATTGGGCAATCGTTATAGGACCACTAATAGATTTGGTCGATACCTCCCCTGACAGCATTTTTCCTAACATTACCAGAGTCAGTGATCCAATTTCCCAAGTCTTCTCAACCGCCTGGGATATCGCCGCTAAAGGGGAATATTTTAAAGTGGCTTGGAGTTCCTCCGGTAATTCGCCCGGCGGCTGCGGCGCCGCACCAATACGACCAACGGAACCTTCCTCCCCCTCTACTGCTGCCGGCTGCAAGGTTAGAACGAGACGCTCCCTTCCCCGCTCAATCTCAACATTGAAGGATTCGCCGGGACGATCTCGCACAAACTCCACCCATTCATCCCAGCTATCAATGGGCTGGCCCCCAGCTGAAAGAATTCGATCCCCCGGTTGAAAGCCTGCCTGTACTGCAGGTTCATCAGGCAACACCTTTCCAATGACTGGTGCCAACAACGGCCGTACTGGCTGCACACCTAGCTGTTGCAACATATCCCTGATTTTTTCCGGATCAGTCTCTACCTGGCTCAGATCCAGGCTCAAAACCTCTTCTCCCTCAGGACCAGAGACAGTCACTGAAACACGAGGCCCACCTTGGGAAGCCACAAATAGGGCATGGCGTACCGCTACCCAAGTAGGCGTGGCTTGCTCCCCTACAGCAATAATTTCTTCGCCAGCTCGGAAACCGGCCTTCTCTGCCGGCGTGTTGGCAGTGACTTCACCCACCAAGGGTTTGATTCCGGCAATGCCGAGGACAAACGCCAACCAGTAAGCAGCGATAGCAAACAGAATATTTGCCATAGGCCCGGCCACAACCACGGCACTCCTCACACCGAGAGACTGGCGATTGAAGGCGCGAGGAAGATCCTCCTCGGCAACTTCTCCTTCCCGCTCATCAAGCATCTTCACATAGCCGCCCAAGGGAAGCGATCCGAGCACGTACTCAGTTTGGTCCTTTCCACGCCAACGCCATAAGGGCCGGCCAAAACCAATGGAGAATCGAAGGACCTTGACTCCCGATCGCCGTGCTACCCAAAAGTGCCCGTATTCGTGCACTGTGACTAGCACCCCAATAGCGACCAGAAAAGCGAGTATCGTTAATGCAATGGACATGGGCACCACCGCTGGACTTGTTCTTCGGCGACTTGCCGCGCCACTGTATCACTTTCTAGCACGGCAGCAAGGGAATGAGCTGCAATGGGCGTCACCCTACCTAACGTCCACTCAATAAGCTCTGGGATCTGGGTAAATCGGATACGCTGCTCAAGAAAGGCTTGGACCGCCACTTCATTGGCTGCATTCAAAATAGTGCTACAGGTTCCCCCCTGCTCCAATGCACTATAGGCAAGTCCCAGACAAGGGAAACGTTGCAGATCCGGTCGGCTAAAGGTTAACTGGCCTATTGCAAACAGATCTAGAGGGGTAACCCCCGGTTCTATCCGCTCCGGCCAAGCCAGCCCATAAGCAATAGGTGTTCGCATATCAGGGTTACCTAGCTGTGCCAAGACAGAGCCATCCACATAATCGACCATGGAATGGATGACGCTCTGGGGATGCAAGACCACTTCGATCTGGTGGGCCGGGGCATCAAACAACCAGCGGGCCTCAATAACCTCAAGACCCTTGTTCATCATAGAAGCCGAATCAACCGATATCTTACGTCCCATATCCCAGTTAGGGTGAGCGCAGGCTTCATCTGGAGTGACGTTGTCCAGCTCGGAAAGTTCCCGGTCTCTAAAAGGCCCACCTGAGGCAGTCAACAAAATGCGCCGTATCCCTTTGCGGTGCAAGGGGAGCTCGCGCCTCCCCGCCGGCATGCATTGCCAAATAGCATTATGCTCGCTGTCAATGGGAAGCAGCTCAGCTCCACTCTTATTAACCGCGCTCATAAATAGCTCACCGCTCATCACCAGCGACTCTTTATTGGCGAGCAAAACCCGCTTCCCTGCTCGCGCTGCCGCTAAGGTAGGAAGCAAGCCCGCAGCGCCGACAATGGCTGCCATGACATAATCCGTATCCGGAGACTTGGCGATAGTTTCTAAAGCTTCGCTACCACTGCTGACCTCTATCTCCGGTGCCACCGGACGCAACCGCTGGCGTAACTGTTCAGCAGCATCAGGATCAGCCATAACCGCCTGAGCAGGAAAAAATTTAAGGCACTGCTGATAAAGTTGTTCCACGGAACTATTCGCGGATAGGGCTTGAACCCGGTAGTGATCTGGATAACGCGCCAACACATCGAGGGTGCTCATGCCAATGGAGCCGGTCGACCCCAATATGGTGACTCCTATCATTGTAGCTGTCCCAGTATCCAGACACCTAGTGCAAACACGGGTGCTGCCGCAGTTAAGCTATCGACCCGATCTAACACGCCACCATGGCCTGGCAGCAAGTGTCCGCTATCCTTAACCGCACCCATGCGCTTAAATAAGCTTTCCAGTAAATCCCCCATCACAGAAACAAGAAGGGTTAACAAGCCAAGACCTACAAACCCCCACCACGCTAGCCCAGAAAATGCAAACACTTCCCCCCCTATTAATGAAAGCAGCAAACCCGCAGCAAGGGCGCCATAAACGCCCTCCTTCGTTTTTCCAGGACTCAGCGCCGGCGCTAGGCGGGTATGCCCAAAACGCCGTCCGACTAAATAGGCTGCACTATCTGCTAGCCAGACCAATAGAAAGAGAAACAATACCATTTTCGGACCGACGGTGGGTAATGCATGAAGGCCTATGGTAGCCCGCCAAGCAGGCACCAAGACTAAAATTCCCGCGATCAACCCTAGCGCAGGCATGTTCTGTAGTAAGGGGGTAGCGGGTCTGTGTTGTGCCCACCGCAGCAGTAAAATCGTACAAATACCCCACCAAATCGCGCCGACTATCGCTATCCCTGCTAAAGGTAGGAAACGGCTTCCCCAAAGCAACAGTAACACCACCAGGGCATAAAGTAACCGCGCTCCTTTAGCCTGCAGTCGGACTAGACCTGCCCATTCCCAAGCCCCAATACCCATCACCAATGCCAATGGCCAAGCGATTACTCCGGTGGGAAGAAAAAGCACAGCCCATACAGTGAGGGGTACTAAAATAGCAGCCGTAATGAGCCGCTGCCTAAACACGGTGGAAAGACTCCACTTGATCCGAGGTCCGACCAAAACGGCGTTCCCGCTGCAAAAAAGTTTCGATAGCTACAGCGAAAGCCGTCTTGTCAAAATCAGGCCACAGAATATCCGTAAAGTAAAACTCAGTATAAGCCAATTGCCACAATAAGAAATTACTAACCCGCTGCTCGCCCCCCGTACGAATAAACAAATCAGGTTCAGGCAAATCAGCGATAGAGAGGTGCGCCGCAAAAACTTCGGGGGTAATAGAGTCACTTGTCATTTGTTTATTTTCCACTTTGACGGCAACTTGTTTTGCAGCTTGAGTAATATCCCAGCGCCCACCATAATTGGCAGCCACCACTAGAGTAATGCCCTTATTCGTTGCCGTCAGAGCCTCGGCTTTCGCTATTTCCGACCGTAGTTCTTCCGAGAGCCCATTCCGATCACCGATAATACGAAGGCGCACATTCCATTCTTGCAGCCGATCCAACCGGCTCGAGAGAGCAGACTTGAATAAGTCCATTAAAAGCTGAACTTCCTGAGACGGGCGGTGCCAATTTTCACTGCTAAAAGCAAACAGAGTTAACACCTGCACACCTGCATTGGTACATGCCTGCAGGATCTCTTCTACCGCCTCAACACCTGCTCTATGCCCATAAAAACGCGGTCGATTCCGCTGCTTAGCCCAGCGCCCGTTACCATCCATGATAATCGCAACATGGCGGGGTATTTTTGATGACCGGACTTCAACCTGTCCGCTATCCATAATACTGCCTAGCGTTTTGCCCACAAGAGGGGGCCTATTAAAGAGTATCAAACTTCCATGAGATCTCGCTCTTTCGCTGCTAAAATTTCATCGACTTTAGCAATATTGCTATCAGTGATTTTTTGGATAGCCTCCTCAGCACGGTGTTGATCATCCTCGCTAATTTCTTTCTCCTTAACCAATTCCTTGATGGTCTGATTGCTGTCACGCCGGATATTACGCACAGCCACCCGGGCAGCTTCCGCCTCTTGCCTGACAACACGGACCATTTCCCGTCGCCGCTCTTCGGTCAGAGGGGGTAGCGGTATCCGGATAACCATCCCCGCCGTGACCGGATTAAGCCCTAATTCAGAATTCCTAATGGCTTTTTCAATGGCCGGGACCATTTGCTTTTCCCAAGGCGTCACCGCCAAAGTTCGAGCATCTTCCACAGCGACATTGGCAACCTGATTCAGGGGAACATTCGTCCCGTAATAGGAGACGGTAATGTGATCAAGAAGACTCGTATGAGCCCGATTTGCCCGCAACTTAGCAAAAGCCTGTTTCAAAGCCTCAAGACTTTTTTGCATGCGTTGGGCAGCATCTGCACAGATCTCATCAATCATTGCTGTTACTCTCTGGAAACCAGTGTTCCCACGTCTTCGCCCTTGATAATATGCGTTAGAGATCCCACCTTATGCATGTCAAAGACACGCAATGGCAGAGAATGATCTCGACACATTATAATAGCGGTCGCATCCATGACTGCAAGGTTGCGTGCTATAACCTGGTCATAGCTCAAGCGGGGGAAAAACTGTGCGTTAGGGTCCACCATGGGATCAGCTGAATATACGCCATCCACCTTGGTCGCTTTAATGAGCAAATCCGCCCCGATCTCGATAGCACGAAGACTAGCAGCGGTATCAGTAGTAAAAAAGGGATTGCCCGTCCCCGCAGCGAAAATGACTAAACGCCCTTTTTCAAGGTGACGGATAGCACGGCGACGTAAATAATCCTCACAGACCTCATTGATCCGAATAGCAGACATCACCCGGCAGAAGACCCCTAACCTTTCCAAGGCATCTTGTAAGGCGAGGGCATTCATCACCGTCGCCAACATCCCCATATGATCTGCGGTGACCCGATCCATGCCCGCAGCGGCTAATCCAGCACCACGGAAAATATTGCCGCCACCAATAACCAAACCGATTTCGATGCCGATGCGGTTTAATTCCTGCAGCTCTTGAGCAATTTGCTGGACTAGCTTAGGATCGATACCGTAGTTGGCCTCACCCATTAGCGCTTCTCCGCTAAACTTAAGCAAGATACGCCGATACTTGGGTTCTATACCCTCCAATGGCACCTGATCAATCTCCCCGGGCCTGTAACCTTACCTCTTCAGCAAAATTCTCTACTTTTTTCTCAATCCCCTCCCCTACTTCAAAGCGGACGAAGCGGCAAACACTAGCACCCGCGTTTTTAAGCAATTTCTCTACCTTAATATCTGGATCCTTGACAAAGGGCTGACCCAACAAGGTGATCTCGCTTAAAAACTTTTGCAAACGCCCTTCAACCATTTTCTCTATGATCTCAGGTGGCTTGCCGCTATCCTTGGCTTGAGCGATCAAAATGTCGCGCTCTTTATTCAACGCCTCTGCTGAAATATCTTTCGGCGTAATGGCCTGAGGCTTACTTGCTGCAATATGCATGGCAAGATCTTTGGCTAAGGCCTCATCTCCTCCCTCTACAGCAACCAACACGCCAATCCGAGTACCGTGGACATAACAACCAATACGTCCGTTTTCTGCCTCCATAAAGGTGAAACGACGCACATTGATATTTTCACCAATCTTGGCTATCAGAGCTTGACGTTTCTCATTGATGCTCTCGCCACTATCATCCAAAGCCATGGCAAGGAGATCGTCTAAGGCTGCAGGATTAGAAACTAACACTTTTTGTGCCACATCCGCGGCAAATTGGCGAAAATCCTCGTTCTTAGCGACAAAGTCCGTTTCTGAATTAATTTCCACCATTGCTGCCTTGCGGGCGTCATCGCCAATGGCGGTAACAATAATTCCTTCGGAGGCTACTCGCCCCGCCTTCTTATCAGCTTTAGCTAATCCTTGCTTACGCATCCATTCTATGGCAGCTTCGATATCGCCACCAGTTTCCACCAGGGCTTTTTTGCATTCCATCATTCCGGAACCAGTACGCTCACGCAGTTCCTTGACCTGTGCCGCTGTGATTGCCATTATTCCATTCCTCTGCGGTAATCGGGGCTGAATCGGACGCAAGGACAACTATAAAGCCAGGGCCTTGCCCCCTTCTTATCAAACCAACTTAACTCTAAATTATTTGTGACTAACTACTACCAGTGTCTGCTGTGGCCGCTTCCCCCCCCAGTGATTCTGGGGCTGTTCCTCCCTCGCTGGCCTCTTCCATCTCCACAAACTCATCTTTGCCGGCTTTACTGGCACTCGTCGCGGCAGCGGTGGCCCGTGCCTCAACAATCGCATCCGCAATACCACGAGCATAGAGACGGAGAGCACGGATTGAATCATCATTACCAGGGATGATGTAGTCCACCTTCTTTGGGCTACTGTTGGTATCGACTACCGCGACTACCGGAATACCGAGCTTAGCTGCCTCATCCACCGCAATTCGCTCATGCTCTACATCAATAATAAATAACGCATCAGGAAGATGCGTCATATTTTTAATGCCACCGAGGCTATTCTCAAGCTTGTCCCGCTCTCGTCGCACTGTTAACGCCTCTCGCTTTTTGAGACGTTCCAAGCTACCGTCCTGGATCATGGCCTCTAAATCATGGAGACGTTTGATAGACCGTCGCACCGTCTGAAAATTGGTTAGCATACCTCCCAACCAGCGGCGGTTAACGTAAGGCATGCCGCAACGCTCCGCTTCCTCATGAATGGCCTCCTGAGCCGCCCGCTTGGTGCCCACAAATAAAACCGTACCCTTATTTGCGGCTAATCGGCCAAGAAAGTTGGTCGCTTCGTTATATAATGGCAGAGTTTCTTCTAAGTTGATAATGTGGATGTTATTGCGTTTACCGAAGATATAGGGTGCCATCTTCGGATTCCAATAACGGGCCTGGTGACCAAAATGGACCCCGGCCTCTAGCATTTGGCGCATCGTCACATTCGCCATGGCATTTACCTCAATTGTGTTGGGGTTATTCCTCCGCATATCCCATATATCGACCTAAACCCGAGGCACCCCGATACATGTGCCGATATGCGTGTGATTTCATTTGCTTTAAAAGCGCCGGATTTATACCATAAAGTACCCTACTGGGACAATGGCAGAACCCTATCCTTTGGCCTCTGTCTAAAGTCTAGGAAACTAAATTTTCTTAAAAATTACATAGCATTAAAACCCTATGCCAGTCACTATCAAAACTTCAGAGGAAATTGAAAAAATGCGGGTCGCCGGCCGTCTTGCCGCCGATGTCCTCCATATGATCCACCCTCACGTGAAACCTGGAGTCACCACCGAGGAGTTGGATGCCCTCTGCCATGATTATATTGTTAACGTACAAAAAGCTATTCCCGCTCCTCTCAACTATCATGGCTTTCCAAAATCCATTTGTACTTCAGTCAACCACGTCGTCTGCCATGGCATTCCCAACAAAAAGCGGCTAAAAAAAGGGGATATCGTTAATATCGATATCACTGTGATCAAGGACGGCTACCATGGTGATACCAGCAAAATGTTCTTCGTCGGGGAACCTAGCATCATTGGCAAGCGAGTATCCCAAGTCAGTTATGAATGTATGTGCATTGGCATCGAGATGGTAAAGCCGGGCATCCATTTAGGAGATATTGGTCATGCCATCCAAGCCCATGCCGAGGCTAATAATTTCTCTATTGTGCGGGAATTTTGCGGGCATGGTATTGGCCGTGCTTTCCATGAAGATCCTCAAGTACTCCACTATGGTACCCCTGGCACCAAGCTTAGGTTGGAACCTGGCATGACCTTTACCATTGAACCGATGGTCAATGCGGGTAAACGCCATGTAAAACTCCTACCGGATAAGTGGACAGTCGTCACTAAAGATCACAGCCCCTCAGCCCAATGGGAACATACGATATTGGTCACCGATGATGGTTTCGAGGTGCTTACGGTCAGACCTGGAGATAACCTCTAGGCCAGCCAACTCGATTCCTCAGCGTGCCAAATCTCACGGGAAATTGCAGCCAACCTGACGCCTTATTCGATCCCGGCGCTTTTGCTGATTGGGTTGATACCAGCGAGAATCCCTTACCCCTACTCCGTTCTTTCCTTAAAGACGGCATCGAAACGCTTAAACAACGCTTTCTGGTGGGGATTCCCGCCACTGAGCTACTCCCGCTCCATGCTTGGCTGGTGGATCAAATTCTCATCCAGGCTTGCCGACTTCATACCAAAAAATGCGCTGAGCAGGTCGCTTTAATTGCTGTCGGAGGTTATGGAAGAGGTACGCTGCACCCCTATTCCGACATTGATATCCTCCTGCTACTGGCGGACGAAACCGACTCTGTTTTACAAGAGGCCATCGGCCACTTTATTTCTTTATTATGGGATATCGGCTTGGAAGTGGGGCATAGCGTGCGCACGGTGGAGGAGTGCCAGGAAGCCGCTCGCAAGGATCTTGTATTTATTACTAGCTTGATGGAAGCTCGCTTGCTCTTTGGACCCGAACACCTATTCAAGCGCTTGCAGGTGGCTATCGCTCCAGAGCAAATGTGGGGCAGCCGCCAGTTTTTTCTCGCCAAGCGGGCCGAACAGGCCACGCGCCACCATAGATATCATGATACCGCCTATAACCTTGAGCCCAATATCAAGGAAGGTCCTGGTGGGCTGCGCGATATTCAGATGATCCAGTGGGTATCGAAGCGCTATTTCAATACGTGGTCCTTTGATAGCCTTCTCCAACATGGGTTTTTGACCCCCTTAGAGCGAAAAGAACTGTTAGAAAGCCAAGACTTTTTTTGGCAACTTCGCTATGGTCTGCACACTTTGACGGGGCGCAAGGAAGATCGCCTCTTATTCGACTATCAAATCGCGCTTGCCAAACAACTTGGTTACCGCGCTCAAGGCCCACACTTGGCAGTCGAGCAGCTCATGAAAGATTATTACCGAACCGCTGGGAACATAGGGCGTCTCAACGAAATGCTGTTGCAGTTGTTCGAGGAAGAGATTCTGTTGGTGAATGAGAAAGTGGATATTCGCCCTATTAATAAACGCTTTCAGATTCGCAATAAATTTCTAGAGGTCACTGACCCCCAAGTATTCAAACACACTCCTTCTGCTCTGCTGGAAGTTTTCCTCTTGCTCCAACGACACCCTGAATTAAAAGGGGTACGGGCTTCCACCGTCCGCCTTATCCGAGAACATTGCTATCTGATTGACGATAACTTTCGGGCGGATTCGTCTAACCGCAACCTGTTTATGGAGATTATTCGCCAACCCCGGGGCATCACTCACGAGCTCCGGCGCATGAACAAATATGGCGTGCTCGGAGCCTATCTTCCTGCCTTCGGTAAAATTGTTGGGCAAATGCAATATGACATGTTTCATGCATATACGGTTGATGAGCACACGTTGTTCCTCATCCGTAATCTGCGACGCTTTGCCCTCCCCCAATATGCCCATGAATTTCCCTTGTGTTCAGAAGTATTTCAACGGATTTCTAAACCTAAACTGCTCTATTTAGCCGGTCTCTTCCATGACATTGCCAAGGGGCGTGGCGGCGATCACAGTGAGCTTGGAGCCAAGGATGCCTTAGAATTTTGCCTCCACCACGGCCTCAGCCACTACGATTCCCGCTTCGTCGCCTGGCTAGTGAGTCATCACCTGCTAATGTCCATGACAGCTCAACGGCAGGATATTAACGATCCGGAAGTGGTACGCGAATTCGCTATTAAAGTCAGCGATGAGATGCACTTGAACTACCTTTATTTATTGACGGTGGCGGATATCCGGGCGACCAACCCCAACCTTTGGAATAGCTGGAAAGACGCCCTTCTGAGCAAACTTTACACGGCCACTCACCAAGCATTGCGGCGGGGGTTGGAACACCCCATCGATAAAGCCGAACGGATCCGCGATGTTCAAGACGAGGCACGGCAAGCATTATTAAAAAACGGTTGGACTGAACAAAAGCTTGATGCCCTCTGGAAACAGATTGATGCAGACTATTTTCTGCGACATACGCCCAATGAGATCTGCTGGCACATTGAGGCTCTCGACCAGGCAGAACCCTCCAACGGGGCACCGCGAGTTTTAGTGCGCCCCCATAATCGGGAGGCTGATACGGCTGATACCATGGAAGTATTTATCTACGCCAGAGCCCATGCGCTTACCTTTACTGTCACTACGGGAACTATGGCCCAACTGGACCTGGATGTTTTGGATGCCCGGATCATTACCACCTGTCATGGCTTCGTCTTGGAAAGCTTTATTGTCCGCGAGGCAACCGCCGCTAGTACCAAAATCGATCTGGAATTTCGCTTACGGGAAATCCAAGAGACCCTTACCCGCCGGCTAACCGAACCTGATCAGGTGCCTTCCCACCGCTCTAGATTTATACCGCGAAGATTAAAGGTATTTAAATTTCCCACCAGAATAACTTTTACCGAGGATTGCCGTAATTGCTGCACCGTAATGGAGTTGACCACCAATAATTGGCCTGGGCTACTTTCCCGGATTAGCCAAGCCCTAGCTAACTGCCAGGTGCAACTGGTGAACGCCAAAATCACTACCTTAGGAACCCAAGTCGTTGATGTCTTTTTTATTTGCAACCAGGAAGATCAACCTTTAACCCCGCAACAGCAACAACAGCTAGAGAACACCATACACACCTATCTAGAGCGCTAGCCTCAAATGGTCACAACACCAAGACGGGAAAGAAGGGGGCCATAAGCGGTTTCCATTTAGATGGAATTCCATTGGATTTGGGTCTAATTTAAATGGGGAATGCCATCAATGGGTTCAGCACAGCAGGGAGGTTAGCCCATCCATGCCTTGAAACCCGCCAGCACCAGGGCGGCAAAAATGCCCGCTACTACGTCATCCAACATGATCCCTAAGCCCCCTGAAAGTCGACGGTCAAGCACCCGAATCGGCCAAGGCTTCCAAATGTCAAACAAACGAAAAAGGATAAACCCCCCGAGTATCCACCCCCAGCCGCTAGGTGCTGCCGTCATGGTTACCAAGAAACCCACGAATTCATCCCAAACAACACCTGAGGGGTCTTTAATCTCCAAATCCCTTGCCGTCACTTGGCAGACCCAAACACCCACCAGAAACAAGGCCAACACCAACAACAGATACTCCATCAGGGGCCAATCTTGAATCCACCAATAAAGAGGTAACGCCGGTAAAGTCCCTAGAGTGCCAGGAGCGATAGGGGAAAGGCCAAAACCAAAGCCAAAAGCAAGAAAATGGACAGGATTGGCCAATAAGTGACGTAAGTCAATTTTTGAAATATTTTGAGCCATAATCAAAAGTGACAATACCCTTGATGTTTGGGAATAAATGGAGTGCCATCCTGGAGGCGGCAGCGTAAGCCTAGCTCCTCCTCAATTGTCCCAATCAGGGTACAAGGACAACCTAGGGCCGACAATACTGCTTGGATTGGGCCATGGGATTCGGCAGGTGCGGTGACACACAGCTCGTAGTCATCGCCTGCCGCAAGGGCTAAGTTCCAAGCTTGGGTGGGCTCAAGAGAGGACTGAAGAGATTCTGAAAGCGGTAAAGACTCCATTTCAATCACTGCGCCGACACCACTGCGTTCCAGGATATGCCCCAGGTCCGCTGCGAGACCATCTGAAATATCAATGGCCGCACGAGCCAAAGGACGCAGAGCCAAGGCCTCACGGACCCGGGGTTGTGGCCAATCCAGTCGATGCTCGACGTAGCGCAAAACTTCCGGTGTTAACGGGAGCTCTCCCAACCGTGCCTGAAGAGCAAGCCCAGAATCGCCCACAGCCCCGGTCACGTAGACTCTATCCCCTGGGCGCGCCCCATCACGCCTTAAGGCTTTACCCTGAGGAACAAAACCATGTAGCTGCAAAGTGACCGTCAACGGCCCCCGAGTGGTATCCCCCCCTACCAATTGCACGCCATAGCTTCCAGCAAGCCCGCTTAACCCCTGGGCAAACCGGGCCAACCAGGCTCTATCGGCTTCTGGGAGAGTGAGCGCCAAAGTTGCCCAAGCTGGCTCTGCCCCCATAGCCGCCAGATCGCTCAGTCCCACCGCCAGAGCCTTATGCCCTAGGGCCGCTGGATCCACTTCAGCAGCAAAATGCACCCCGGCCACTAAAGTATCTATAGAAACCGCAAGTTCATAGCCTGGCGGGACAGTCAACAGGGCACAATCGTCACCCACCGCCAAAATGACATCTTCCCGTTGCCGAGTACAATCGGCAAAGAATTCCTCGATTAGGGCAAACTCATTCACAGCCTAAGGCTATCAGAAAATCTAAATAGGCGCACAACACAACCCAAACTACCGCTGGGTTTGCAGCCGCCGTCTTGAAGCTTGAGCTTGAAATTCAATAGCACGAACTTTGCGAGCTACTTTATCAAGAATGCCATTGACATAACGATGACCATGCTCAGCCCCAAAGCGCTTGGCCAGTTCAATGGCTTCGTTTAACACGACCCGATAGGGAATATCGGAGCGAAAAAGCAACTCAAAAGCCCCTATCCTCAAAATAGTGCATTCCACTGGATCCACTTCGTTAATAGGCCGATCCAGAAATGGCCCGAGACACTCATCTAACGCCTGTTGCTGTTGGGGTACCCCTTGGAGCAACTCTTGGAAATAAGCTTGATCAATACCCCGCGTGCCTTGGAAGATGAATCCAACATCGATCGTGTCCACATCCTGTCCCGTCAACTGCCACTGGTAAAGGCCCTGCAGCGCTGCCGCCCGAGCCTTAGAACGATTATTACTCACACCATTTCGCCCTTCGAGCTATGAATTTGCCGCAATACATTGACCATCTCAATCACAGAAAGTGCGGCCTCCACCCCCTTGTTCCCCGCTTTAGTACCTGCCCGCTCGATGGCCTGCTCAATGGTGTCCACAGTTAACACACCAAAACCGATAGGCAAGCCATGCTGCAGCGAAACCGATCCCAGCCCCTTGCTGCACTCCCCCGCGACATAGTCAAAATGGGGAGTAGCTCCCCGGATGACCGTCCCTAAAGCCACTAAAGCATCAAATCCACCTCGCTGAGCCATGGCCTGTATTGCCAACGGCAACTCAAATGCTCCCGGAACCCGAACGATTTCAATATCCTTGGAGGCCACTCCATGTCGCAGTAAGGTATCTACGGTTCCCTCCAGCAAACTGGCGACGATAAATTCATTAAACCGGGCAGCAGCAATGCCGACCCGTAGATTCCGGGTAGCATAATCTCCAGTAATGGTTTTGATGTTATTCCTCATAAATCCTCCGCAAGGAAACCCACGACTTCAGTCGAGGGAGGAATTGCGCTATATTTCTGTTCATCTGATATTAGTCAGGAGTCATTTACGCCGCTCTCTGCCCCCCTCTATATATTGTACTGGTCACTTCCTCCTAGGATACCCTATTCCTCAGTTCTTCCTTGCCTGTTCAAACAGAGCAATGGTTTCCACATGGGGGGTATGAGGGAACATATCCATCACCCCCGCATAGCGCAAATGATAGCCTTGCCGGTTCACCAATTCCCCCGCATCCCGGGCAAGGGTAGCAGGATTACAGGAAACATAGACGATTCGTTGCACCTGCAGTGCCGACATTTGCTGGACTGCGGTCAATGCTCCGCTTCGCGGCGGATCTAACACTGCTTTAGAAAAACCATTTTGAGCCCAAGCATGGCGAACCCAATCCAGCTCATTGAGATCAGCCACTTCAAAATTAACATTTCCCAACTGATTATGCTTTGCATTAGCCGTTGCCCGAGCAACTAGCCCCGCACTGCCCTCTACCCCCACCACC
The DNA here is from genome assembly GCF_000024725.1 of Nitrosococcus halophilus Nc 4. Lineage (NCBI taxonomy): Bacteria > Pseudomonadati > Pseudomonadota > Gammaproteobacteria > Chromatiales > Chromatiaceae > Nitrosococcus > Nitrosococcus halophilus. Next base: position 2,514,180 of record NC_013960.1, on the reverse strand, counting down.
TCAGCCCCTGAACTTGCCAATGGCAGGGTAAAGTTACCCACTCCACAGAATAGGTCTAACACTCGATCATGGGACTTAAGCTCCAGTAGCGCCAGAACCTGTTGAACCATTTTGCTATTCACCTCCCTGTTTACCTGCATAAAATCGGTAGGCAGGAAGACCATTTCCAGATTCTCGAACTGGGAGTAACTTAGCTCCGCACTTTCAGGCCACAGCAAGCACAATGTCTCTATCCCTCCTCCTTGGAGGTAAATCTGCAAACCATGGGCCCGGCCAAAATCCGCTAGCTGCTCCATATCCGCTGTAGTCAGGGGCACTAGATGACGAAACACCAAACCTGTGGCATTATCACCGACTGCTACCTCGATCTGGGGAATACGATCATAGCAACTTAAAGAAGCGATAAGTTCCCCGAGTTCTGGCAACAGCAATCCAACCGACGGGTGCAGCACCTCACAACACTCAAGCGCTGCAATCAAACGTCCCCCTTTTTCCCGAAAACCGACGAGGACACGATCCTTCTTTTTGACGAACTTGACTCCTAGCCGCGCCTTCCGGCGATATCCCCAATCAGTTCCCGTCAAAGGGGTTAGCCACTGCTCGGGTTCAACCCCACCAAAGTGGCGAAATTGTTCTGTTAAGGTCTCTTGCTTGAGCTGCAACTGGGCTCCGGGACTCAAATGTTGCAAGCTACAACCACCACAGACTCCAAAGTGGCGGCAACGCGGCTCCACCCGAGTTGGTGCCGGCTGCAATACTTCTAGCAAGCGGCCTTCATCGAATTTACTGCGCCGACGCACATAATGAAACAGGACTTTTTCACCCGGTAGAGTCCCATCGATGAAAACCGTCTTACCATCGATGCGGGCGACACCGCGACCTTCATGGGTCAAAGCCTCGATGGAGCCAATCTGGGGCTCTTGGGAGAGCCTTTTCCGTTTAGGATGCTGTACCATTGCAGAGATGGAAAAAGAAAAAATCCAGAGACCTAGGGGATGAAACCGTTTTCCGGTCACCCATCAGTTTATAGGAGGTTTAGTTCCAGAGGCGCAAAAATTCCGAGAAATGGGCTTTGCTCTCAGCCCCGATCACATCTCGTACCAATTGACATTCCTGCTGATAGGCAGCTGGATCAAGGCGTCCTCGTATGAGCTCAAAACGCAAGAAAATAAGATAAGTATTCAGGACATCAGTTTCGCAATAGTTACGAATAGCCTCTAGCTCCCCCTTTTGAAACAAATCCCACACCTTCGTCCCGCTCATCCCCATCTTACCGGAAAAACCGAGTAGTGTGGCAATTTCATCCAAAGGGGCTGCAGCCCGGCTTTGATAGCCAGAGAGCACATCCATCAGATCTAAGTGACGCTGATGGTAGCGGCTGAGATAGTTATTCCAACGAAAACTTTGGTCCTCATCACCAATTTCCCAATAACGCGGCCCTGGAATGCCATGGAATAGGGCGCGATAATGTATCACAGGGAGATCAAAAGCGCTCCCATTCCAGGACACCAGGGTGGGCACAAATTTTTCAACGCCATCAAAGAAACGCTGCACCAGTTCTTCCTCCGGGGAAGAGGAATCACCCAATGACCAGACCTTAAACCTGTCCTGGGAGCGGAGTGCTACAGAAATCGCGACGATGCGGTGCAGATGTAAACGCAGAAAATCCCCCCCCGTCTCCTGGCGGCGCTTAGAAAACATGATTTCGGCCACAGCAGCCGCATCCAGATCCCCTAAATCATACAGGCGGCGTGCGCCTTCCACATCCGGAACGGTCTCAATATCAAAAACAAAAACGTTCATTAATTATCTTGCTAGCGCTTTTGCACCCATTGCCCTTGGGCATTCTGATACCACCAACCCGGGGGTGCCTTTTGGATCCAACGACGGGCAAAAGTACCTCGAAGTTGGGCTTCCCACTCAGGATGGCCATTAGCCCGGGCAATCTCTCGATAAAGAGCATTGCGATCATTGTTTTCGGCGGCAATCAATTGGTTGACCCTCGTTCGGTCCTTGAGGGGGATCCCTTGAGCCTCCCGTATCGCCACCAAACCATCATGAGTCAGCCCAATAGCGCCGCTTTGGAAATAAGGTCTAAGCTGATGGTGGCGCCGCTCCATAGAAGCGGTCAGGCGTTCAATGGCGGGGCTTGAAATATCCAGATTTGGTTCAGCCGCCGCCGCCGGAGTCAACAAAAAATCAAGTAACCGGCTCCAAGCAGAAGGTGGGGGGGGTGCCGCGCTCTCTTGCTCAGCAGGGGGGGGCGGTGCCGCTGGCGTGGTGGCATCCTGCTCCCACACATCCTCGATGATCCTATCCGCCGCCTTTTCTGCCGCGGCTGCAGGAAAATAAATATTGATAGTGACGCAGGCAGCTAATCCAACGACCATCACCAAACTCCACCAACGTAGCAGCTTAATCATTCTGTTCTCACTTTTGTTCCGTGACCGAACCGCTTGCTGAAGTCACTCTTTTCAACCGCTTAACTAGCACCGGCCAGTCCACCTGACGGGTATAACCGATAACATCAATGCGGGGAAGGCCGCCGCCGCGCACAATGTAATAGCCCCCATTGGCAGGCCCCAGGCCTCCCATCCTACAAATCTGGCGAAGCAGGCGGCAACTCAAGCCGATCTTGTCATAGGAAAAATCTTTAAAAAATTTTAGAAAACCTCGGGAAACCAGACCACTGGCACCTCCACCTAGCCGCGAGAGGCTATCCACCGCTTGCTGACTGATACGATGTCGCGAGGGATCATTTTCCGGAGTTGCAAATTTTGCGTCGAATTGGACTGGCTGCCAGTTCGCCAGACGAAGTCCCCGTATCTGACCGCTGATCTGACCTTCAATTTTACCAAAGGCAAAAGTTTGGGTCATGGTTTCCAAGTCTAGGCGATTAATATCAATATCCGCTTCAAGTTGCGGCAATACTCCCAAGGGATCTTCTAAGCGCAGATTCTGAGCCACAATCGTACCGTCAAATAGCCGCACCATCAAAGCACCTCCCACTTCCATGACCCCCTCCCGGTAACGAACTCGGGGAATGACTCCAGATAATTTCCCGGCGAGGACTGGCCAATCCAGGGCCTGGCTGAGTTTCTCCATGGAGAGGGGACTTAAAACCCCCTCCAACTCCCAATGGGCTAAGGGGATACCCGGATTTTTTAGGACAAAATCATCCATTAGCAAATAGCCATCAAGCACGGGTAACTTTAACGGCTGCCTCAGCCTTAACCCATTCTTTTTGCTTTCAGCAATTAGCCGCGCCTTACCCAGTTTCAAAGCGTAGAGGTGACCTTCCTGCCAATCCAGCTCTGTCATCAGTGGAGTGGCGTGAGTACTCCAGCCAAATTGCCCATCAAGGCCCCCAATACTGAACCGTCCCTGTTGGTCAACCATATCCACCCCGTGGAAAAAGGCTTTCAGCAACCACCCGTCAGGAAAGAGATATTCCACAACAAAGGCCAGGCGGCCACCGCTTTCCAGATCCCCCAAGGCCGTCCCCACTAAAAAAGGTTCCAACCAGTGTTGATACAAAGCGGGCATTGGGACCTGTGTCACCTGAACCCGGGCTTTAGTGATTCTTTGCTGGACCAACTGGAGGGACCCTTTGGCCTCCATGACCCCGGTTTGCTTCAGGCTGAATCGGGGGATTTCCCACTGTCCGTCAACCTCTCCTTGCCCTAGTGCCATATCGACATGGATGGGGGTTTCCGAGAAAGCAAAATACAAGGGATGAAAATAGGCTTCACCGCCATTGAGCACCATCTCAGCGGTCATCTCCCAACCACTTTCAGCATTTTTCCCCTTAAGTTGAACTCTGCCGGCCACCGCCTCCCCCACCTGGAGGGCCTTTGCATCAGAAAAACCAAGTTCATCAAACTGGACTCCAAGATTGACCTTATGCAGAAACTTGCCTTGCCCGGCTAATTTCATCTCTAATCCCAGCGTTCCCCTTAAGGAGAATGCCGAGGGCCAGGCTCCAGATGGCAATCCCCATGGAGCCAAGAGATCAAGTACATGGGCTAGGTTGAGAGACTGTCCAGAAAGGGATAACTGCCATTGTCCTTGCTCAAAGCGTCCAGAGATCACTGCGGAGCCGCCGGCCAATCTCAGTGCCTTGAACTCAAAGGAAAGCGTCTCAGTCACCCAATGATAACTCAAATTAAATGGGCTACTTCGAGCAGAGAATTTTTCACTAATGAAACTGGCCACTCCCTCTTGGCACTGAAAATGGGAAGCGGTCCATTCAATACGCCCACAGCGGATGTCCACTTGGTGCAGAATATCCAAGGGAGGCGGAAGTAACAGACGGTTGACATGAAGCCGGAGCGAGCGCCCGCCAGCAGCGTGGAACTGAAGATTAGCCCCAACCTGTTCTGCCCGCCAGCCAGCCTCGCCAAGATAGCCAATCGGGATGGTCAGTTTATCAACCGCCACAGCGCCCCCAGCGAAGAACCAACCAAGACCCAACAGTGTCCACCGCCAAGGGGTGTTAAGGAAGCCCAAAAGCCTAGCGGAGAAAAGCACACTAGGGAATGGGAAGAAGCGCCAACCTCTCTTCTTAGTGAGGAAACACCGGGGTAGAAAGATAACGATCGCCCCGATCACAAATAATTACCACAATCGTACTATGGCTGACTTCTTGGTCCAGACGAAGGGCTGCTGCAACGGCTCCCCCGGAAGAAATGCCAGCAAAAATCCCTTCCTTCGCGGCCAATCGCCGAGTAGTTTCTTCCGCCTCCTGTTGAGAAACATCAATAATCCGGTCGACTGCCCTGGGATCGTAGATCTTAGGCAAGTAGGCCTCTGGCCAACGGCGGATCCCGGGAATGCTCGCCCCTTCCGTGGGTTGGACACCAATAATTTGGACTGCCGGATTTTGGGCCTTGAGATAACGAGAGACTCCCATAATCGTGCCGGTGGTGCCCATGGAACTGACAAAGTGGGTGACCGTGCCGCCGGTCTCTTCCCAAATCTCGGGACCCGTTCCCTCATAATGGGCACGGGGATTGTCGGGATTAGCAAATTGGTCCAACACCCGGCCCTTCCCTTCAGCTTGCATAGCTAAAGCCAAGTCCCGGGCCCCTTCCATCCCTTCCTGTGGCGACACCAAGATAATCTCAGCCCCAAAGGCTTTCATCACTGCCTGCCGCTCTACACTCATGTTCTCTGGCATGATCAAGCGCATCCGGTAGTTCTTGGTGGCAGCAATCATGGCAAGGGCAATGCCGGTGTTCCCGCTGGTCGCTTCCACCAGAGTATCTCCTGGCTTAATCTCCCCCCGCTGTTCCGCATGCCGAATCATACTCAAGGCCGGTCGGTCCTTCACTGAGCCGGCAGGATTGTTCCCTTCGAGTTTCACTAAAAGGGTGTTGCTGGTCTTACCTGGTAGGCGTTGCAACCTTACCAAGGGGGTACGGCCAACAAAATCTTCAATAGTAGGATAATTTATCCTCGCCATATGCACTCCCCTATAAGTTGGCGGCGGACCCCAATGGTGCCCGGAGGGGAGACGGGGGATTGCTCATCCCTATTCCTCTAACCCGTAGCTCTATCACGATTACCCCAGTATTAGATTTAGCCCCTATCCGGATTTGGAATCGATTCCAGGTTGCCTCCCGCTACCAGCAATGTGACAAAGGCCACCGCGTAATCCTTTTCATCGGCCAGACTGAGCAGCGCACGACCGATACCTAAGATCTGAACCAGTTCGTGAGCTCGGCCCTGCCATATTAAGAAGGGTTGTCCCCGCTCAGTATGGCCCACCCCAATATGGCAAGGCCGCAAACCACTCCCAAAACCCGTGCCTAGAGCTTTGGCTGCGGCCTCCTTAGCCGCAAAATGCTTGGCCAGAAAAGACGCCGGCTGTTTACTTACGCCAAATTCTTTAAACTCATCCCCGGTAAGGATACGCCGGGGAAATCGCTCACCATGGCGTTCAAGCAGGGCAACTATCCGGGAAACCTGGACAATGTCAGTGCCAATCCCAAAAATCACCCGCGGGCCTCTCTCATCAGGCGTTTCATCTCCCTGACCGCCGCCTGCATCCCGGTAAACAGAGCACGAGCAATAATGGCATGACCAATATTGAGTTCGACAATTTCCGGAATCGCCGCAATGGCAGCTACATTCTGGTAGTTCAGTCCATGTCCCGCATTGACCTGGAGACCGGCTTCTCGCCCTTGTCTCACTGCCTCGACAATCCGCTGAAATTCTTTTTGCCGACTCCGTTCATCCTCGGCATCAGCAAAATGGCCGGTATGAATCTCAATGACCGGCGCTGCAGCTTGGGCGGCGGCCTCCACTTGATAAGGATCAGCATCAATAAACAAGGAGACCCTGATTCCCGCCTCCTTCAGGCGAGCGCAGGCCTCAGTGATACGCCCCAATTGGCCGGCCACCTCCAATCCTCCCTCCGTGGTCAATTCCTCCCGCCGTTCTGGTACCAGACAACAGTCTTTGGGGCCATATTTCTCAGCAATCGCCAACATCTCTTCGGTAACCGCCATCTCTAGATTCATCTTGCTAAGCAAAATATTGCTTAGCAAGGCCACATCCCGCTCCTGAATATGGCGGCGATCCTCCCGCAGATGGAGAGTAATTCCCTCCGCCCCCGCCTGTTCAGCTTCAATGGCGGCTTGGATCGGATCAGGATAACGGGTCCCCCGAGCCTGGCGCAGAGTCGCCACGTGGTCAATATTGACGCCGAGCAAAATAGCGTTACTTGCAGTCATGGGCTTTCATCTTTCTGCTTGCTTTACCTAATTGCCGTAATTCCTCCAACAGAGCCCGGCTTTTTAGGGGCTTATCCCCTAGCTGAAAGGCTAGTAACCACCGTAGCAGCTGCTTAGCCTCGTGCAGACTCACAGGATCCGCCAACTCTCCCCGGGCCAAAGCCTGCAAAGTACGTCCTCGGACCTTCATCCCTCCCAAATCTTCCGATTGGAATCGCTGCGGGCCTTTCTCTAATTGATAACTATACCATTGCTCCGCGTCTATCGGCCGATGGGTATCGGCTTCATGTGTTAAGGTTAGCCCATACCCCAAGTAGGTCAGCAAATCTCGTTCAAACAAGCGCAAAGCCTGCTGCCGCTGCTGGGAATTAGCCAGCGGCGGGAGTGAATGGGCATACACTGAAAATAGGGCTTCAAAAGGATCACGGCGCGGTAGCAGGCGCAACAGCAGCTCGTTAAGATAAAAGGCGCAGACCAATCCTTCTCCCGTCAAGGCGGGTCCCCTACCCGCTGCCTCCGCTCCAGTCAGAGTCACCAAATCACTCCGACCTACCCAAGAAAGCAACAAAGGACAAAATGGTTGTAATAAACCAATGGCTTTGGAACGCCGTTGCCTCACTCCTTTGGCAACCAATCCGACCCGCCCATAATCCTGAGTGAAAATTTCGACTAGGGCGCTGGTCTCCCGATAAGGGCGTAGATGAAGAACATAGGCAGGCTGAAGGTCAACCCTCATCCTCAATCTAGGATTTTGCTAGCTTCTCCCGCGGCCGCATATGGGGGAATAACAAGACATCACGGATAGAAGGGGAGTCGGTCAATAACATCACCAGGCGGTCGATACCAATACCCTCTCCCGCCGTGGGCGGCATGCCATATTCCAAGGCCTGAATATAGTCCATATCAAAATGCATTGCCTCCTGATCACCCGCTTCCCGGTCTTGTAATTGGGCCCGGAAACGTTCGGCCTGGTCTTCGGCATCATTCAGCTCAGAAAAACCATTGGCGATTTCCCACCCGCCAACAAAAAATTCGAACCGATCGGCTACCAAGGGATCCGTTTCATTGCGCCGCGCCAAAGGCGAGACCTCTGTAGGATAAGCAGTGATAAAAGTGGGGTTTTTAAGTCTAGACTCCACAGTCTTCTCAAAGATCTCAAGCTGTATCTTGCCCAGGCCATAACTTTCCCGAAGGGGAATGTCGAGATGCTCGGCTACACGACGGGCAGCGGGAAGGGTTTCCAAATCCGCGGGGAAGATATCGGGATTGAACGAGAGAATGGACTCTTTGAGACTCATCCGGGTAAAAGGGCTGCCAAAATCATAAGTTTCGCCCTGATAGGTAATTTCGGTCGAACCGAGCACCGTCTGCGCCAAGTCCCTCATCATGGCCTCGGTGAGATCCATCAGATCTTCATAGGTGGCGTAGGCCTGATAAAACTCCAGCATCGTAAACTCCGGATTATGGCGGGCGGAAAGCCCTTCGTTCCGAAAATTACGATTGATCTCGAACACCTTTTCAAACCCCCCCACTACGAGGCGCTTAAGATAAAGCTCTGGAGCGATCCGTAAAAACAGCTCCATATCCAGCGTATTGTGGTAGGTAATAAAAGGCCGAGCCACAGCGCCACCGGGAATTGCCTGCATCATAGGCGTTTCCACTTCGAGAAACCCCTTATCCCCTAAATAACGCCGTATCCGATCGATAATATAACTACGCCGACGAAAAGTTTCTCGGGTCACCTCATTCATGATGAGATCGAGATAACGCTGCCGATAGCGGGTTTCTTGGTCCGCCAAGCCATGAAATTTCTCAGGCAAAGGACGTAAGGATTTGGTCAACAGCCGCAACCCATCGACCCGGACGGAAAGCTCACCGCTGTTGGTCTTCATGAGCACACCTTCGGCCCCTACAATATCCCCAATATCCCAACGCTTGAATTCCCGATAACCTTCTTCCGGTAGCTGGTCGCGGCGGATATAAAGCTGGATTCGCCCCGACATGTCCTGAATATGGGCAAAGCTTGCCTTCCCCATAATCCGCCGGGTCATCATGCGGCCAGCCACTTTGACCCGCAAGGGCCGTTTCTCCAGTTCCTCTGCACTTCTATGGTGATATTCCGCCTGCAGCTCACCGGCCATCACATTGCGCCGAAAGTTATTGGGAAAGGGATTCTCCCGCGCACGAAGTTCAGCCAATTTTGCCCGCCGCTGGGCAATCAGCTCGCTCTCTTCCTGTTCAACCATCTCGTCTCTATACAGAATATTTTCTTGTTTCAACCCGGCTCAACACCCTACTTAAAGAATTATCTTTACAAGCAACTAGAGCCCACTTTTGAGACTCGCCTCGATAAATAGATCCAAATCCCCATCCAATACTGCTTGGGTATTACCCATTTCAACCCCTGTGCGGAGGTCTTTGATGCGGGACTGATCTAAGACATAGCTCCGAATCTGGCTGCCCCAACCAATATCCGCTTTCGCCTCCTCCGCTGCCTGTTTCTCCGCTTGGCGCTTGCGCATCTCCAGTTCATATAACTTGGCGCGAAGCTGAGCCATCCCATGGGCTTTATTCTGATGCTGGGACCGTTCACTTTGACACTGAACGACGATATTGGAGGGTAAGTGGGTAATCCTCACCGCCGAGTCGGTCCGGTTAACATGCTGCCCGCCGGCACCGGCGGCCCGATAGGTATCGATACGTAAATCCGCCGGATTGATCTCAATGTCTATCCTTTCATCCACTTCAGGATAGACAAATACCGAGGCAAACGAAGTGTGCCGACGATTACCCGAGTCAAAGGGTGATTTCCGCACTAAGCGGTGTACCCCGGTTTCAGTTCGCAACCAACCAAAGGCGTATTCCCCCTCAAAACGAATAGTGGCACTTTTGATCCCGGCAACCTCGCCCGCAGAGACTTCAGTAAGCTCAGTTTTAAAACCATGCTTTTCCCCCCAACGCAGGTACATTCTCAGCAGCATATTGGCCCAATCTTGGGCCTCGGTACCCCCAGAGCCCGCTTGAATGTCCAAGTAGGCATTGTTAGGGTCCATTTCACCTGCAAACATGCGTTGGAATTCCAACTTTTCCAAACGCTGCTCCATCGTCTCTAGCTCAGCGCTTACTTCCCGGGCAGTGTCTTCATCCCCTTCCTCTACAGCAAGTTCAAACAATTCCTTGATTTGGCCAATTTCCTCACCCAACGCTGCTAAGGGACCCACTACGGCCTGCAACTGCGCCCGCTCTTGACCAAGCCGTTGCGCCCGCTCCGGTTCATTCCAAACGGAAGGGATGGCCAGCTCCCGCTCGACTTCCACTAACCGTTCTTGCTTTGCCGCGAAGTCAAAGATACCCCCTCAGGGCCTCCAAACGCCCTTTGAGGTTACTGGCCCGCTGCATTACGGCGCCCTGTTCTATCATGGCTGACACCCTTTAATTACGGATTAAACAAAAGAAAAGCCGCTCATTATTTTCAAATTATACCTGAAACAGGAAAATTCACCCGAATATGGCGCTAGAAATTTAGGGCAGCAAGGGGAATGAAGTAAGATTTCAGAAGCCCTATTTAGGCAAATAGCGCAAGGGATCCACGGGCCGGCCCTGGTGGCGAATCTCAAAATGGAGTTTAACTCGGTCAGTTCCGCTGCGTCCCATTTCAGCGATCTTCTGCCCGCCTTTCACTAACTCGCCCTCCTTGCTGATTAATAACTGATTATGGGCATAAGCGCTAAGAAAATTATTATCGTGTTTAACGATAATCAGTTTCCCATAACGTGGCAACCCCATTCCGCTATAAACCACCTTGCCATCCGCCGCGGCGACTATGGGCTGGCCTAACCGGCCTGTAATCTCCACTCCCTTGCGCCCGGATTCCTTATGGGAAAACTGCCGAATGACTTCCCCCTCGGTAGGCCAATACCAACGAATACCTTGAACTGTCTTCGCGGTTCTCTCAGATGTTGATACCTTTGCCTCAGTCAATGGAGGCGAAGCTGCTAATTTAACCTTGGCCTTTTTATCATCAACTGCCTTTTTCGGCTTAGAGGTTGAAGCAGCGGATTGACCCTTAGAAGCCCCCTTAGAAGGGGAGGTCAGACGTAATTTCTGTCCCACATAGATGGTGTAGGGAGGGCGAATTTTATTCCAATGGGCTAGTGTGCGGTAGTGCACCCCATATCTCCAGCCAATGGAATACAGCGTATCTCCCTTCCTCACAATATAATAGGATGGACGAGGACCCAAGTGGGGAACAGCGCCAAGATGATGGACAGGAGCCATTCTCCCACCGCCGCTGCAGGCCCCAAGAAAAACTGTCATTGTCAAGGCCAGTAAAAAACGCACTGAAACAGACCCACAGTAGTCAAGGCTTCAAGAACAAAAGCCAAAGCCTCTTCTGGAGTACGATAGCATGCTACTTTTTATTTCATTGGCCACGGATTACCTTGACAAAAGCAAGTAACCTACAATCGCAATCACCACAGCCCCCCAGCCCATGACATCAACATATTTCCGAAGTGCAACTTCCATCCGGACCCCTCCCCAGCGCATTAAAGTTGCCACTAAAAAAAACCGAGTCCCCCGACCGGCTAGAGAAGCTAAAATAAAAGGGAGAAGTGGCATGGCCACCACTCCAGCAGCAATCGTGAATACTTTGTAAGGGATGGGAGAAAAACCGGCCAGAAGCACGGCCCATCCCCCCCAATTCTCAAACCAGAGGCGGGCCTTCAAATAGGCATCCCAATAGTCCAATTGGTGCAATAAAGGCTCCACTAGGCTAAAAGCTAACGCCCCGATACCATACCCTAGCAATCCTCCAAGCACCGATGCCACAGTGGTGAGCATGGCATAATGCCAAGCCCGATTGGGACACGCTAAGGACATAGGTGCCAACATGACATCAGGGGGCACTACAAAAAAGGAAGACTCGGTAAAACTGACCAAAACCAACCAACGAGAGGCATGGCGATGCCGCGACCAGCCCATGGCCTTGTTATACAACACAGAAAAAAATCGCATCAAATTTGCTCTCCTACGAGAGGCACAAAACTGACCCGCTCCAAGGTTTCTATTTCGAAATCGTCAGAGGTTCTAGTCACTAATATTAAGGATTGGGCCCCCTGCGCCCCTACCGGAATCACCATTCGCCCCCCTATAGCCAATTGTTTGAGTAATGACTGGGGTACCTCCATAGGCGCAGCGGTCACCAGTATACCTTGATAAGGCCCACAGGCTGGCCACCCCCAAAAACCATCGGCACATTTAAGTCGGATATTGGTGATCCCAAGGCGATTGAAGCGTCTTTGGGCCTGCATCAGCAGAGGCTTGATTCGTTCTACCGTATACACCAGCCCTGCTAAGTTCGCTAAAATTGCCGTTTGATAACCAGAGCCTGTACCCACCTCCAATACTTTCTGGAGCGGTCCTCCCGCAAGGAGTGACTCTGTCATACGCGCCACAATATAGGGCTGCGAGAGCGTTTGCCCAAAACCAATCGGGAGGGCCGTATCTTCATAGGCCCGACTTGAAAGCGCCTCATCCACAAAAATATGGCGAGGCGTCTTTTGTATTGCCTTGAGCACTTTAGGATCCCGGACACCCTCTTCACGCAACCGCTGGACCAGCCAGTCTCGGCTACGCTGAGAAGTCATCCCGGTGCCAAGCAAATTTTTTTTCATGGATTAGGGATTCGCCGCAGCCATCCAGCTACTTTGTCTAGGGCTTCATAACGAGTCAGATCCACTTGAATAGGGGTAATGGAAACTGCACCCTGGGCAATGGCATGAAAATCAGTACCCGGCCCCGCATCCTGACTCTCACCTGCCGGACCCACCCAATAAATGGGGCGCCCACGGGGGTCGGCACCTTTAATCACCGGCTCAGCCCGGTGCCGATGGCCTAAGCGTGTCGCTTCAAAACCCGTAATTTGGCTTCTAGGCAAATTGGGCACATTGACATTTAAGATGGTATCGGCAGGTAATGGATCTTCCATGAGCCTTGTGACCAGCCGACGCGCCACCCAGGCTGCAGTATCAAAATGCCCAGGCTCAGCAGAGGTCAAAGACACCGCAATGGCAGGCAGCCCCAGGAATCGTCCTTCCATGGCCGCGGCCACTGTGCCCGAGTAAATAACATCATCACCTAGGTTAGCTCCCCCGTTGACACCTGAAACAACCATGTCAGGCTCTTCTTCTAATAACCCGGTAATGCCTAGATGGACACAGTCAGTCGGGGTCCCTTCCACGCGATAAAAACCGTTCTCCCCAAGAGTTGCACGCAGCGGAGCATCCAAGGTGAGGGAATTGCTCGCACCACTCCGATCCCGGTCCGGTGCCACCACGATAACTTCTGCAATTTCGGCTAAACCATCGGCAAGCGCGCGGATTCCAGGAGCTAGGTAACCATCATCATTGCTAACGAGTATCCTCATTTTATTAGGAACACTATATTTTAGTTGCTAACCACTAAGGCACTCACTATCCGTCTTTTAATCGTAGGCGGATAAAGTCCCGCTCAAGATAATACTGGTCCAAATGAAACAGCTGGATTTTATCTTTCCTTAACCAAGGACACCATATCTCCGGGACCAAGTGGTACACCGAGAAATAGGCTACCCTTGCACCCTATTTAGCACCAGCAGGCATTAGAAATAAGCGAGGCGCCTGCGGGCGCCTCGTTGTCAATTTCCCAATGTTAACCAATTCTAGAGGGGAATACTTTGCTCTGTCTGACCGCCACCGTAACTGGAAAGACGGGGCGCTTGCCCACCCGCAGAGACCTTAATCGCACAGTATTTGAACTCTGGTATCTTAGCCACGGGATCCAATGCAGGATTGGAAAGCAAGTTGGCTGCCGCCTCATAGTAACAAAAGGCCATGAAAACCGCGTGCCTAGGTACCGCATCATCGGCCCTAGCCTCAAGAGTCACCTGGCCCCGCCGAGAAGCGAGCGTCACCCACCCCCCGGGCTTCACCCCCAATTCCTCTAAATCCAAGGGGTGGAGAGACGCTACCGCTTCTGGCTCAATTGCGTCAAGCACCGCAGCCCGACGGGTCATACTCCCCGTATGCCAATGCTCCAACTGCCGCCCGGTAATGAGGACCCATGGATATTCCTTATCAGGACGCTCATCAGGCGGTAAGATATCGGCAGGAACAAATTTACCCCGTCCACTGGAAGTCGGGAAGTTGTCAATAAAGACCACCGGCTCACCCGGATCCCCTTCTTGGCGGCAAGGATAGACCACCGCGCTTTCTCTTTCCAAACGCTCCCAGGTAATGCCCGCAATGCTTGGCATCGCCCGGCGCATCTCTGCAAATACCGTAGCCGGCCCCGAATAATTCCACTCAAGCCCTAGACGGCGGGCCATCTCTTGGATAATCCAGAGATCCTGGCGCGCTTCTCCCGGAGGGTTGATGGCCTGGCGCCCAAGCTGCACCCATCGGTCCGTATTGGTAAAAGTTCCCGTCTTTTCTGGATAGGCGGAAGCGGGTAATATCACATCGGCAAGATACGCCGTTTCGGTAAGAAAAATATCCTGCACCACTAAATGCTCCAGCTTAGCCAAGGCCTCCCGGGCATGGTGGGCATCGGGATCGGACATGGCCGGATTCTCACCTTCTATATACATCCCATGGAGTTTTCCGGCGGTAATAGCCTCCATCACTTCCACTACCGTCAGACCTGGCTGGGCATCTAGGGATGAGTCCCAAAGGGCTTCAAACTTGGCCTGGGCCTCGACGTTATCCACCCGTTGATAATCCGGAAACACCATGGGGATCAAGCCCGCATCAGAGGCTCCTTGCACATTGTTTTGACCCCGCAGGGGATGTAGGCCGGTACCTCGCCGACCAATTTGCCCCGTCATCAAAGCCAGTGAAATCAAACAGCGGGCATTGTCGGTGCCATAAGTATGTTGGGAAATCCCCATCCCCCAAAGGATCATGGAACCCTTGGAAGTGGCATAGAGACGAGCCACTTCCCTGAGAGTCTGGGCAGGAATCCCGCAAACGGGGGCCATCGCCTCCGGGCTATAGACCTGGAGGTGGCGTTTCATTTCCTCAAAGGCTTCTGTTCGTTCCGCGATAAATGACGGGTTTACCCAGCCCTCCTCAATAATTGTGTGCATCAACGCATTAAGCAGGGCCACATCAGTGCCCGGTTTGAACTGCAAAAAGTAAGTGGCATGGCGGACCAATTCGGAACGCCGAGGATCCATCACAATCAACCGAGTGCCTCGCTTGATGGCATTCTTGATCCAAGTCGCTCCCACCGGGTGATTAACCGTAGGGTTGGCGCCAATAAGAATAACCACTTGGGCCTGACCCACGTCCGCCACTGGATTAGAGACCGCCCCGGAACCGATACACTCCAACAAGGCCGCCACGGAGGAAGCATGGCATAGCCGGGTGCAATGGTCCACATTATTGGAGCCAAACCCCGTGCGCACTAGCTTCTGGAATAAATAGGCCTCCTCATTACTCCCTTTGGCAGAGCCAAAACCCGCCAGGGCCTTGGGGCCTTTCTCACCGCGGATTTTTTTCAACCCGGCAGCGGCAAACTCAAGGGCTTCTTCCCAGCTTGCCTCCCGAAATACCGTGTAGGGATTCGCCGGATCCATCACCAAATCAGCTGACTTGGGAGGAGCCTCTTGGCGGCGAATAAGGGGTTTGGTTAAGCGGTGGGGATGATGGACATAATCAAACCCATAGCGTCCCTTAACACACAAGCGGCCATGGTTGGCGGGACCATCCCGCCCCTCCACATAGAGAATCCGATTTTCCTTAATCTTGTAAGTAAGTTGACAACCCACTCCGCAATAGGGACAAACGGATTCTACCGCCTTATCCGATTGAATTAGACCAACCCCGCCAGCAGGCATGAGAGCGCCCGTAGGACAGGCTTGGACACACTCGCCACAGGCCACACAAGTACTCTCTCCCATGG
Source organism: Nitrosococcus halophilus Nc 4 (assembly GCF_000024725.1). Lineage (NCBI taxonomy): Bacteria > Pseudomonadati > Pseudomonadota > Gammaproteobacteria > Chromatiales > Chromatiaceae > Nitrosococcus > Nitrosococcus halophilus. The sequence goes on along the minus strand of NC_013960.1, from coordinate 2,498,500 downwards.
GATCGCCCTGGTCAAAGACAATGGTTGAATGAGGTCCTCGGAAAGCATAGCCGATGACATCATTAACCTGCTCCTCACGGCAAGCTCGCACACAACGGGTACATTGGATACAAGCATCCAGATTCACCGCCATCGCCGGATGGGAGAGATCCGCCGGGGCTTGCTTGCGGGCAGAAAATCGCGGAGGTCCTAGCCTCAACTCCCGGGCCCAGTGATCCAGTTCCGAGTGGAGAGTATAAGCCTTCTCCGGCATATCCGAGAGCAACAATTCCAGCACCATTTTCTGGGAATGGCGGGCCCGCTGATTGTCCGTTTCCACCTCCATTCCTTCGCTGGGCTGACGACAACAGGAGGGGGCCAATACCCGTTCCCCTTTAATTTCCACCATGCAGGCGCGGCAATTACCATCAGGACGCATGCTTTCCTGGTAGCATAAATGGGGAATGAGAACCCCATTGCGCTTGGCGACCTGCAAAATAGTTTCTCCCGGCTGGGCGCTCATTTTTCTGCCATTCAGCTTAAATGAGATTAATTCTCCTTCCTGGAGCACTTCAGGATTAGCAGCCATCAGCCGACCTCCTCTGGAAAGTATTTCATGACACACCGCAGGGGATTAGGCGCGGCTTGCCCTAGACCGCAAATGGAGGCATCCGCCATGGCCTGGGCCAATTCCTCCAAAAGGGGCTGATCCCAGGTTGATACTTCCATGAGCTTAGAGGCCTTAGCCGTTCCAACTCGGCAGGGGGTACACTGGCCACAGGATTCATCTTCAAAAAACCGCATGGCATTTAAAGCCACCTCCCGGGCCCTGTCATGCTGAGAAAAGACGATAATGGCGGCCGAACCAATAAAACAGCCATAGGGTTGTAAAGTGTCGAAATCCAAAGGAATATCGCCCATGGAGGCAGGCAAGATGCCCCCCGAGGCACCTCCTGGGAAATACCCATAGAGCTCATGTCCCTCCAGCATCCCACCACAGTATTCCTCAATAAGCTCTTTGAGGGTAATGCCAGCCGGAGCCAAATGGACACCCGGCTTCTTGACCCGACCGCTTACCGAAAACGACCGCAGCCCCTGGCGTCCGTGACGCCCCTGGGAAGAAAACCAATCTGGCCCTTTCTCGACAATCTCTCGAACCCAATATAAAGTTTCCAGGTTATGTTCTAGGGTAGGGCGTCCAAACAATCCCACCTGAGCCACATAGGGGGGGCGCAACCGGGGCATACCCCGCTTGCCCTCAAGGGACTCGATCATGGCCGATTCCTCGCCACAGATATAGGCGCCAGCACCGCGCCTAAGGTGCAGTTGCGGGAGCTGGCAGGGGGGATCAGCATGCAATAAGGCCAATTCCCGCTCTAATAATTGCCGGCATCCCGCGTATTCATCCCGTAAATAAAGAAAAATTTCATCAATTCCTACCGCCCAAGCCGCAATTAAGGTCCCCTCCAGGAACCGATGGGGATCTCGCTCCAGATAGTAACGGTCCTTAAAGGTCCCTGGCTCGCCTTCATCAATATTGACTGCCATCAACCGGGGGGCCGGCTGCTGGCGGACGATCCGCCACTTGCGCCCCGCAGGAAAGCCAGCCCCACCCAGTCCCCGCAATCCCGACTCCTCCAGCATGGAGATAATACTTTCCGGATCCCGGCGGCCAGCCACACAATCTCGCCATAACTGGTAACCCCCTTGCTCGCAATACTCAGCATAGCTAAGAGAGGGGAATTGATCAGGACCACAGTGACCGGCTGCTACCGCAGCGACCACCTTATCGGCACTGGCGTGACCGATGGGATTCACGCCAACCACGGCCACAGGCGCCTGTTCACAACGCCCTACACAGGGAACTTTCTGGACCCGCACGCCTTCCCCCAAGACCGCTTTCAATTCGGCGATCAAAGTCTTGGCCCCCCCTATTTCGCAGGTCACCGAGTCGCAAACCCGAACGGTGAGAGGAGGAGGTGGAGACTCACCTTCTTTGATCACATCAAAATGGTGATAGAAGGTCGCCACTTCGTAAACTTCAGTTTGGGAAAGCTTTAATTCACGGGCGAGAGCAGCAATATGAGCTGCGGAGATATGATGATAGGTATCTTGAATTTGATGGAGAAATTCAATTAAAAGATCGGCTCGACGGGGGCTATCGCCAAGTAAAGCCCTTATTTCCTCAAGCGCTTTAAAATCAACCTGCCGCCCCTTAGGGGTAGGCCGTGCTTTACGAAGCGCTCGACCTTTTCTAAGTACGCTTACATCTTTTTTGCTCATGGGCCATGCCCCTTTGGACAGAATAACCTTCGCCCTTTAGACTTATTCTTTTATGGCTATGTTCCTAATACTCGCCTCCCCACTAACTCAAAGCTTAAAGTTCTTCATGGGCTAGCAGATGGCCCAAATAATCTCTAAAAGAGTCGCCTAACTCACCGTGCTTAAGACCATATTCCACGGTGGCCTGAAGATAACCTAATTTACTGCCGCAGTCATAACGCTTACCTTTAAAGCGATAAGCGAACATATATTCCTGGCTCAACAAGGTAGCGAGTGCATCAGTCAATTGAATCTCGCCGCCAACACCACGGGGAGTGGCCTGCAATAGATTAAAGATACGGGGCGTCAAAATATAACGACCCACGACTGCCAGTGAAGAAGGGGCCTCTACCGGTTTGGGTTTCTCCACAATCCCCTCCACCTTATACTCTCGCCCCTCAGCCAAACCGGGCTGGATAATACCATATTGATCGGTACTTTCCGGATCCACTTCCTCCACCCCGACTAAGCTGCAACGATGCTTACTAAATTGCTTCGTCATTTGGGAGAGGCACCCCTCCTCTTCCGCATTAATCAGATCATCGGCAAGGATCACCGCAAAGGGTTGCTCATCCACGACTGGTGCCGCACAGAGAACCGCGTGCCCTAACCCGAGGGTTTCCTCTTGGCGGATATAAACACAGGTCACGCCCTTGGGAATAATATCCCGTATCAATTCGAGTAGCTTGCTTTTGCCACGCCTTTCCAATTCCACTTCTAACTCGTAGGCCTTATCGAAATGATCAGGAATGGGTCGCTTATTTCGCCCGGTGACAAAAATCATGACTTTAATTCCTGCCTCAATAGCCTCTTCAACTGCGTATTGAATCAAAGGCTTATCCACAATTGGCAGCATCTCTTTCGGACTTGCTTTGGTCGCAGGAAGAAAACGAGTACCTAGACCCGCCACAGGAAACACGGCCTTAGTAATTGGTTGTGTCATAATTGACTCCTGTTGATTGCTATCACTTTGGAATCCGCCGGTTGAAATTCAACTTCTGCGCCCACTTTCGATAATATGCGCTCCAGTGCTTGCTTCACCTGCAATTCATCTCCTAACCGCCAAACCCCCTCTAACTCCGCTAACTCCCGTTCCAAACGCTGCCACTCAACAACCCCATGCTGGGCCAACAAAATTTTGGGTGATTCAGTAGGCAAAGGGGCTTCATGCTCATAAAATAATTCCTCATGGAGTTTTTCCCCTGGCCGAAGCCCCGTATAAACGATCTCCACCTCCGACTCCTGGCCAGAGAGACGGATCATTTCCTCAGCAAGCTCTGTAATCTTAATGGACTCCCCCATATCCAAAACGAATATTTCCCCCCCTTTACCAATCACAGCCGCCTGGGTAATCAAATGGCAGGCCTCGGGAATAGTCATGAAATAGCGGGTCATTTCAGGGTGGGTTACCGTGACTGGCCCGCCGGCGGTAATTTGAGCTTGAAATAATGGGACCACGCTTCCTGCCGATCCTAGTACATTGCCAAAACGGACCACAATAAATCGGGTGCCACTGCGCCGGTTAAGGCCCTGGCAAAGAAGTTCCGCGACCCGCTTGCTTGCCCCCATAACGCTGGTTGGATTAACCGCTTTATCAGTCGAAATTAAAATAAAAGCCCCGCAACCTATTTGTTGTGCCGCCTCCGCCAAACAGCGAGTCCCCAAAATATTGTTCCCCACCGCCTGCCGTGCTTGCCGTTCAAGGAGAGGCACGTGCTTATAAGCCGCCGCGTGAAACACCACTTCTGGAAGATGGCGCCCGAGGATCTCCTTCACACTGGTTTCATCGCCGACATCACACAAATAAGTGTAGAGATTAAGCGCTAAAAATCCCTGCCGCAGTTCCTGCTCAATGCGATAGAGTCGATATTCATTGTTATCGATGACAATCAAGGCAGCCGGTCCTAGGCGAGCCAACTGCCGGCAAAGCTCGGAACCAATCGATCCCCCCCCGCCACTAACCAGGAGGGATTTGCCCGCCAGACTTTGGCGAATGCGATCCCAATCCAAAAATACTTCGTCCCGCCCAAGCAAATCATCAATGGCCACTTCACGAAGTTCCTTGATACTTGCCTGACCCGAGACCAAGTCTTGCAAACGGGGCAAAGTGCGATAGGGGATACCCGCCTGTTCACAGAGGGAAACAGCACGGCGCATCTGTCGGCTATTAGCGGAAGGCATGGCAATCACGGCCACATCCGCAGCCATCTCATCTGCCTTGGCAGGCAACTGCTCCAACACCCCGACCACGGGGATCCGCCGCACCTGCCGTCCGACCAGATCGCGCCGGTCATCCAGAAACGCCACCGGCAAGTAGTTTGCCTCACCTAACATATCACGGGCCAGCAAGTCACCAGCCCGCCCCGCCCCTAAGATCAGGACTCGTTTTCGATGAGGACCCGCAGCCAGGGTAAGGCGGCGATCTTTCCACATCCGATAAGCAAGCCGGGGACCTGCCAGTAGAAGCAAGGAAAAGATAGGATAAAGCAGCAGTATACTTCGGGGCACCCCGTGTAAACGATTGATAAGGAAAAGTGTGAGCGCAACTAAAAGGGCCCCGTAACCCACGGCGCGAATAATATTGAGTAAATCAGGAATACTGGCAAAACGCCACAAACCTCGATAAAGCCCTGTCCAGATCAAAACCACACTCTGGACCACGATGATCACCGGCAAAGCGCTGAGGCAAGACTCCCAATCCACCCAATAGGGCGACAAATTGTAACGGGTAAGATAGCCAAGCACCCAGGCTAAGCAGACGGCCAGGATATCGTGGGCAACCACCACCGCCCGTCGCTTTTGGGCTCTCAAAAAAGGGCCGATTCCATTCTTTGGCACGGCTTAGTCTCTGTCCTCCCTCATCGGGCAAAATTACGCCACGGGGACTATTTGCTCCACCTGTCGAAAGCCTCGCGGCAAAGTATGGCCACGCCGGGCCCGCTCCCCCCGATAGAATTCCAGATCCTCTGACTTGAGCGTTAGGTGACGACGCCCCGCAAAGATTTGCAGCGCTCCCCCCGGGGGCACAACGGCCAGAGCACGCACCGCCTCTTGACGCTGGGCAGAGCGGGGCGAAGGAATATGAATAAGTTTCACCCCCTTACCCCGGGTCATGATAGGAAGTTCGCCTAGAGGGAACAATAGCAAGCGGCCGGTATTGGTCGCAATCGCTATCTGCTCCACCTCTATGTCAGCCACCGGTACTGGGGGAAGAGCCCTCGCTCCCGCAGATAAATTCAATACCGCCTTACCGGCCCGATTCTTGGCGTATAAGTGCTTTGCCTGGCACAGGAAACCATAACCCGCGTCACTCGCCATCAGGTAGAAGATCTCTGGCTCCGCCAACAATACGGCGACAAATTCTGCCCCCGGAACAACTTGGAGGTGTCCACTCAAGGGCTCCCCCTGTCCCCGGGCCGAAGGCAGGCCATGGGCAGGCAAAGTATAGCTACGTCCAGTGGAGTCTAAGAATATTGCCGGCTGGTTGCTGCGGCCACGGGCGGAAGCCCGATAACCATCCCCCGTACGGTAGCTAAGGGTTGTAGGATCCACCTCATGGCTTTTCGCTGCCCGTACCCAGCCTTTCTCAGACAAAACCACGGTAATGGGCTCCGCCGGCAGCAGGGCTTGCTCATCTAACGCGGTTGCCGACGGCCGTTCCACTATCGGTGAACGGCGAGCGTCACCAAATTTCTCAACATCTGCAACCAATTCCTTACGCAATAAGCCTTTGATCTGACGTTCTGAACCAAGGATCTTCTCAAGCCGTTTCCGCTCTGCCGCCAGGGCTTTATCTTCAGCTCGAATTTTAGTCTCCTCCAAGCGCATGAGATGGCGTAATTTTAGCTCTAAAATGGCTTCAGCTTGACGATCCGAAAGCTCAAACCGCGCCATCAAAACAGGCTTGGGTTCCTCTTCCTTGCGGATAATGGCAATGACTTCATCAATGTTCAAATAGGCAATCAGCAGACCCGCTAAAATTTGGAGGCGATCCTGTACCTTCTCCAAACGATGCTGGAGGCGACGGCGTATAATCTCAATGCGAAAATGGAGCCACTCCGCCAACAGATCACGAAGATTTTTTACCTGGGGCCGGCCATCTAGACCAATGACATTGAGGTTGACTCGGTAGCTACGTTCTAGATCCGTGGTAGCAAACAGGTGGGACATCACCGTTTCCACCTCCACTCGCCGGGTACGGGGTACCAAAACCAAGCGAGTGGGATTTTCATGGTCAGACTCGTCCCGAAGATCCACCAGCATAGGCAACTTTTTAGCCTGCATTTGCTGGGCAATTTGCTCCAAAATACGCGCCCCCGAGACCTGATAAGGCAAGGCATTGATGACGATATCACCCTTCTCCAGGGTATAGCAGGCCCGCATCCGCACACTTCCGTGTCCCGTCTGATACATTTTGAGCAGTTCTGTTGGCGGCGTAATGATCTCAGCCTTGGTGGGATAATCCGGCCCTGGAAGGCAATCACAGAGTTCAGCCACAGTCGCTTTGGGCCGTTCCAACAATCGTAGACAAGCGGCGACCACTTCTCCCAGATTATGGGGCGGAATGTCCGTGGCCATCCCCACCGCAATCCCGGTGGCCCCATTGAGCAACACATGGGGAACCCGCGCCGGAAGCAGGCTCACCTCCCGCAAGGTGCCATCGAAGTTCGGTACCCACTCCACCGTTCCTTGCCCGATTTCCGATAGCAATAGCTCGGCAAAAGGCGCTAAACGGGCCTCAGTGTACCGCATGGCGGCAAAAGATTTAGGATCATCGGGGGAGCCCCAATTTCCCTGCCCTTCAATTAAGGGATAACGGTAGGAGAACTGCTGGGCCATGAGCACCATGGCCTCATAGCAAGCACTATCTCCATGGGGATGATATTTTCCGAGGACATCGCCGACAGTGCGGGCCGATTTTTTATATTTGGCACTGGCCGATAAGCCCAATTCAGACATGGCGTAAATAATACGCCGTTGCACTGGCTTTAACCCGTCCGCCAGATGGGGGAGCGCCCGATCTAAAATGACATACATGGAGTAATCCAGGTATGCCTTTTCCGCAAAATCCCCCAGGGACCGTTCTTCAATATCGGTATTCATGGATATGCTCATAGCTCGGCCAAATTACCCCTTTCCTCCAGCCACTGCCGCCGATCAGCGGCCCGTCGCTTGGATAGAAGCCGGTCCAGCAACTGGTCCGTGTCATCATGGGGAGCCACCGTCAAACGCACCAATCGTCGTGTTTCTGGCGCCATGGTCGTCTCCCGCAGTTGCATGGGGTTCATCTCCCCTAGACCTTTAAAACGCTGTATATTTATTTTTCCTCTAATCTTTTCCGCGGCAATCCGGTCGAGGATCCCTTGCCGCTCAGCTTCGTCCAGGGCGTAGAAAACATGCTTACCCACATCGATACGATACAGGGGTGGCATGGCCACATAGACATGACCGGCTTCAACTAGGGGGCGGAAATGGCGTAAGAACAACGCCGAAAGTAAGGTGGCAATATGGGCGCCATCAGAATCAGCATCGGCAAGAATACAGATTTTACCGTAACGCAAGCCATCAAGATTATCAGAACCCGGGTCCACCCCTACCGCAATCGCAACATTATGTACTTCTTGAGAACCTAACACCTGGGCTGGATCCACCTCCCAGGTATTTAGAATCTTGCCACGGAGGGGCATGATAGCCTGGAATTCCCGGTCCCGGCCCTGCTTGGCACTGCCACCGGCCGAGTCCCCCTCCACCAAGAAAAGTTCCGTAAGGCTCACATCCTGACTGGTGCAGTCAGCCAATTTCCCAGGGAGTGCGGGACCGGTCTGGATTCGCTTGCGCACCACCCTTTTAGCCTGGCGCAAACGCCGCTGGGCGTTGCTAATCGCCAGCTCCGCAATCGCTTCCCCAGTAATCACATGCTGGTTGAGCCAAAGGCTAAAAGCGTCTTTGATGACTCCCGAAACAAAACTCGCACATTCCCGGGAAGATAAGCGTTCTTTCGTCTGTCCAGAAAACTGAGGGTCAAGAAGTTTAACCGAAAGAACATAACTTACTCGATCCCAAACATCATCCGGGGCCAACTTGACCCCCCTTGGCAGCAGATTCCGAAACTCACAGAACTCCCGAATGGCCTCCAGCAGTCCCGCCCGCAAGCCATTGACATGGGTCCCACCCTGGGGCGTGGGAATCAAGTTAACGTAACTCTCCGCCACCACCTCGCCACCTTCTGGCAACCAAGCTAGAGCCCAACAGACCTCTTCGGTATTGCCCTGCATTTCTCCGGTAAAGGGTTGTTCAGGCAGCCGCGGGGTCTCGCCTAACTCATCCCTGAGATAAGCCAAGAGACCCTCTTGATAACACCAATTGACCGTCTCCCCTGTGGCAGCCTCCCTAAAGATTACGTTAAGACCTGGGCACAGTACCGCTTTCGCACGCAAAACATGCTTAAGCCGGGCTACAGAAAATTTAGGGGTATCGAAAAATACCGGATCCGGCCAGAAATGCAGGAGAGTGCCTGTATTGCGCTTCCCCACTTTATTAACCGCCCTTAAAGCGGAAATCCGCTCGCCGTTGGCAAAAGCCATGTGATATTCGCAGCCATTGCGTCGAATCCAGACCTCTAGGCGGGAGGAAAGGGCGTTGACTACCGACACCCCTACCCCATGCAATCCCCCCGCAAAGCGATAACTTTTCGAGGAAAATTTACCGCCCGCATGAAGCCGGGTGAGGATCACCTCCACCCCCGGCAACTGCTCTTCTGGATGGAGGTCAACCGGCATCCCCCTTCCGTCATCACCCACCGACAAGGAGCCATCGGGATGGAGAACAACTTCAATCTGGGTGGCAAAACCAGCAATGGCCTCATCGACGCTATTATCGATAACTTCCTGGGCCAAATGGTTCGGTCGTTGGGTGTCGGTATACATGCCCGGCCGCTTACGCACCGGTTCCAAGCCAGTGAGCACTTCAATTGCGGCGGCGTTGTAGTTTCCACTCATATTTTTTGCATGCAAGTACCTCTATCCCTAGACGAGAAACGCTAGCGACAGGGTAATCCTAATGGAATACGTTAAGTTGTTTATTAATCCTCACCTACCCTAGAGGGCAGATATTCTCTTCGCTGGCTCAACGCGTCTGGGAAACCACGTATCGGTAGGCCAGGGGTCAATCAGCGACTTTGTTACCTTACCTCATTCCGAGTGACTGTGACGATAGGTAATCACACGCACCCGTTCCAGGGTCACGAGACCTTCCCCAATCAGGGTGTCTAATTCAGGCAGAAACTCAGCAATCCGCTCCGGCTGATCCACAATCTCCACTACCATAGGCAAATCTTCCGAAAGGCGGAGGATCTTGGCAGTATGAATGCGACTGTTGGCCCCAAAACCTAAGGTGCCACGAAGCACAGTGGCACCCGCCAGGCCGCCACGGCGAGCTTCTTCTACGATAACTTCATACAATGGCCGGCCCTGGTGCTTATCGCTTTCTCCAATGAAAATGCGGAGCAGTTCGGCCTCCGATTGCAACTTCATAGTCCCTGCCTCCTAAAACATTCGACTGACAGCAAAACCAAGAAATACGCAAGCTAATCCCAAAACATTCTGACTGATAAGATTGGCTGCAGCTAATAGCCATTCAGAATCCCGTACCAGTTGGCTACTCTCAAAAGCAAAGGTAGAAAATGTCGTGAATGCCCCCATAAAGCCAGTCAACACAATAAAACGGGTCTCACCGCTGAGGAGCAGCCGCTCCTCAGCCAACGCCCAAACCATTCCAAAGAGGAAACAGCCGACCACATTGACTGCTAAAGTTCCCCAAGGGAATTTTTCGCCGCAAAGTTTCTGCACAAATCCTGACAGGGCATAGCGAGAAAGGGTCCCCACCGCTCCCGCGAAAGCTATCCAAGCTAATTTTTGCCACATAATTCGTTCACCACAGGGACTCTATATCCAGACCGCCACCCCTATTGTCCATTTTTAACAATCCCCCCTTGCCCCAAGGCAACTTCACTAACTAAAAGACGATATTTATCCCCACTCAAGCAACCCTATCATAAACCCCAAGACTATTAGGATGATTCCCGGCTAACTTTAAGCTAGAGTTAGCTTACTTCTTAGTTATCTCATGGGCAGCGACATTATGGGCCGTGAAATCCCTTCCAGCCATTTTAGTCCAGAGGACTTTAAAGCATTCACCGAACACCTCAATGCAGAAACACAACTTATCGGCCAGTGGTTGAAGCAAGGCCATTTCGCTTATAAAAAGCGGGTCGGATATGAACTTGAAGCCTGGCTGGTTGATAATAACTTCCGGCCCGCTCCCATCAATGAACGCTTTCTACAGGCGCTCGATAATCCCTTGGTCGTGCCGGAGTTAGCCAGCTTCAATATAGAACTGAATAGCCCTCCTGAGTATTTATCCGGAGATGTCTTTAAACGGATGGAAGAGGGTTTAGAGAAAACCTGTCGCCAGTGCCGCACCCGAGCCCGTTTACTCGGCTGTGAATTGGTAACCATTGGGATACTGCCTAGCCTCAGAGAAGCAGACCTGGCCCTTGAACATATGTCCAACCTCTCCCGCTACCGAGCACTCAATGAGCAGGTCCTGCGCCTGCGACACGGTCGCCCGCTCCGCATCAATATTAAGGGGCAAGAACATCTTCGCACTGTCCATAATAACGTGATGTTGGAGGCCGCGACCACCTCTTTCCAGCTGCATCTCCAGGTGCCCACCCGCAACGCTGCTCGTTATTTCAACGCCGCCATCCTCCTTTCAGGCCCTATGGTTGCCGTCTCCAGCAATTCCCCTTTCTTATTTGGCAAAGATCTTTGGGAAGAGACCCGAATTCCTTTATTTGAGCAATCCGTCTCCGTGGGGGGGCACAAGAACTCCGAGGAAGGAGACCTCAAGAGAGTGTCTTTCGGTACCGGGTATATCAAAAAGTCCCTGCTAGAGTGTTTTCAGGAAAACCAAAGCCACTTCCCAGTGCTCCTGCCAGTTTTATTTGACGAACCCCCGGAGAACCTCGCCCACCTGCGCCTTCACAACGGGACTATCTGGCGCTGGAATCGGCCGCTCATAGGATTTAATACTCGGGGTGAACCCCACCTGCGGATCGAGCACCGGGTCGTCCCCGCGGGCCCTAGCATCACGGATACCATTGCCAATGCGGCTTTATTCATAGGAATGATCGAAGCCCTGATAGAAAAGGAAGACCCCCCTGAAAAAAACCTTCCATTTCACTTGGCACGACACAATTTCTACGCCGCTGCGCGGCAGGGTCTAGACGCTGAACTCTACTGGTTAGACGGCAATCGGGGAAAAGCTTCTGCCTTGTTCACCGAACGCTTACTTCCCCTGGCTCGAACAGGTCTTGAACATCTTGAGCTTAATCAACATGATATTCAACATTACCTGGGGATCATCCAGCAGCGTATCGCCACGGGCCAAACGGGAGCCCGCTGGCAACGACGCTATGTGGCCGCCCATGGCCACGACATGGATGCCCTCACCGCCGCCTATACGGAATGGCAACACCGGGGAAACCCGGTGCACGATTGGACAGTTTAAAGAAAGCGCCAACTCCAGGCGCCAAGAGCCTGCTTATGCTAACGATACGACATGAAGTGCCCAAAGGGTTACTGGACTTAGAAGCCCATGAACTTTATAAAAAATTAGAAGGGCCGACCCTGTTTCACCTGGAAGGACGGCGCACCCCCCCTCTGTTTGTCTCCGTCCTACTCCATGGCAATGAACCTGTCGGCTGGGAGGCGGTGCGCAGTCTCTTAGGTCAATACCAAGATCGGGAATTACCACGGGCGTTATCCCTTTTCGTGGGTAATGTTGCCGCTGCCCGCTATCGTCTCCGGCGCCTCGACAGCCAGCCCGATCATAATCGAATTTGGACTCCAGGCCCCACCCCGGAACATGCCATGGCGGCCCAGGTTTATGAAGAAATGGCTAAATCCGGTTTGTTTGCCAGTATCGACATCCATAATAATACTGGCCTTAATCCCCACTACGCCTGCGTCAACAAGCTCGCCTCCCCCTTTCTCCACCTAGCCGCCCTCTTCAGCAGGACCGTGATTTACTTTGTGCGCCCCCAGGGGGTGCAATCCCTGGCCTTTGCGGAGCTAGGGCCGGCGGTTACCCTTGAATGTGGCCAGCCCGATTGCCCCCAAGGTGTGGCTCACGCCCGTGAATACCTCACCGCTTGTTTGCACCTGGCCGAATTTCCCTCCCATTCCATTGCAAAACGGGAGATTGAACTTTTCCATACGGTAGCCGTAGTCCGAATCCCTTCCGAACTGCGGGTCGGTTTCCATGGGGAAGACTTGGACTTACGCTTGGTGGATGATCTCGATCAACTCAATTTCCAGGAATTGCCCGCCAATACCTTGTTGGGGTGGCAACCCTCAGATCCCAATGTCCTGCTTACCGTCACTGACGAGCAAGATGTGGAAGTCAGTGAGCGTTATTTTTATCTTGAGGACAGCGAGCTTCGGACCCGCCGCCCCGTAATGCCCTCAATGTTGACTCGTGATATCCGTGTCATTCGCCAGGATTGCCTTTGTTATTTAATGGAGCGGATGCAACTGCCCAATACTTCCTAGTCCTTTTTTTGTCCTATTTAGAAGGCACCCAAAGGGGTAAGGGCTAGATAATCATTCCCGCACCTACGGTTTCATTAGTAAATTCATTGACAAGAATTAAGCTGCCCGTTCCCCGATTCTTGCGGTAGCTATCAAAGAACAGCGGACTCGTCGTCCTGATCTTGATTCGACCGATATCATTGAGTGCTAATGTTGCTCCATCTTCAAGGCGACTCAAAGAAGTAATATCCAATTTATAACGCACCTCCTTGACGACGCAGCGGGCCTCCTTGGTGGTGTGCTTGAGGGCATACTTGCCACCGGGTACCAACGGAGCCTCATTGAGCCAACAGACCATCAGTTCAATATCCTGGGCGACCTGAGGCTGATTGGCGGGTTTGACAATCATATCTCCCCGGCTGATATCAATGTCGTCTTCCAGGGTAAAGGTCACCGACATCGGCGCAAAGGCCTCCTCAACGGGACCATCCATGGTATCAATGGACTTGATACGGGTAGAAAACCCTGAAGGCAGCGCAATGACTTCATCCCCTGGCCGAAAAATGCCTCCCTCTACTCGTCCAGCATAACCACGATAATCATGGTATTGATCTGATTGAGGGCGAATCACATACTGCACGGGAAAGCGACTATCGATGTGGTTGTAATCGCTGCCAATGTGTACATTTTCCAGGGTGTAGAGCAAAGTTCCTCCCTGATACCAAGGCATGTTCTCGGACTTTTCTACAACGTTATCTCCCCGTAAGGCGCTAATGGGAATATAATGGATATCGGGAATATCTAGCTTGGCTGCAAAATTCTCAAATTCTTTCTTGATATTCTCAAACACCTCTTCTTGGTAATCCACCAAATCCATCTTGTTAATACACAATACCAGATGGGGAAGTTCCAAGAGAGAGGCTATGGAGGCGTGGCGGCAAGTCTGTTCAATAACCCCATGACGGGCGTCAACTAACACAATGGCCAAATTGGCGGTGGAAGCCCCGGTGACCATATTCCGGGTATATTGTACATGCCCTGGGGTGTCGGAAATAATGAACTTGCGTTTAGGTGTCGCAAAATAGCGGTAAGCCACATCAATAGTAATGCCTTGCTCCCGCTCTGCCCGCAGGCCATCGGTGAGTAATGCCAAATTAATATTGCCCTCACCCCGCTGTTGGCTGCTTCTTTGGATAGACTCCAATTGATCTTCGAAGATGGATTTCGAATCATAGAGCAAACGACCAATGAGGGTGCTCTTACCATCGTCTACGCTGCCAGCGGTGGTGAGCCGCAACAGATCCATCTCTAAATATTGTGACTGCAAAGTTCCACTCATAGTTTTTTAAATATTAGAAATAACCTTGCTTTTTACGATCTTCCATCGCCGCTTCCGACCGTCTGTCATCAGCCCGGCCGCCGCGCTCGGTGACCCTAGCCGCCGCCACTTCCTGAATAATATCCTCGATCGTAGCAGCCTCAGACTCCACTACCCCGGTGCAGGTCATGTCCCCCACTGTTCGACAACGAACCCGCCGCTGCTCAGTGTTTTCTCCGCTCATCAAGCTAATATAGGAGGAATTAGCCAATAACATCCCATCCCGCTGGACAACTTCCCGTTCATGGCTGAAATAGATACTGGGAATATCCAATTTCTCTTGGGCGATGTATTGCCAAACATCCATTTCGGTCCAATTACTCAAAGGAAAAACCCGGAAGTGTTCACCCACATGCTTGCGACCATTGAACAAGCTCCATAGCTCCGGGCGTTGGTTTTTCGGATCCCATTGACCAAACTCATCCCGGTGGGAAAATATTCTTTCCTTGGCCCGAGCTTTCTCTTCATCCCGGCGTCCGCCCCCAAAGGCCGCATCGACTTTAAGTTCTTCAATAGCATCGAGCAAGGTGATGGTCTGTAGCATATTACGGCTAGCATTAGGACCTTTCTCTTCCACGGCACGCCCCTTGTCAATGGAGTCTTGTACCGTTCGAACTATCAATCGTGCCCCGATCTGTCCCACGAGACCATCTCTAAACTCGAGGGTTTCAGGAAAATTATGCCCGGTATCAATATGCAGTAAAGGAAATGGCAACTTGGCGGGCCAAAAAGCTTTCTGAGCCAGCCTCACCATGACAATAGAATCCTTGCCCCCAGAGAACAGCAGTGCAGGCCGCTCGAAAGTGGCGGCAACCTCGCGCATAATAAATATGGATTCTGCTTCTAGCTGTTTCAGATGAGTCAGACTGTACGACTTCATAATATCTTACTCATTGATAAATCTCGAATGCCTCTATAGGCTAATTTAACTCGGTGGTGGACAAATTTATCCCGTGGATAGCCGCTTTAGATGCAAACCACATTCTTTGGTATCCTCATCTTCCCACCACCATCTTCCAGCACGAACATCCTCACCCACAGTAATCGCCCGAGTGCAGGGGGCACAGCCGATACTGGCATAGCCCTGATCATGTAAAGCATTATAGGGGAGCTCAAGCCGGCGGACATAATCCCAGACCTCATCTTCACTCCAATCAATAAGGGGATTGAATTTCTGTAGCTCGTGTTCAGCATCCCACTCAGAAAGCGGTAAATCCTTGCGAGTCACGGACTGTTCCCGCCGCACCCCAGTAATCCAAGCTCTCTTCCCTGTGAGGGCCCGCTTCAAAGGTTCTACCTTGCGAATACTGCAACATTCTTTACGTAGCGCTATGGCCTCATAAAAACCATTAGGCCCATGCTCTCCCACATAGGCCTCCACTGCCTGGGTTTCAGGAAAATAAATTTTTACCTGCCGCGCATAGCGCTCTTTAACTTTTTGCATCACATCATAGGTTTCCTGGGGCAGGCGACCCGTATCCAGGGTAAATATTTCGATCTTCGGCGCATGCTTACAAATAAGATCAACCAGCACCATGTCCTCTACCCCAAAGCTACAAGCTAAACAGGCGGGAGCATAGCTGTGCTCAATTGAGGTCAATAGGGAAAGGGCTGCTTCAACTTTATCTGCCAATGAATCTTCTCTCACCGACGTATCCATTACCATATTTCCTGCTCAAAAAATAAACTTGATCCCCACCAACATCAGCAAGGTTGCCAAAGCTGCCTGCATCGCCCGCTCCGGAATATTTACCCCCACATGGCTGCCCACATAAATTCCAGGCAAAGACCCCAAAAGCAAACTTCCCAAGAGCGCCACATCCACCGAGCCCAAGTGCCAATGCCCAATTCCTGCAATAGCGGTCAAAGGCACAGCGTGCGCAATATCGGTAGCCACAACCTGTATCGTCCGCAGACCGGGATAAAGGTATAACAAAACTACGGCCCCTAAAGCCCCCGCCCCAATGGAAGATAATGTCACCAGAAAACCCAGCACCGCCCCCATCACAACGGTGCTTACGGTAGTAAAACGAGGCTCCCAGCGCAAGGAATAAATGGGTTGCAGCGATCTAGGCAAGCCATCCTTTTCCGCTATTCGCTGCAGCCAACTTTTCATAGGCAATGCCAACGCCGTCAAGACTAATGCTATTCCCAAAGCGGTATTGATAAGACCTTCTAATTGTACGCCACGGATCTGAAGTAGTTTTAGTATTTGTAGGGCAATCACGGTGGCAGGGATACTCCCTAGGGCCAGTAGACCCACCACCCGCCACTGAATAGTATGGTGACGCCAGTGTGCCCAAATGCCACCCATTTTGGTGAAGGCCGCAAATAGTAAATCAGTCCCTACTGCCGTTAGGGGTGGGATACCAAAACCAAAAATCAAAAGCGGCGTCATTAGCGAACCGCCGCCGACCCCCGTCAACCCCACCATGAAACCGACCACCAGCCCGGCGAGTATATATCCCAACTCCATCCGCTTCGAACCTATGTTGATTCCCTTTTAAAGATCGGGAATAGAAGTAGATGGAAATTGTAGCGTCCGGTGAATATTATATCAAAATATATTATTATTTATTGATATAATATTTTTTTATACCCAAGCAATCATGAAGCTACAACAACTCCAATTCGTGCGTGAAGTCACACGACGAGGATATAACGTATCCGCAGCCGCCGAGGCGCTTCACGCCACACAACCCGGGGTGAGTAACCAAATTCATCAATTGGAACAAGAATTAGGCGTGCCTATTTTTGAACGTCATGGCAAACGCCTCACCGGAATGACCCCCGCCGGAAGTGCTATTCTCGGGATGATTGAACGCATCCTGGGCGAAGTGGAAAATATCAAACAAGTCAGCGCAGAAGCCACCGACGAGCACCGGGGAATGCTCTCCATTGCCACAACCCATACTCAAGCCCGCTATATCCTGCCACCGGTCATCAAAGCCTTTAGGGACCGCTATCCCAATGTTCGCCTCAGGATGTTCCAGGGAACTCCCCATCAAATTGCCGAAATGGCAGCTACCGGCACGGTAGACCTCGCCATTGCCACCGAGGCCATTGAGTTATTTGAAGATCTAGCCATGCTACCTTGCTATGACTGGAACCGAAGCGTGGTCGTTCCCCCCAATCACCCCCTGTTATCATGCCGCCCCCTCACCTTGGAAGCTGTAGCCAAATACCCTATTGTCACCTATGTCTTCGGCTTTACAGGTCGTTCTAAACTGGATAAGGCGTTTGCCAGTAAAGAGCTTATTCCCAACGTCATCCTCACAGCCACTGACGCCGATGTTATCAAAACCTATCTCCATCTAGGATTGGGAATCGGAATTATCGCCAGCATGGCCTTTGATCCTGAACAGGACGCCCCTCTCAAAGCTATTGATGCCAGCCATCTATTTGAGCCCAGCACGACCCATATCGGCATCCGCCGTGGCACTTATCTGCGGAGGTACATTTATGCCTTCATAGAATTATTTGCTCCCCAGCTTACCCGCCAAGTGGTTGATACAGCCGTTCATGCCTAAACTTGAAGGGTCTTCATGCGCTCACTACTAGGCTGGTGAACCACTCCTTTTTCCGTCACAATCACATCAATGAGATGAGCAGGGGTCACATCAAAAGCGGGGTTATAAGCTTTAGTGCCTGAGATGGCTATCTCTTTGCCTGCTAGAGTCAAAACTTCTTCCGGAGGCCGTTGCTCAATTGGAATCCCCATCCCATCAGGTAAATTCCAGTCAATGGTTGAAGTAGGAGCCACCACCATAAAACGCACACGGTGATGGCGGGCAGCCACCGCCAAACCGTAGGATCCAATCTTATTGGCAATATCGCCGTTAGCCGCAATTCGATCGGCGCCAATAATCACCCACTGGATTTGCCCCTGCCCCAACAAATATGGCGCCACGCTATCGGCAATAAGCACCACCGGTATTCCGTCCTGTAGCAGCTCCCAAGCGGTAAGACGTGCCCCCTGCAACCAGGGCCGGGTTTCATCGGCGAACACTTCGTTAATTTGTCCCTCGCTATAGGCATAACGAATAACTCCCAGGGCAGTTCCAAAACCCCCTGTCGCCAAAGAACCGGTGTTGCAATGGGTCAATACTTTTGCGGGTCCTTCAATGAGGGCTGCGCCTAACTCACCCATGCGGCGATTAGCCGCAATATCCTCCTCATGGATACGCTGGGCCTCGGCGAGCAGCGCGTTTTCTGGATCGACATCACTGGGAAGGCCATTAATCAGCGCTGCCATCCGCTTCAATGCCCAAGCAAGATTGACAGCGGTAGGCCGCGCCGCCTCTAAATCTTGTAAATCAGTCTTAATCAGCGCTTTCCAATTAGAATTTGCTTCCGCAAAACGCGCCCTTGCAGCAAGCACTACTCCATAGGCGGCGGCGATTCCAATAGCAGGCGCGCCCCGCACCACCATTTTGGTAATGGCCTCAGCCACCTCAAAGGCGCAAGTTGCAGTCCAGTAGGTTTCTTCCTGGGGAAGGCGACGCTGATCCAGCAACCGCACTCCTCTTTCAGTCCAAACCACCGCCCGGATCCTATCGTGTTTAGTGTTCAACACTCTATTTACGCGTCCAGTTTAAAGAACCAAGAGAAACAGCCCCCTTTGAGTCATTTATCTCTTTTTGCCCCCATCAATGGGGCCAGTGGAGAATATATTCTTGGGGTAGCTTTAGCAAAATGATCACCAATATCACAATTGCCAGTTGCCGCTTATCTTCAAACAACTCAGGCAACCCCAGTTTTTTCGCCGCCAGATAGCCAATGAAAAAATAAAAAAAGATGTTAGGGAAAAAGAAAAACATGACCCTTAACTCAGTAAATAAGTAAAGCGCATACCCCAATAACCTATATCCATAAAAGAATAATGCGATGTTACGGATAGTTTTATTTTCCCATCGGCTCGCCACTATGGCTTGTATAGTAATCTGATAAACATCGAGGGGTTTGTCATAAGAAGTATAATCTATGTCTGTTGTTCCCATCTCCGCCCAAATCAGAATATCGATGGCATCGAATATATATTCTGAGACAATACTGCCCAAAAGAGGCCACTGAAATATCATCAATGGTCCCAACAGTCTCATTGCTAATACGATTATCGTTCCAGCATCAAACATGATTAAGCCACACCACCATTACCGCTTGTCTTCTTGTTAAAGGTTATAATTACCTTCACCATGCAAAACATTAATACTTTAATTTACGCCCCCTGGATTATTCCCGTTATTCCAGAAAATCAAATACTGGAAAACCATTGTCTTGCCATCCACCAAGGCCGTATCGTGGATTGCCTCCCTAGGGTCCAAGCAGAAGTCCGTTACCGGGATGCACACCTAATCGAGCTGACACAACATGCGCTCATCCCTGGCCTTGTCAATGCCCACACCCATAGCCCTATGTCTCTCCTGCGTGGTCTCGCTGACGATCTCCCCCTCATGGAGTGGCTTGAGGGGCATATCTGGCCAGCGGAATCCAAGTGGGTCAGTGAAACGTTTGTTCGCGACGGCGCGCTCCTAGCGATTGCTGAAATGCTCCGCGGAGGGATTACCTGCTTTAACGATATGTATTTCTTTCCCGAAATAGTGGCGCAGGTAGCAACTGAAGTGGGCATGCGTGCTGTTATCGGCATGATTGTTATTGATTTCCCCAGTCGTTGGGCAAAAACACCTGAGGATTATATCCGTAAAGGGCTTGAGTTAAATGACCAGTATCGGGATCATCCTCTTATCAAGACAGCCTTTGCCCCCCATGCCCCCTATACTGTCAGTGACGAACCCTTAAAGCAAGTTGCTATTTTAGCTAAAGAACTGAATGTTCCAGTTCATATGCATCTTCATGAAACAACAGAGGAGGTCAATAGGAGTTTAGCCCAATACGGCGTTAGGCCCTTAGAGCGGTTGCAGCGCCTAGAACTGCTCTCTTCCCAGCTCTTAGCCGTCCATATGACCCAACTTACCGACCGGGAGATTCAGACCCTAGCAACAAGTGGTACCCATGTCATCCACTGCCCAGAGTCTAACCTCAAACTGGCTAGCGGCTTTTGTCCCGTCGCAAAACTCTCTCAGGCGGGGGTTAATATTGCCTTGGGCACTGATGGCGCGGCAAGTAATAACGACTTAGACATGTTTGTAGAAATGCGTCTTGCAGCCCTATTAGCGAAAGCATTAGCCGGCGATGCCAGTGCCATTCCCGCAAAACAAGCACTTCGCATGGCCACTTTGAATGGTGCTAAGGCACTGGGCCTGGAGCAAGAGATTGGCTCTCTGGAAATTGGCAAGGTGGCGGACATCGTTGCCGTTGATCTCGGCGAGCTAGAAACACAACCCCTTTATGAGCCCACCTCCCAGTTAGTTTATACCGTAGGCCGGGATAGGGTCAGTGATGTTTGGATAGCAGGCCAACAAGTACTTAAGAAGCGCCAATTTACAACTTTGGACGAATCACTCATTCTGTCCCAAACCCAAGCATGGGCAGAAAGGATAAGAGAAACAAGGAAATCCATATGAGCGATAAACAAATCAATGTCGACCCTGGTGAAATTGCCAAGTTTGAGCAACTAGCCCATCGCTGGTGGGACCGTGAAGGTGAATTCAAGGCCCTCCACGATATAAATCCATTGCGTCTTGAGTACATTCGCAAGCGCTGCTCTTTGACTGGCAAGCGGGTGCTAGACGTAGGTTGCGGCGGCGGTATTCTTACGGAGGAGCTGGCCAGGCTCGGGGCCATAACAACCGGCATTGATCTCAGTGAAGCCCCTTTGACAGTAGCCCGCTTACATGCCCTAGAAGGGAATTTAGAAATCGATTACCGGCAGATAAGCGTGGAGCAACTTGCAGAAACAGAAGCTGAATCCTTTGATGTTGTCACCAATCTGGAAATGCTGGAACATGTTCCTGATCCGGCTAGCGTTATTGCCGCCTGTGGACGACTGCTTAAACCCGATGGGAGAGTATTTTTTTCTACTCTTAATCGTACCCCGAAAGCTTATTTATTCGCTATTATCGGCGCTGAATATACACTCCAATTGCTCCCTAAAGGCACCCACGACTACCAGCGGTTTATCCAGCCTGCTGAATTAGAGGCTTGGTGCCGGATAGCGGGCTTAGAACTCCAAGACTTAACAGGCCTTCATTACAATCCTCTCACCCACCGCTATTGGCTCGGCAATGATATCAATGTAAATTACCTCGCCTATGGAACTAAAATGGAATAACCGTATGAGTGTAGGGAATAAATCAGCCTTTAAATTCAATGGGAGTTCCCACCTCTAGCTTGAAACGCTTGGCAGCACACCCCTGATTAACGGCAATCTCTATAAGACCGAGGGAATTCACATACCAAAAACCTTCCCCCGGAGCCACGTCATGGAAAGTTTGCGCTGCGGAGACTAAATCTCCGCTCGGCAATCGAATTCGTCGACACTGCCCGGCCTTGATAGCTCGAATCCCCGTCATTGCATTCCCGTAATGATCGATATAAATAATTTCTGCAAGATCCCCTGGATCTGTAGTCACCACTGCCTCATCCCAGCGCTCACCTAACAATTCCTTGTCCTGAAGGTTTTTGCTTCGAGCCAACTTGGCCACAACTGGCGCAAATAAATCCCGACCATGAAAAGTTGCAGAAAGTGAAGAGGGACGCCAAGTAATGCGCCACAAAACTGTGCTTGTCGCCCGTCCCATCACCACATCTAATAATCCATTTCCTGGACCCACATACCAGCGATCATCTGCCAAAACCATGACCGGTTCTCGAGTACTAGAACCTACGCCAGGGTCGACTACGGCAAAAACCACAGTACCGGGAAGTAAATACTGAGCTAACGCCGCTAACAAGTGAGCCGATGCATGAGGGGAAAAGCGGGGAGCGTCTGCCATCAGATTAACGACCGGAATACCCGGCGCCTGCTGATGCAGCACAACTTCCACTTGGCCAAGATAGGGACCCCGAACTCCGAAGTCAGTAAAAAGGGCAATCATCTTCAATCACCTCGGAACAAACCTAGAGGTGCTTCTGGTGTGATGATGGCATCAGTCCCAAAAGGAAAAACCGCAAACCCCTACCTCGCAGACAAGGTTCGGGGTTTACAGAACTCTCACCGCCCACCGCCATCGCAGAGGACAGAATTTAGTCAGGTAAAATAGCGCTAAAAATTAGGTTAGCTTAAAAAATAGCTTTACTCTTCCTGTGCCTCAGAGAGGGGACGATCAAGCAATTCCACGATTGCCATCGGTGCATTGTCTCCTGCCCGAAACCCCCTCTTGAGTATCCGAAGGTATCCACCGGGACGTGTTTGATAACGGGGGCCTAATTCATTAAATAATTTAGTCACCGCTTCCCTATCTCTCAAACGGGAGAATGCTAGCCGCCGATTAGCTACAGAATCTTCTTTAGCCAAAGTAATCAGCGGTTCTGCAATACGACGAAACTCCTTTGCTTTTGGCAAGGTCGTATTGATCATTTCATGTTCAATCAGAGACACAGCCATGTTACGGAACATTGCCCTTCTATGGGAACTAGTCCGGTTCAGCTTCCTTCCACTATAGCGATGACGCATGGAATTATCCTTCTCTTCGTTTCCCAGCGAATAGCTTCAAACAGAAGCTTTAGTTTCTTCCTCATGTAGCCCCGCGGGTGGCCAGTTTTCCAAACGCATACCTAAGGACAATCCCCGCGATGCCAACACATCTTTTATTTCCGTCAATGATTTCTTACCAAGATTGGGAGTCTTCAGCAACTCCACCTCCGTCCTCTGAATAAGATCACCGATATAATAAATATTTTCCGCCTTAAGGCAGTTTGCCGACCGCACCGTCAACTCCAAATCATCTATCGGTTGCAACAGCACGGGATCGATCTCAGCCGTCTTTTTCTCCTTGGCGGTCTCTGTTTTGCCTTCCAATTCAACAAAAGCCGTGAGCTGATCCTGTAAGATTGTTGCAGCTTTGCGTACCGCCTCGTCTGAAGCTATAGTACCATTTGTCTCAATCTCTATAATCAACTTATCTAGATCAGTTCGCTGCTCAACCCGGGCACTATCCACTTCGTAAGTAACCCGCCGGATGGGGCTAAAAGAAGCATCCAGAATCAGATACCCAATAGGACGCTCTTCCTCTTCTTTAGGTATTCGTACGGAAGCTGGTTGATAACCTCGACCGCGAACCACCTTCATCGTAATATTGAGCTCACCGGATTTGGTGAGATGAGCAATCACATGTTCTGGATTAATAATCTCCACATCATGTTCAAGCTGTATCTCCCCTGCCGTTACTGCCCCTGGCCCTTTACTATTCAAGGCTAGGGTCACTTCATCACGGCCATGTAGCTTGATTGCTACCCCTTTAAGATTAAGCAGGATTTCCGTCATATCTTCCTGCACACCTTCCTTGGTGGTATATTCATGTAATACGCCGTCAATTTGCGCTTCTACAATAGCGCAACCAGGCATCGAAGATAACAAGATTCGGCGCAGGGCATTTCCAAGTGTATGCCCAAAACCCCGTTCTAGCGGTTCCAGCGTAACTTTAGCTGTGTAATCATTGACGCGTTGGACATCCACTATCCTGGGCTTAAGAAAATTAGATACTGACATGGGTGGCACACTTCCCCTCTAAGAGTTAATATCACGCCGGAAGTATGTTAGGGCACGGGCGCACCCTTTATGGAACAAAGTCTTTTATTCCCTTACTTTGAATAAAGCTCGACGACTAGGTTTTCCTGAATATCGGGGGCCAGTTCGCTACGTTCCGGTACTCTCTTAAAGGTACCCTCTAGCTTACCCATATTAATCTCTATCCAATCGAGCTCAGGGCGAGCCTGGGCTAACTCAAGCGCAAATTTTATCCGGTCTTGTTTCTTAGCCTTTTCCCTAACGGAGACTACATCTTCAGCCCGTATCTGGTAGGAAGGAACATTAATCACCTTTCCATTAACCAAGATTCCCTTGTGACTAATAAGCTGCCGTGCTTCTGCGCGGGTACTACCAAACCCCATCCTATAAACCACATTATCAAGACGCGATTCAAGCAATTTAAGCAAATTCTCGCCCGTAGACCCTCTACGCCGAGCAGCCTCCTTGTAGTAGCGTCGAAACTGCTTCTCTAATACACCATACATACGACGCAGCTTTTGTTTCTCTCGTAGCTGCAGCGCATAATCCGACATGCGGGCACGCCTAGCTCCAGCTCCATGCTGTCCAGGTACTTGCTCTATCTTGCACTTGGAATCGATAGGGCGAACACCGCTTTTTAGAAACAGATCCGTGCCCTCACGCCGTGCCTGCTTAAGCTTAGGACCTGTATATTTAGCCAACGTTAATTCTCCTTCTCAAACTCTTCGCTTTTTAGGGGGACGGCATCCATTATGGGGGATGGGTGTGACATCCGCGATATTGGTAACCTTAAATCCTACATTGTTCAGGGCTCGCGCAGCAGACTCGCGCCCAGGCCCTGGTCCTTTAACACGCACTTCCAAATTCTTCATGCCCATCTCTTGGGCTACCCGTCCAGCTTTCTCGGCAGCCACCTGGGCAGCAAAGGGGGTACTCTTACGTGAACCTCGGAAACCACTACCCCCGGATGTTGCCCATGCGAGGGTATTCCCCTGACGGTCAGTAATTGTCACAATCGTATTGTTAAAAGAGGCATGAATATGGGCAATGCCGTCAACAACGACCCTTTTTACCCGTTTTTTTGCGCTCGCTTTCGCCATGAAATCCTACTCGATTTTTGCCTTACTTTCTAACTAACCGCCGCGGGCCCTTACGTGTCCTTGCATTCGTCTGGGTACGCTGCCCCCGCACTGGGAGCCCCCTCCGATGGCGAAGTCCACGATAACAACCTAGGTCCATCAATCGTTTGATATCCATGCTTATTTCACGTCGCAAGTCACCTTCTACAGGATACTTCGCAACCTCAGCACGCAACCCTTCTAGCTCGCTATCAGAAAGATCTTTAACCTTCTTGTCAGAGGCAACACCAGCTGCCTCACAGATCTTCTTAGCCCGGGTTGGGCCTACTCCATAAATGGAGGTAAGCGCAATTACCGTGTGCTTGTGCACCGGGATATTAATTCCAGCAATACGGGCCATTCACCTCATCTCCATAAGGCTGTCAGTTGCATTTCGCGAAACCGCGCATTTTACTCTATGAGCTAACACACTGACAACTATCTTAGTTAATCCAACTAAATCTTTACCCTTGACGCTGTTTATGGCGGGCGTCTTTACATATGATTCGCACGACGCCCTTTCGACGTACAACCTTGCAATGGCGGCAAACTTTTTTTACCGAAGCGCGAACTTTCATTACCCCACTCCTGCCCCTTTACCAATCAATGTAGTAAACCTCCAGTGGTCGCTCCACTTCCCTTCAACTGTGATTTCTTCAGCAAACTCTCATACTGATGGGACATTAAATGGGCCTGCACCTGGGCAACGAAATCCATAACCACAACCACGATAATCAACAAGGAGGTACCGCCAAAATAAAACGGAACATTCCAATACAGAATTAAAAACTCTGGTAGAAGGCATACCGCAGTGACATAAATGGCACCACCCAAAGTCAGTCGTCCCATTACAGTATCAATATACCGAGTGGTCTGAGCTCCCGGCCGTATTCCCGGAATAAACGCCCCGGATTTTTTCAGATTATCTGCTGTCTCTTTTGGGTTAAACACTAGCGCTGTATAAAAGAAGCAAAAGAAGATAATAGCTACAGCATACAGCAGTACATAAATAGGCTGCCCTGGTGAAAGGGTAGCCGACAGATCTCTGAGCCAACCCATACCTTCGCTAGCACCAAACCAACTCGCCACCGTTGCAGGAAACAAGATAATGCTTGATGCAAAGATAGGGGGAATAACGCCAGACATATTAATTTTTAACGGCAAATGACTCACCTGGCCGCCATAGACTCTTCTTCCATGCTGCTGCTTAGCATAATGTACCGGGATACGCCGTTGGGCCCGCTCCATAAACACCACAAAGGCTGTCACTAACAAAGCCAATGTTAAAAGCACCAATACTGTGAAGGTATGCAACTCACCAGTTCGCGCTAACTCCAACGTTCCGCCAAGGGCTGAAGGTAACCCAGCGACAATGGCCGCAAAAATAATGAGCGAGATCCCATTCCCTATACCACGCTCAGTAATCTGCTCGCCTAACCACATGAGGAATAAAGTCCCAGTAACCAACGTCACCACCGCTGTTACCCTAAAAACCAGGCCGGCTTCAATAACCACAGATGCGCCCCCCACCTGCTGGGATTCCAGAGCAATAGCCACGCCAATAGCCTGTATCGTTGCCAGCACGAGCGTACCGTAACGCGTATATTGGGTGATTTTCCGCCGTCCCGAAGCACCCTCTTTCCGCATTTGCTCCAACTTAGGATGGACTACCGTCAGCAATTGCATAATGATGGAGGCCGAGATATACGGCATAATCCCCAAAGCAAAGACGGATAGACGCTCCAACGCACCTCCAGAGAACATGTTAAACATGTCTAGAATGGTACCACGCTGCTGCTCAAACAAAGCAGCTAAAGTCACCGGATCAATCCCGGGAACGGGAATAAAGGTACCGACCCGATAAACTAACAAGGCACCCAAAACAAAGAGTAGCCTTTGTCGCAGCTCCGTTAATTTACCCAAAGTGCCCTGATCAAATGACTTTTTGGAGGCGCGTTTCGCCACAGTTATTCTCCGATGCGGCCGCCTGCCGCTTCAATAGCTTTACGTGCGCCTGCAGATGCTCCAATGCCCTGCAGATTCACCGGTTTATCAATCTTACCCGAGGCAATTACCTTAACACGCTTGGCGTGCTTTGGAACCAAACCCGCCTTTATAAGGGCTGACAGGTCTACGGTATCAGCTTTCATCTTTGCAAGTTGATCGAGGCGTACCTCGGCTGCAAAGCGTGCCTTACGAGAATGGAAACCAATTTTAGGGACACGCCTTTGCAAAGGCATCTGCCCACCCTCAAAGCCAACCTTGTGGAAGCCTCCAGAGCGGGACTTTTGACCCTTATGACCACGCCCACAGGTTTTGCCCAAACCAGAGCCAATACCACGCCCGGCACGCTTTGCCGCCTGTTTAGCACCAGGAGCTGAGGCAATCATATTTAATCGCATTCTAGCCTTCCTCTAACCTTAGAAGGTAAGACACCTTTTGAATCATTCCTCGATTCTCTGGAGTGTCAATAACCTCAACTGTCTGCCCAATCCGGCGAAGCCCTAAGCCAGCAACACATGCTTTATGCTTTGCCAACCGC
Source organism: Nitrosococcus halophilus Nc 4 (assembly GCF_000024725.1). Classification (NCBI taxonomy): domain Bacteria; kingdom Pseudomonadati; phylum Pseudomonadota; class Gammaproteobacteria; order Chromatiales; family Chromatiaceae; genus Nitrosococcus; species Nitrosococcus halophilus. The sequence goes on along the minus strand of NC_013960.1, from coordinate 2,470,941 downwards.
CCGATAGTACTTCTTACCAGCGTGACCTTGAGTGTTGTCTTTTCCGTTGCCATCACTCACCCATAATATCTTCAAGGGTTTTGCCCCGTTTGGCTGCAATCCCTTCCGGGTTTGACATCTCTACAAGCCCCTTAACCGTAGCTCGCACTACGTTAACAGGATTTGCCGAACCTATACACTTGGCCAAGACGTTATGTACACCCACCACCTCAAAAACAGCACGCATTGCACCGCCGGCAATAATCCCTGTTCCCTCAGAGGCAGGCTGCATATGTACTTTGGCAGCACCATGGCGAGCAGTAATGGGATGTTGCAGCGTATCCCCTTTTAGGGGAACAAAAATCATGTTTTTTCTCGCGTTTTCCATGGCCTTCTGAATGGCAACAGGAACTTCGCGAGCCTTACCTCGGCCAAATCCAACCCGTCCCTTACCATCGCCCACCACTGTCAAAGCCGAAAAACCAAATTGGCGCCCGCCCTTCACCACCTTGGCAACACGTCTCACGCCAACTAATTTCTCCAGCAATGCATCTCCTGTCATCCGCCGATCTGTCTGTGCCATCAACTCCAACCCTTAAAACTGTAATCCACCTTCACGGGCCGCGTCTGCCAATGCCTTTACCCGACCATGATATTTGTAACCAGAACGATCAAAGGCAACCTTGGCAATACCCTGCGCCTTAGCCCGTTCAGCAATTACTTTTCCAACGGTGATTGCTGCTTCTTTATTACCAGTATTCTTCAACTGCTGCTTTAACTCTGGCTCTAGCGTTGAAGCACTGGCAACGACATCCCCGCCTGTCGGCTTGATTATCTGCACATAAATATGCTTGGGAGTGCGATGAACCATTAACCGCGCTACTCCCAGCCCACGGATTTTGTGCCGCGCTTTAGTCGCACGCCGTAACCTTGCTACTTTTTTATCCACGCTGCTACGTTCCTGCCTTCGCTATTTCTTCTTCGCTTCCTTGCGCACAACTATTTCGTCTGCATAGCGCACACCTTTTCCCTTATAAGGTTCAGGCGGCCTAAATCTGCGAATATTTGCCGCAACCTGTCCAACTTGTTGCTTATCAGCCCCTTTGATGACTATTTCAGTCGGGCTCGGTACCTCGATGGTAAGGTTTGCTGGCGCAGTGAACTCAATAGGATGAGAGAAACCCAAATTGAGCACAAGCTTTTGCCCTTGCATCTGCGCTCGGTAACCTACTCCAACAAGTTGTAAGCGCCGCTCAAAACCTTGACTAACCCCCTGCACCATATTACTCACCAAGGCGCGGGTAGTCCCACTGAGTGCTCTTGCCTGTTTTTCTACACCCTTTGGCGCAAAAGACAATATTTCCCCTTCCTGGATTATTTGTACTAAGGGGTGAATGGCAAGCCCCAGAGAACCCTTTGTTCCCTTTACCTCAATATTGTTTCCGGCAAACGTGACTTCGACACCCTTAGGGATCGGCACTGGGTTATTCGCAATTCTTGACATCTTTCCCTACCTCTTTAGGCAACGTAGCACAAGACTTCGCCGCCTTCACCAGCAGATCTTGCAGCCTTGTCGGTCATGACACCGCGAGACGTGGAGACGATGGCAACACCTAACCCACCACGGATCTTAGGCAAACTATCCTTACCTTTGTATATACGCAGCCCGGGGCGACTTACTCGTTGAATTTCATCAATCACGGGCTTACCTTCATAATACTTTAAGTGCACAACTAAGGCGGGCTTCGTATCATCCACCACCTTATAATCTTCAATATAACCTTCTTCTTTCAACACGCGGGCAATATTTTCCTTCAGTTTTGAAGAAGGCATACTGACTTCTAACTTGCCCGCAGTTTGGCCGTTACGCACTCGCGTCAGCATGTCCGAGATTGGATCGGTCATACTCATGATATTCCTAGCCCCTTTGCGCTCTTACATTTTTATAGATGGTTACCAACTGGCCTTAACCAGCCCTGGAACATCGCCACGCATCGCTACCTCACGCAATTTGTTACGGGACAAACCGAATTTACGTACATAGCCATGGGGTCTTCCGGTTAAACGGCAACGTCTCCGTTGGCGCACAGGCGAAGAATCCCTTGGCAGGCTATGGAATTTAAGCATGGCCTGTTCCCGCTCCTCTGGGCTGAGACTTTCGTCCTGCATCCGTGCTTTTAATTCTGCGCGCTTGGCCGCATATTTACGCGCCGTGCGTACCCGCTTCAACTCTCGATTAATCATGCACTTTTTTGACATCCCTAACTTCCAGCCCTGCTCCGTCTATGTCCTGAAGGGAAAATTAAATGCCCTAAGCAATACGCGACCTTCTTCATCCGTCTTCGCTGTAGTCGTTATGGTGATATTCATTCCCCGTATGGTATCGATCTGGTCGTAGTCGATCTCCGGGAAAATAATCTGTTCACGAATACCCATATTATAGTTACCCCTTCCATCAAAAGACTTGGGGCTAAGCCCCCGGAAGTCTCGAACACGGGGAATCGCGATGTTAATGAAGCGATCTAAAAATTCGTACATCCGATCACGGCGCAAGGTAACTTTACACCCAATGGGCCAGTCCTTGCGGATTTTAAACCCTGCCACCGAATTCCGAGCACGAGTGAGTACCGGCTTCTGGCCAGATATTTTAGCCATGTCAGCCATCGCATGCTCTAGGATTTTTTTATCCCCAACAGCTTCCCCCACCCCCATATTCAGGGTGATCTTTTCGATACGGGGCACTGCCATCACTGACCGATAACCAAATTGCTCTTGCAATTGGCTAACAACGGTGTCCCGGTAATATTCTTGTAACCTTACCATACTAATTTACCACTAAGCCTTGGATTAAGCCCAAGTAACTTCGGCTATTTTTCTAAACTAAGCGTCAACGACTTCACCGTTTGACTTGAAATAGCGTACCTTACGGCCATCTTCCAATCTCTTAAAACCAACTCGATCACCTTTCTCCGTAACCGGGTTGTAAAGCATAACATTGGAGATATGCACCGGCGCTTCCTGCTCGACAATTCCTCCTGGCTTATTATCTGCCGGATTAGGCCGAGTGTGCCGCTTCACCATATTGACCTCTTCTACAATTACACGGTCACCGCCGCCCACTACGCGTAAAACTTTTCCTCGCTTCCCTCTACTTCTACCAGCAGTAACGACAACTTCATCGCCTACCCGTACTCTGCGCATCATCACCCTCCCTACAACACTTCCGGGGCCAAAGAAACTATCCTCATGAAGTTTTCGACACGCAGCTCCCGCGTCACAGGACCAAAAATTCGAGTCCCTATAGGCTGTAACTGATTATTCAATAATACCGCGGCATTATTATCAAATCGGATAAGTGATCCGTCTGCACGACGAACCCCTTTTTTGGTCCGTACAATCACTGCGTTATAAACTTCACCTTTCTTGACCTTGCCCCGCGGAATAGCCTCCTTGACTGCAACTTTAATAACGTCACCAATTCCTGCATAGCGCCGCTGCGATCCGCCTAACACTTTAATACAAACAAGTCGCCGAGCACCGCTGTTATCTGCCGCCTCTAGGCTGGTCTGCATTTGAATCATTATTGCTCTCCACCTAATATCATCGGGAAAACGACCATTATTCAGCGTGTGCGTTCAAGGACATTAACCAATTTCCAAGTCTTGGTCTTGGAGAGCGGGCGTGTTACTGAGACTGCTACCACATCACCCACTCGACACTCATTATTTTCGTCATGAGCATGTAACTTCGTGAAACGCTTTACATACTTTTTATAGAGAGGATGCGCAACTCTACGCTCTACAAGCACCGTGATTGTCTTATCCATTTTATCACTCACTACACGACCAATAACGGTGCGTAAAGATTTCTCCTGATCACTCATATCTACTGCGCCTGCTCTTTCTCTGTTAGCACTGTCTTAACTCGAGCAATACTACGTCGCACTCGATTTAGCTCGCTATTTCGCGCCAATTGCCCGGTACCCTTTTGCATACGCAGTTTAAATTGCTCTCGAGAGAGCTCCAGGAGTTCCTTCTGTAACTCATCCACTGTCTTTGTTCGCAACTCTTGAGCTTTCATTACATGACCGCCCGTGTAACAAATACCGTCTTAACAGGCAATTTAGCTGCCGCCAACTCGAAAGCCCTTCGTGCTACCTCTTCCGGTACCCCTTCCATCTCATAAAGGACACGCCCAGGTTGCACGTTAGCAGCCCAATATTCTACATTACCCTTTCCTTTTCCTTGGCGCACTTCAAGAGGTTTTTGAGTAATGGGCTTATCTGGGAAAATCCGGATCCAAATTTTCCCGCCCCGCTTAACATATCTCGTCATAGCACGACGTGCAGCTTCGATTTGACGTGCTGTAATCTTCCCTCTACCAATGGCTTTCAATCCATACTCGCCAAAATCCACTTGGTTACCCCGTAGCGATTGCCCGCGGTTTCTGCCTTTTTGTTGCTTACGGAACTTGGTTCTTTTCGGCTGTAACATAGTCTATTACCTTAGCTTATCGCCGAGTTCCCTGCGGTAACTTGCTGATCCGGCTGTTCAAACACTTCGCCCTTGAATATCCATACCTTGACACCAAGAACTCCATAGGTGGTTTTCGCCTCAGCAAAACCATAGTCAATATTAGCTCGCAGCGTATGCAACGGCACTCGGCCTTCTCGGTACCACTCATTGCGAGCAATTTCCGCCCCATTTAAGCGCCCAGAGACTTTTATACGAATGCCTTGGGCACCTACACGCATAGCGTTGGTAACAGCACGCTTCATGGCTCGACGAAACATGATTCGCCGCTCAAGCTGCTGCGCCACATTTGCAGCAACGAGGGTGGCATCTAACTCAGGCTTGCGTATCTCTTGAATGTTAATATGAACGGGTATCCCCATCATCTCAGAGACTTCTTGCCGCAAGTTATTGATGTCTTCGCCCTTCTTCCCAATGACAATACCCGGACGCGCCGTATGTATAGTAATCCGAGCATTACGTGCTGGCCGATCAATTTGAATATTACTGACTAGTGCATGGGATAGCTTCTTGGTAAGATGGCTGCGAACTCCCAAATCATTATTGAGCAAATCACTAAACTGGCTGCTGTCCGCATACCACTTAGAATTCCAGTCCTTGACGATACCAAGGCGAATCCCCGTAGGATGTACCTTCTGCCCCATTCCTATGCTCTCCTAATCCTCTGCAACTATCACCCTGATATGGCAAGAACGCTTAAAAATCCGACTGGCGCGCCCTCTAGCTCTTGCACGGATTCGCTTCATGGTAGGTCCTTCGTTGACCATAATGGCAGCAACCCGCAGCTCGTCGATATCAGCCCCGTCGTTGTGCTCAGCATTAGCAACAGCCGACTCCAATACCTTCTTGATAATTCCTGATGCTTTCTTGGGGCTAAAAGTCAAAACGTCTAACGCTTTATCCACAGGTAGCCCGCGAATCTGGTCGGCAACCAACCGACCTTTTTGTGCCGACAGCCGCGCATATTTTAGTGTTGCTGTAGTTGCCATCTTTCGCTCCGTTACCTTGACTTTTTGTCAGCCACATGGCCTTTAAAAGTACGAGTTGGGGCAAACTCACCCAACTTGTGACCAACCATATTCTCGGTGACAAAAATAGGGACATGCTGCCGACCATTATGCACAGCAATTGTCAGTCCAATCATCTCCGGAACGATCATCGAGCGACGCGACCACGTCTTAATCGGACGTCGGCTCTGGGTCGCGCTTGCCTCCGCCACCTTCTTTGTTAGGTGGGGGTCTACAAACGGGCCTTTTTTAATCGAACGCGGCATGCTTCATCCTCACTGAGTTATTTACTTACGTCGACGCACAATAAATTTCCCGGTACGCTTATTACGGCGGGTCTTATATCCTTTGGTAGGAACCCCCCAAGGACTCACCGGATGGCGACCACCTGAAGTTCGACCTTCACCACCCCCATGGGGATGGTCTACGGGATTCATCGCAACTCCGCGCACGGTGGGGCGCTTCCCCTGCCAACGCTTAGCCCCCGCCTTCCCCAGGGAACGCAGGCCATGCCCGTCATTGCCAACTTCTCCAACCGTCGCACGGCACTCAAGCGGTACTCTTCGTATCTCACCTGAGCGGAGGCGCAACATCGCATGACTGCCTTCACGGGCAACCAACTGGCAGGAAGCGCCAGCGCTCCGCGCCAATTGGGCACCCTTGCCTGGTTTTAACTCGACACAATGCACGAGCGTACCCACAGGAATATTCCGTAGAGGAAGGCAATTCCCATCACGAATTGGCGCATCCTGACCCGAGGTTACAGAAGTTCCAACTCGGATCGCCTTGGGTGCAATAATATACCGCTTTTCTCCATCAGAGTAGCTGATTAGTGCAATATGAGCGCTACGATTAGGATCGTACTCTATCCTTTCCACACGCCCAGGAACGCCAATTTTATTGCGTTTAAAATCAATAACTCGATAGAGTCGCTTATGCCCACCACCAGAGTGGCGAACAGTAATTCTACCTTGATTGTTCCGGCCTCCGCTCTTGCTCAGCTTCTCAGTCAAAGCCGGATGGGGTCTCCCCTTATATAACTCAGGAGAGGTTATCTGTACCACAAACCGACGACCAGCGGATGTAGGTTTAGCTTTTACGATCGGCATAGCCGTTTCCTTAATTTATTAAGCAATAATCCTGCGCTTACCCGGCACCCATAAAGTCAATCTCGTGACCTTCCTGCAGTGATACATAAGCCTTTTTCCAATCACTGCGGCGACCGGTATAGCGGCCAAAACGCTTACTCTTCCCCTTAATACGCGCTGTACGCACCTCAGCGACTTTAACATCAAACAAAAGCTCAACCGCCTGCTTGACCTCTCGCTTGTTAGCATCAGGCAACACTTTTAACACCACCTGGTTATGCTTTTCCCCAACTAAGGTGCTTTTTTCCGAGATCACAGGCGCTAAAATAATTTTAGTTAAACGCTCCTCGTTCATGCGAGGCTCTCCTCGAAACGACGGATTGCAGCATCTGTTGCTAGAACTCCATCAAACCGGATCAGATCAACAGGACTTATGTTGCTCGCATTTCCTACAGCAACCGCCGGGATATTACGGGCTGACAGTTCAAGATTAGGATTATCTTCAGCAACCACCACCAACACGCTACGCCAATCATAAGCGCTCAATAATTTGACTAATTCCTTTGTTTTGGGCTCAGGAAACACAATCTCATTGACCACCCGCAATCTATCCTGGCGCGCAAGCTCAGAGAGGATCGAGCGCATAGCGGCCCGATACATTTTTTTATTTACTTTCTGGGAATAATCCCTCGGCTTAGCGGCAAAAACCTTACCGCCTCCCCGCCATAGGGGACTCCGAATGGTACCTGCCCGGGCACGACCAGTTCCTTTCTGGCGAAAAGGCTTAGCGCCACCGCCTCGAACTTCTGAGCGCGTTTTTTGAGCACGCGTGCCCGCTCGATCTTTAGCCAAATAAGCAGTTACCACTTGATGGATAAGAGGCTCGTTAAAGTATTGAGCAAACACGACATCGGATACTTGTATCATACCCGTTTCAGCGTTTTCCGCGAGCGATTGCACTGCGAGCTCCACCGCTTCCTCCTTTTATCTTACTTACCTACCGCGGCCTTGGCTGCAGGCTTCACCACCACATCACCCCCTGGCGCGCCAGGAATGGCCCCTTTCACCAATAGCAAATGGCGTTCCTCGTCGACCCGCACCAACTCAAGGTTTTGAACAGTGCGCTGCACATTTCCCATCTGCCCAGCCATTTTTTTTCCTTTAAACACTCGACCCGGAGTCTGGCATTGACCAATAGAACCTGGAGCACGATGGGATAACGAATTGCCATGACTAGCGTCTCCACCACCGAAACGGTAACGGCGGACCACGCCTGCAAAGCCACGCCCACGGGTAGTACCCGTAACATCAACCTTCTGCCCGGCTTCAAATAAGCCAACCTTTAATTCGCTGCCAGCCTCGGCATCTGCTCCTTCCCCCTCTGCAAGGCGAAACTCGTGCAACTTTCGACCTGGCTCCACCCCCGCCTTTGCAAAGTGCCCCTTTAGAGGTTTGGTGACTCGAGAAGGTCGCTTCTCACCTAATGTCACTTGCAACGCCCGATAACTATCCCGCTCCAGAGTCTTAATCTGTGAAATCCGATTTGGAGTTGCCTCGATAACCGTTACCGGTATTGATTCCCCCTCGTCAGTAAAGACTCTTGTCATCCCCAACTTTCGGCCGACTAGTCCGATTGCCATTCGCCTATCCTCGCGCCTACCATCACATAGTTTTATCAAGTTAGCTTGATCTGGACGTCGACACCCGCAGCCAAATCTAGCTTCATCAAGGCGTCAACAGTCTTTTCCGTCGGTTCAACAATATCCATTAACCGTTTATGGGTACGGATCTCATACTGATCTCGAGCATCCTTGTTAACATGGGGCGATATCAAAATCGTAAACCGCTCCTTCCGAGTAGGCAAAGGAATCGGCCCACGTACGTGGGCACCCGTGCGCTTAGCGGTATCTACAATTTCCCGTGCTGACTGGTCAATTAGGCGATGATCGAACGCCTTTAACCGAATCCTAATAACTTGTTGCTTGGCCATGCCGTTACTCAATAACTTTACTGACGACGCCGGCCCCTACCGTACGCCCCCCTTCGCGGACCGCAAAACGCAAGCCCTCCTCCATCGCAATGGGCGCAATCAAACTGACCGTCATCTGAATATTATCCCCCGGCATCACCATCTCCACCCCCTCGGGCAAATCAATGGCGCCGGTCACATCCGTGGTCCGAAAATAAAACTGCGGACGATACCCCGTGAAAAACGGCGTGTGCCGACCCCCCTCATCCTTGGAAAGAACATACACCTCCGCATGAAACTTCGTGTGCGGCGTAATCGAACCCGGCTTGGCAAGTACCTGCCCGCGCTCCACATCCTCGCGCTTGGTCCCCCGCAACAAGACCCCCACATTGTCCCCCGCTCGACCCTCGTCCAAGAGCTTGCGAAACATCTCCACTCCCGTACAGGTCGTCTTCTGCGTCTCCCGCATCCCTACGATCTCTATCTCATCACCCACCTTGACAATCCCTCGCTCCACGCGGCCCGTCACCACCGTCCCCCGGCCCGATATCGAAAACACATCCTCTATCGGCATCAAAAATGGCTGGTCCACCGCACGCTGGGGCTCCGGAATATACGCATCCATCGCCTCCACTAACTTCAATATCGACGGAATCCCTATCTCGCTCGTGTCCCCTTCCAAAGCCTTCAACGCACTGCCCACCACTATCGGTGTGTCATCCCCCGGAAACTGGTAACTGTCCAACAGCTCCCGAACCTCCATCTCCACAAGCTCCAATAGCTCCGGGTCGTCCACCATGTCCGCCTTGTTCAAATACACCAAAATGAACGGGACCCCCACCTGACGCGCCAACAAAATATGCTCCCGCGTCTGCGGCATCGGACCATCCGCCGCCGATACCACCAATATCGCCCCGTCCATCTGCGCCGCACCCGTAATCATGTTCTTCACATAATCCGCATGACCAGGACAGTCCACGTGCGCATAGTGGCGAGCCTCCGTCTCATATTCCACGTGCGCCGTCGCTATCGTAATCCCTCGCTCCCGCTCCTCCGGCGCGTTGTCTATCTGATCATAGGCCCTAAACTCCCCTCCATATTGCTCCGCTAACACCCTCGTCAACGCCGCCGTTAACGTCGTCTTACCATGGTCTACGTGACCAATCGTGCCTACGTTGATATGCGGCTTCTTCCGCTCAAATTTCGCCTTGGACACAGTCGCTCACCTCACAAAAATAACTGTCTATCTTATCTTATTGAGACTTTTTGATAATTGCCCCAGCGATGTTAGAGGGCGCCTCATTATACTTTGAAAACTCCATCGTATAGTTAGCCCGCCCCTGAGTGGCCGAACGGAGATCAGTGGCATAACCGAACATTTCCGCCAATGGCACCTCCGCACGAATGACCTTGCCACTAGGGGAGTCATCCATTCCCTGGACCATACCACGACGCCGATTAAGATCACCCATCACATCACCCATGTATTCCTCAGGGGTTACTACTTCCACCTTCATAACAGGTTCTAACAGCACGGGATCTGCTTTTTGCATTCCCTCCTTGAAAGCCATAGAACCTGCAATTTTAAAGGCCATTTCACTAGAATCTACATCGTGGTATGAACCGTCATATAGCGTGACCTTGACATCCACTACGGGATATCCCGCAATAACTCCGTTCTCGGTCTGCTCTTTTATCCCCTTGTCAACGGCAGGAATAAATTCCTTGGGGATAGCCCCCCCCACGATTTTGTTGACAAACTCGTACCCCTTACCCCGCTCTTGAGGTTCGATCCGAAGCCATACATGACCATACTGACCACGACCACCGCTCTGGCGTACAAATTTTCCTTCTTGCTCCACACTCTGATGTATTGTTTCCCGATAAGCTACTTGGGGAGCACCTACATTAGCCTCCACCTTAAACTCTCGCTTCATGCGATCAACAATAATATCAAGGTGTAACTCCCCCATTCCCGAGATAATGGTCTGGCCAGATTCTTCATCCGTTCGAACTCTAAAAGAGGGATCCTCCTTAGCCAGCTTTCCAAGGGCAAGGGACATCTTTTCTTGGTCCGCCTTAGTTTTAGGCTCGATGGCAACGGAGATTACGGGGTCGGGAAACTCCATCCGCTCCAATAAAACGATATGGTCCATATCGCATATGGTATCACCCGTAGTCACGTTTTTTAGACCAACCGCAGCGGCGATATCACCCGCCCCCACATCTTTAATTTCTTCCCGGCTATTAGCATGCATCTGAAGCAAGCGGCCAATGCGCTCGCGGTTTCCAGAAGCCGCGTTGTAGACCGTATCCCCTGAACTTAACACCCCAGAATAAACCCGGAAAAAGGTAAGGTTTCCCACGTAGGGATCGGAGGCGATCTTAAAAGCTAGAGCAGCAAACGGCTCTTCATCAGAGGCATGGCGTTTGACTTCGGTCTCATCTTGTTGGATGCCTTTGATAGGGGGAACTTCAACGGGAGAAGGCATATAAGAAATGACCGCATCCAATACTGCCTGAACCCCCTTATTTTTAAAGGCTGAACCGCACAAAGCCGGAACGATTTCTCCATTCAAGGTGCGGGTACGAAGACCCTTGGTAATATCCTCCGACGACAGTTCGCTTCCCTCAAGGTACTTTTCCATTAATTCTTCGGAGGCCTCGGCAGCGGCTTCCACCATCTTTTCCCGATATTCATCGCAAGTGGCTTGCAGATCCTCCGGTATGTCCTTTTCTTCAAAAGACATACCCTTACTGCTCTCATCCCAATAGATGGCCTTCATCTTTATAAGGTCAACCACCCCCTTAAAATTTTCCTCAGCCCCAATAGGAACCTGAATAGGAACGGGATTAGCCCCCAGCCGGGTACGAACTTGCCCGACGACTCGGAAGAAATCAGCCCCCTGTCTATCCATCTTATTAACGAATGCCAAGCGGGGGACTTTGTATTTGTTTGCCTGCCGCCATACCGTTTCTGATTGGGGTTCAACCCCCCCTACGGCACAGAATACGGCAACGGCACCATCTAACACCCGCAGAGAGCGTTCTACCTCAATGGTGAAATCCACGTGCCCCGGCGTATCAATAATATTGACCCGGTGCTCGGGAAATTGCCTCTCCATGCCTTTCCAGAAACAGGTTGTTGCTGCCGAGGTGATCGTAATTCCCCTTTCCTGTTCCTGCTCCATCCAGTCCATAGCGGCAGCACCATCATGAACCTCACCAATCTTATGGGAGACACCTGTGTAATACAGGATACGTTCAGTGGTAGTAGTTTTACCGGCATCAATATGGGCCATAATGCCAATATTACGATAGCGTTCGATAGGGGTCTTCCGGGCCACGACAGCAAATCCTTAATTTGAAGAAATAATCCGAACCACCAGATACTCACCAACGATAGTGGGCAAAAGCCTTATTCGCCTCTGCCATGCGGTGAGTATCCTCCCGTTTCTTGACCGCAGTTCCCTTACCCTCATAGGCATCCATGAGTTCTCCAGCCAGACGCAACCCCATGGATTTCTCGCCCCGCTTGCGGGCAGCTTCCACCAGCCAGCGCATCGCAAGGGTAGAACGTCGCTCAGGACGGACTTCTATGGGCACCTGATAAGTTGCCCCACCTACCCGACGGGATTTAACCTCAACTAATGGACGAACATTTTCCAACGCCTTTTCCAAGATATCCATGGGCTCTTGATTCGCTTTTTCCGCAGCGCGATCCAAGGCTCCATAGACTATCTTCTCCGCCAGCGATTTCTTGCCATTGAGCATAAGAATAGTAATAAACTTAGCTAGCTGTGCGCTCCCATATTTAGGGTCTGGTAGCACTTCCCGCCCAGTAATAACCCGTTTTCTTGGCATCTCTTCCGTCCAGTTCGTTTATTTCATCCAACCTCTATAGATAAGGGGGTATCACTAGCCCTTCGGGCGCTTGGCCCCATACTTGGAACGACCCTGCCGACGATCCCCTACCCCTGCTGTATCTAAGGAACCCCGTACAATGTGGTAACGCACACCGGGCAAGTCCTTAACACGACCACCCCGAATCAGGACCACAGAGTGTTCCTGTAAATTATGCCCTTCACCCCCAATATAGGAGGTGACTTCCATGCTGTTGGTTAGGCGCACACGGGCTACCTTACGCAAAGCCGAGTTAGGCTTCTTGGGCGTCGTCGTGTAGACCCGAGTACAGACTCCCCGCTTCTGGGGACAGGCCTGCAATGCAGGTACATTACTTTTCTTTCTCTGCCGTACCCGCGGCTTGCGAACCAACTGGTTAATGGTAGCCATGGATTCTGAATACTCCGGACAAAATAAAGTTAAGCGCCCAAACGCCGACAACTGTCGGAGAGTGAACGCTTCAGGATTTGGGTTTCTAATTTCTAAACTTACGGCGTCCTCCTTGACCTTTTCAAGGAGGACGCCTACGTAGGAAACTGGAGATTTTAGGCTCGATGAGCTTTTTTGTCAAGCAGTCGCAGCACCTGACTCAGAAATTTCACCCTCCCCATAACGAGAAGAACTTGCTTCCCCGGTTAGGGCTTCTGATTGCTCTAACATATGCCGCTTGCGACGCCGCTCAGAGTGATAAGCTAATCCCGTCCCCGCAGGAATCAAGCGGCCCACAATCACATTTTCCTTCAATCCGCGCAACTCATCGCTCTTGCCTGTTACGGCTGCTTCCGTGAGCACACGCGTAGTTTCTTGGAAGGAGGCGGCCGAGATGAAAGATTCTGTCGCTAGTGAGGCCTTGGTGATACCAAGAAGCACCGGCTCAAAACGGGCAGATAGTTTGCCATCTTTCTCTACCTTTTCATTTTCCTCCAACAATCTCGCCTTATCAACCTGCTCACCCTTAAGAAAGCTGGTATCTCCAGGTTCTATTATTTCCACCTTGCGAAGCATTTGGCAAACAATGACTTCAATGTGCTTGTCATTGATTTTCACCCCTTGTAAGCGATATACATCCTGGACTTCGTTAACAATATATTGAGTTAACTCTTCCACACCCCGTAGACGTAGAATGTCATGGGGCGCAGGCGGCCCATCAACGATCACTTCACCTTTTTCAACGTGTTCACCTTCGAATACATTGACTTGACGCCACTTGGGGATCAATTCTTCATGCCGTTCGCCATCGCTTCCAGTGATAATAAGCCGCTGTTTACCCTTAGTTTCCTTACCAAAACTTACGGTCCCCGAAATTTCGGCAAGGACCGCGGGGTCTTTCGGTTTACGTGCCTCGAATAGGTCGGCCACCCTCGGCAAACCACCCGTAATATCGCGGGTCTTACTGGATTCTTGGGGCAATCGCGCTAGCACATCACCCACACCGACCATGGTAGCATCCTCTGCCGAAACGATAGCCCCTGCTGGCAAATAATAATGGGCAGGGATATCCGTTCCTGCAATGCATAAGTCACTTCCTGTTTCATCAACTAGCTTAACCATCGGGCGCAATTCCCTAGCAGCGGCGCCTCGTTGCTTAGGATCAAGCACGGTGAGGCTAGTCAAGCCAGTGACCTCATCAACCTGGCGTTCCACGGTGGTGCCTTCCACAAAATCCTGAAGTCTGACTTTGCCCGCCACTTCTGTAATCACGGGATGAGTATGGGGATCCCAGGTGGCCACTACTTGACCCGGTTCCACCACATCGCCATCTCCCACCGAAAGCTCAGCGCCATAGGGAATCTTATAACGTTCCCGATCACGCCCCTGCTCATCCACCACATGGACTTCCCCGGAGCGAGAGACAGCAACATATTTACCACTTTCATGCTGAACTATCTTGACATTATGCAACCGGATACTGCCCTTATACTTAATCTCAATGCTATTGGTGGTGACTGTTCGGGATGCTGCGCCGCCAATATGGAAAGTGCGCATAGTCAGCTGCGTACCTGGCTCACCGATGGATTGAGCCGCAATGACCCCAACGGCCTCACCCACATTGATACGGTGGCCACGCCCCAGATCTCGCCCATAGCAACCCGCACAGACCCCATAACGGGTCTCACAGGTAATAGGTGAACGGACCTTCACCGCATCGATGCCTAGGGTTTCAAGATGATCGACCCAGGATTCATCCAGCAGGGTGCCGGCGGGTATCGCCACTTCATTGCTCCCTGGCACAAAAACATCAAGGGCCAATACCCGACCTAGCACCCGCTCTCGTAGCGGCTCTACAACGTCACCCCCCTCTACCAGAGGAGTCATGCTAATCCCACGGGTGGTACCACAGTCATCTTCTGTGATGACCAAATCCTGGGCGACGTCCACTAAGCGCCGAGTCAAGTATCCAGAATTAGCCGTTTTTAGGGCTGTGTCAGCCAAACCTTTACGAGCCCCATGGGTAGAGATAAAGTATTGCAGGACATCTAGCCCTTCACGGAAATTAGCCGTAATTGGAGTTTCAATGATCGAGCCGTCAGGCTTAGCCATCAAACCCCGCATACCTGCAAGCTGACGGATCTGGGCAGCCGATCCCCGGGCCCCAGAATCGGCCATCATATAGATGGAGTTAAAGGTTTGCTGTTTGACGACTTTACCCTCTGCGTCCTCCACCTCTTCACTCCCTAACCGCTCCATCATGGCCTTGGCTACCTGGTCATTGGTATGGGACCAAATATCCACGACTTTATTATACCGCTCGCCATTGGTAACCAAGCCTGAGGCGTATTGTTCCTCAATTTCCTTAACTTCTTCTTCCGCCCTAGCAAGAATGGGTTGCTTTTCCTCTGGCACCACCATGTCATCAACACCTATGGAAATACCACTCAGAGTCGCTTGCCGGAAGCCGAGATACATCAGGCGATCAGCAAACACCACTGTGGTCTTAAGGCCTAGGCGCCGATAACAGATATTGACCAGCTTGGAAATCTCCCTTTTAGTCATATTCCTATCGACTAACTCGAAGGGCAACCCTGGCGGCAAGAGCTCTGAGAGCAGTGCTCGTCCCACTGTAGTCCTCACGATACGGGTCGTTTCGCGTTCACCTTCAGGTTTAGAGAGATCCGTTTCGGTAATACGTACGGAAACTTTTGCATGGAGATCAACCGCCGCTGTCTCATAGGCACGCCGTACCTCATTGACATCGGCGAAGAGCATCCCCTCACCCTTGGCATTCACCCGCTCAGAGGTCATGTAGTACAGTCCTAAGACTACATCCTGGGTGGGACCAATAATGGGCTCCCCATTAGCTGGCGACAGAATGTTGTTTGTGGACATCATGAGGGCGCGGGCCTCCAGCTGGGCCTCCAAGGACAGCGGTACATGGACCGCCATTTGGTCGCCATCAAAGTCAGCATTAAAAGCCACACAAACCAAGGGGTGGAGCTGAATCGCCTTACCTTCAATGAGCACCGGCTCGAAAGCCTGAATGCCAAGGCGGTGCAAGGTAGGGGCCCGATTAAGCATAACCGGGTGCTCGCGGATAACCTCCTCTAACACGTCCCATACCTCAGGACCTTCCCGCTCTACCAGTTTTTTTGCTGCCTTAATCGTGGTGGCAAGCCCAGCTCGCTCCAACTTACCAAAGATGAAAGGTTTAAAAAGTTCCAGTGCCATCTTCTTGGGCAAACCACACTGATGCAGCTTAAGGGTTGGACCCACCACAATGACAGAGCGACCAGAATAATCCACCCGCTTACCCAGTAGATTTTGCCGAAACCGTCCCTGCTTGCCTTTGATCATATCGGCTAGCGATTTTAAAGGCAGCTTGTTGGTCCCTGTGATCGCTCGGCCGCGGCGCCCGTTGTCCAAGAGAGCATCCACTGACTCCTGAAGCATGCGTTTCTCATTACGCACAATGATATCTGGCGCATTCAGATCTAATAATCGCTTAAGACGATTATTTCGATTAATCACCCGCCGGTATAGATCATTAAGATCAGAGGTGGCAAAACGCCCTCCTTCCAAAGGCACTAGCGGCCGTAAATCAGGCGGCAAAACCGGGAGCACTTCTAGAATCATCCATTCGGGGCGATTACCCGAATCGATAAACGCTTCCATAAGTTTAAGCCGCTTGCTAAGTTTTTTAATCTTGGTGTCAGAGTTAGTGTTGGTAATCTCCTCGCGCAGCTTTGTGGCCTCTCCCTTGAGATCAAGGGTTTTTAGCATTTCCTGGACCGCTTCTGCTCCCATACGGGCATCGAACTCATCGCCATACTCTTCAACAGCTTGAAGATAGGCCTCATCCGCTAAGAGCTGCCCCCGCTCCAATGGAGTCATGCCTGGCTCGATAACTACAGAAGCTTCAAAGTAGAGAACCCGCTCTATATCGCGGAGTGTCATATCTAAAAGCAAACTGATCCGCGAAGGCAGGGACTTTAGGAACCAAATATGGGCCACTGGACTGGCCAGTTCAATATGCCCCATACGCTCCCGGCGAACCTTGGCCAGAGTCACCTCTACTCCACATTTCTCGCAAATCACGCCCCGATGTTTGAGACGCTTATATTTGCCGCATAAACACTCGTAGTCTTTAACTGGACCAAAAATCTTAGCGCAAAAAAGCCCATCACGCTCCGGCTTAAAAGTCCGATAGTTGATGGTTTCGGGCTTTTTGACCTCCCCGTACGACCAGGCCCGAATCATATCGGGAGATGCCAGACCAATGCGTATGGAATCGAACTCCTCGATCTGGTTTTGCTGCTTAAGCAAATTCAGTAAATCTCTCATTATGCGGTCCTCCATAGCCAGGGCTGGCGGATATGTCTATTGCGACCATCGGCTCGTTTTCCCATTTCTGTGGCCATTTAGTCCTGTTCCAGTTCGATATCGATACCGAGGGCGCGGATTTCCTTTGTCAATACATTAAACGACTCGGGCATACCCGCTTCCATTCGGTAATCCCCATCCACGATGTTTTTATACATCTTGGTGCGCCCGTTCACATCATCAGATTTCACAGTGAGCATCTCCTGCAAAGTATAGGCAGCCCCATAGGATTCCAGTGCCCATACCTCCATCTCACCAAAACGCTGTCCACCAAACTGGGCTTTCCCACCCAGAGGCTGCTGAGTGACTAAGCTATAAGGGCCAGTCGACCTAGCATGCATCTTGTCATCAATCAAGTGATTAAGCTTAAGCATATGCATATACCCTACCGTTACCGGGCGGGCGAAAGCTTCTCCTGTTCGACCATCATAAAGAGCGGTTTGGCCGTTGGTAGGCAGATCAGCCAACTCCAGCATCGCTTTGATTTCCTTCTCGGAAGCTCCATCGAATACTGGCGTTGCCATAGGAACACCATTACGCAGGTTATTTGCCAGTTCCAATACTTCCCCATTGCTCAGAGAACTTAACTCTTCTTTCTTGCCACTGGTGTTGTATACCTGCTCCAAAAAAGCACGTAATTCAACAACCTGCTGCTCTGAACTGGAATCAAGGAGAGCGCCAATCTTTCGACCTAGGCCTTTCGCTGCCCACCCCAGATGAGTCTCCAGGATCTGCCCAATATTCATCCGAGAAGGCACCCCTAGGGGATTAAGGACGATATCTACCGGGGTCCCATCTTCCATATAAGGCATGTCTTCAAGAGGCACGATAGTAGAAATCACGCCCTTGTTCCCATGCCGGCCTGCCATCTTATCGCCGGGTTGGACGCGACGTTTTACTGCCAAATAGACCTTCACCATCTTCTGGACACCGGGAGGGAGATCGTGCCCGGAAGTGAGCTTGGCCCGCTGCTGCTGGAACTTTTCGTCCATCGCAGCCCGTTGCTCCTTAAGTTGCCCAGCAGCCCATTCCAGCTGCTTATCCGCCTCCTCACTGCGCAACCGAATCTCAAACCATCGATCCTTAGACAAATCAGCAAGGTAATTTTTTGTGATCTTGCTGCCCGCGCCTAATCCTGCCGGCCCTCCTTCAGCAATCTTACCCACCAAAACCTTTTCTAAGCGTTGGTAGATATCTGCTTCTACGATACGGAACTCATCTCGCAAATCCTTTTTGATCTTAGCCAGTTCCATCTCTTCTATCTGCAAAGCCCGCGAATCTTTTTCCACGCCATCACGGGTAAAGACCTGAACATCGATCACAGTGCCGTGCATACCCGAAGGGACCCGCAGGGAAGTGTCCTTCACGTCAGAGGCCTTTTCCCCAAAAATGGCTCGCAGCAACTTCTCCTCTGGTGTTAATTGGGTCTCCCCCTTGGGGGTCACCTTGCCCACCAAAATATCACCGGGTTTGACCTCCGCCCCAATATAAACGATACCCGCCTCGTCCAGTTTGGATAGAGCCGCTTCGCTTACATTAGGAATATCGCTGCTAATTTCTTCCGGACCCAGCTTGGTGTCCCGCGCAAAGCAACTCAACTCTTCAATATGGATAGAAGTAAACCGTTCTTCCTCCACTACCCGCTCGGAAATAAGGATTGAGTCCTCGAAGTTATAGCCATTCCAAGGCATAAAGGCCACGAGAAGATTCTGCCCCAAGGCCAATTCACCCATGTCTGTTGACGGACCATCAGCCAGAACATCACCTGCTACCACGACCTCACCTGGTTTCACCAAGGGCCGCTGGTTAATGCAGGTATTTTGATTTGAGCGGGCATACTTGGTGAGGTTGTAAATATCAACCCCGGGCTCATCAGCAGCCGTTTCCTCATCATTGACTCGCACTACCACCCGGGCGGCATCCACAGAATCCACGATACCTCCGCGGCGGGCAACCACCATCACCCCTGAATCACGGGCCACAACCTTCTCAATACCCGTACCGACTAAGGGGGTCTCCGCCCGCAAGGTGGGTACCGCCTGACGCTGCATATTAGACCCCATCAATGCACGGTTGGCATCATCGTGCTCTAAAAAGGGAATCAAAGATGCGGCTACCGATACAATCTGCTTAGGTGACACATCGATGTACTGCACCTTTTCCGGCGGCAAAAGCGTGAATTCATTCTTGTGGCGGCAAGAAACGAGCATATCCACCAGGCGGCCTTCCTCGTCCGCAGTCGCATTTGCCTGGGCAATCACGTACTGCCCTTCCTCAATGGCCGACAGATATTCCACTTCGCCGGTCACCTTGCTTTCGACTACCTTTCGGTAAGGCGTTTCAATAAAACCATATTGATTAGTTCTAGCATAAACCGCTAAGGAATTGATCAAACCAATATTCGGGCCTTCGGGTGTCTCAATGGGGCAGACCCGCCCATAATGGGTAGGATGTACATCGCGCACCTCGAAACCCGCCCGCTCACGGGTGAGTCCCCCTGGCCCTAGTGCAGATACCCGTCGCTTATGGGTTACCTCCGACAACGGGTTATTCTGATCCATAAATTGCGACAGTTGGCTAGAACCAAAAAATTCCTTAATCGCTGCCGACACCGGTTTCGCATTAATCAATTCCTGGGGCATCAGCCCTTCCGACTCGGCTAAGCTTAAGCGCTCTCGCACCGCCCGCTCGACCCGAACCAAACCTACCCGAAATTGGTTCTCCGCCATTTCACCAACACTGCGCACTCGGCGGTTGCCCAGATGGTCAACGTCATCCACGCTGCCATAACCGTTGCGGATGTCAATTAAAGTTTTTATGACATCGACAATATCCTCTTTTGATAATACACCTAGGCCAGTAATATCCTCTTTCCCAAGGCGACGATTAAACTTCATTCGCCCCACAGGGGAGAGATCGTAGCGTTCGGGGTTGAAAAACAGATTTTGGAATAAATTCTGCGCGGCCTCCTTAGTCGGCGGCTCCCCAGGACGCATCACGCGGTAGATTTCCATTTGGGCCTCCAAAGGCGTAGTGGTAAGATCTAACCGCAAGGTATCGGAGATAAAAGGGCCACGGTCTAAATCATTGGTATAGATAAGATCAAAGGCTTGGATATCGGCGCCTTCTATGGCTTCCATTAACTCTGCTGTAATTTCGTCATTAGCTCTAGCCAAGACTTCCCCGGTGTCGGTATCCACTAGATCTCGAGCCAGAGTCTTCCCTATTAAAAATTCCTTGGGCGCAGACAGAGTCTCCATCCCCGCCTTTTCCATCTGCTTGATATGCCGTGCTGTAACCCGTCGCTCGGCTTCGACAATGACCTCGCCATCGGGGTTAATAATATCGAAGGGCAGAGACTCGCCGCGAAGCCGCTGAGGCAGCAAATCTAATAAGTAAGCTGAACCCTGGTGATGAACTGTAATAGTCTCAAAGAACATCATCAGGATTTCCTCGGTGCTGTAACCAAGGGCACGTAATAATATGGTCGCTAGCAGTTTGCGCCGGCGATCGATACGGGCATAGACGCAGTCCTTAGGATCAAATTCAAAATCTAACCAAGACCCGCGATAGGGGATTATCCTAGCGGAAAAAAGCAACTTCCCCGAGGAATGGGTCTTGCCCTTATCGTGCTCAAAGATAACTCCTGGAGAGCGATGTAATTGGGAGACGATAACCCGCTCTGTTCCATTGATAACAAAATTCCCTTTTGGGGTCATTAGGGGGATTTCCCCCATGTAGACTTCTTGTTCCTTTACATCCTTGACGACTTGCTCGCTAGCGGGAGCCTCCTTGTCATAAATAACAAGGCGCAACTTAACCCGTAGTGGAGCTGCATAAGTCAAACCTCGTACTTGGCACTCCTTAACATCAAACGAGGGAGTACCAAGGTGATAACTGACATACTGGAGTTCCGCGTATTCTGTATAGCTCTTAATGGGAAATACGCTCTGGAATGCCGCATGTAACCCTTTATCCTCCCGCTTATTGGGAGGTGCATCCATCTGTAAGAAATTACGGAAGGAATCGATTTGTGTTGCTAGCAGGAAAGGAGTTTTCAGTATACTATAAAGCTTGCCAAAATCTTTACGAATACGCTTCTTCTCGGTCAGCGAGTAGGGCATCTTATCACCTCGGCGAGTGCCTGCTATCAAAAAACCAGCAGCGGGTAACCACCGCGTTGCTGGCACTCTCTAGAGACGGGTCACTATTCCTACCAAGCCCCATGCTTGGCAGAAACTAAAGAAACGGAAAAAGGCTGGTGGCTACCGCCACCAGCCAATTTTCCGTTCACACGGATAATAAACAATCGCGCTGTCGCGTTATTTAACCTCGACGCTGGCGCCTGCCTCCTCCAGTTGCTTCTTGACATCTTCAGCTTCATCTTTAGAGACTCCCTCCTTAACTGCTGAAGGCGCGCCTTCTACCAATTCTTTAGCTTCCTTAAGGCCAAGACCCGTGACACCACGCACCGCTTTAATGACTTGCACCTTATTAGAACCAAAGCTTGTCATTACCACATCAAACTCTGTTTTTTCTTCAGCTGCAGCCCCTGCCTCAGCACCGGCTGCAGGCGCAGCCACCGCCGCCACTGGAGCAGCAGCGCTAACCCCAAATTTTTCCTCCATGGCTTCAATCAATTCAACCACATCCATGACAGTCATATTCGAAATCGTTTCTAAGATTTCTTCTTTCGTTACAGCCATCGTTAACTCCGTAAACCTTGCTTAATACAGAATGTTGCCTAAGCTCCAAACACCCTTCTAACCGCGAATTCAGGTCGCTTGTTTTTGATCCCGCACAGCAGCAACGGTGCGCACCAACTTCGCTGTTGGCTCAGCCAAGGTGCGGACAAACTTGCTGATCGGCGCTTGCAAAACCCCCATAAGCATAGCAATTGACTGCTCCTTAGTAGGCATTTCCGCTAGGGCCTTGACCTGCTCAGGGGGCAACAACCTACCGCCAAGACAGCCCATCTTCACTACAAGCTTGGCATGCTCCTTGCCAAAATCTCGAATCAGCCGCGCTGCAGCACTAGGATCCTCGCGAGAAAACGCCAGCATCAAGGGTCCTCTTAAACCATCGCGCATGCACTCGAATTCGGTTCCTTCCAGGGCACGAGACGCTAACGTATTACGCACCACACGCAGATAAACTTTTCCCTCGCGGGCAGCTGTCCGCAACTTTGTCATCTCAGCAACAGTCAGTCCACGATACTCAGCAGCAACAGCGGAATGAGCTTGAGAGGCAACTGCCGCCACCTCGGCAACAACAGCCTTTTTTGCTTCCAGATTAAGACTCAACCTTATTGCCTCCTTAATTAATTTCTGCCACATCCCTGTCCATAGATAAGTACCTATTGGAGGTCGAAATATCCTCAACCTTCCCAATTTACGGCAGCCGTTGCCACAACATTCCGTAGTAGTAGCAGGGCCTACCGTCTGCGCAGGCCAGTTGGCCTCCCGCCAACCTATTAAGCTCAACACGCCTGCGGTCTTAGACAGCCTACGGATATATTCGTAGGCGGCCCTCTAACACCCTCAACAAACAGAGCCCATCATCGAAACGATGAACTCAAATGTTAAAAAATTCGCCCCACCTAATCTGAAAGGGTCGCTTGATCCACAGCTATACCAGGGCCCATAGTAGTAGACAAAGTCAGTTTTTTTAGGTACACGCCTTTCGCCGAGGCAGGCTTCAGCTTCCTGAGATCTTCAACCAGGGCTTGAAGATTTTGCTTAAGCGCACCGACCTCAAATGAGACTTTGCCAATTGAACAATGAATGATGCCCGCCTTGTCCGTCCGGTAACGAACCTGCCCTGCTTTAGCCTTAGTCACAGCACCAACCACATCAGTGGTCACCGTTCCCACCTTGGGGTTGGGCATCAGCCCACGAGGTCCTAGGATGGGACCCAACTGCCCTACTACGCGCATGGCATCTGGAGATGCAATGACCACATCAAAGTCGGTTTCGCCAGCCTTTACCTTCTCAGCCAAATCCTCAAGCCCAACGACATCGGCCCCTGCTTCTTTTGCCGCATCAGCATTAGCGCCCTGGGTAAAGACCGCCACACGCACTGTTTTACCAATACCATTAGGCAATACCGTTGAACCACGGACCACTTGATCAGACTTGCGCGGATCTACGCCAAGGTTAACAGCGGCATCGACTGATTCTTCAAATTTAGCCGTTGCGGCCTCTTTAAGCAGGCTTATGGCTTCCTCTACCGAATAGACCTTCCCCGGCTCCAACTTTTCCCGAATCCCAGCTAGCCGCTTACCCATTTTAGCCATGGCTTAGACCCCCTCCGTTTCCAGACCCATACTGCGTGCGCTACCGGCAATAGTGCGGACGGCTGCATCCTTATCTGCCGCAGTCAAATCAGGCATTTTTGTTTCCGCAATTTCCTCCAGTTGAGCACGGGTTACCTTACCCACCTTATTGGTATTAGGTTGGCTACTCCCAGAGGTGACTCCCGCTGCCTTTTTAAGCAGAACAGAAGCTGGCGGTGTCTTGGTCACGAAGGTAAAACTACGGTCAGAATAAACCGTAATCACCACCGGTATAGGCATGCCCTGCTCCAAACCTTGGGTCTGGGCGTTGAATGCCTTGCAGAACTCCATAATGTTAACGCCGCGCTGACCCAAAGCCGGGCCTACCGGAGGGCTTGGATTGGCCTGTCCGGCGGGTACTTGCAGCCTAATATAAGCTTCTATCTTCTTTGCCATGGTTTTGCTCCTATCGGGTGCAAACGGCGCTCTCGCCTCCCCGAAGCCTTATCCTCTAGACAGCCAGATTCCTAGCCACTACCACTATCTTTTTTCAACTTGTCCAAAATCGAGTTCAACCGGGGTGGATCGCCCAAAAATCAACACCGCCACTCGAAGCTTATTTTTTTCGTAATTGACTTCTTCAACCACGCCGTTGAAATCAGTAAAAGGCCCCTCTACTACCCGCACCATCTCACCGGGCTCAAATAGTATTTTTGGCCTTGGCTGCTCTGCCCCTTCCCGGACCCGCTCTAGTATCTTTTCGGCTTCAGCATCCGTGATCGGCGCCGGTTTATCGCTAGTTCCCCCAATAAAACCGAGCACCCGCGGAACATCCCTTACTAAATGCCAGGTCTCATCGCTCATTTCCATTTGAACCAAGACATATCCAGGGAAGAACTTACGCTCACTTTTACGCTTTTGGCCCTCGCGCATTTCAACGACCTCCTCTGTCGGCACCAGGATATCCCCAAATTTTTCCTGCAGCCCATAACGGCGAATTCGCTCCTCAAGGGAGCGCTTCACTTGCTGTTCGAAACCAGAGAAAGCCTGGACCACATACCAGCGCTTGGCCACCTTAACCCCCTACCCGGTCAATAGACGGACAATCCACATCAGCAGCGTATCAAACAGCCACAGTATGCTTGCCATCACCATTACCATTAGCAACACAATAAGCGTTGTACGAATAGTTTCTTGTCGTGACGGCCAAACGACTTTCCGAAACTCGGTTCGGGTCTCCCCAGCAAAGCTCAACGCAGCTTGACCCCGGGTCGTTTTTGCCAAGATTGCCAACGAAATGCCCACTGCGGTAAGTAGCCCTAGCACACGCAAAAGCGTAGATTGCTCATTAAAATAATAAAATAGCCCAATAGCGGTACCTAGCAACAATATTGCGACCGCAAGTTTAATGGTGTCTGCCATAATAATTTCGGAAACCAAAGACGGCGTTAATATATTTAATCTGGTAAAAAAACCCTTGCGTGAATACTTAACTAGATGGCAGGCCAGGAGGGAATCGAACCCCCAACCTGCGGTTTTGGAGACCGCCGCTCTGCCTATTGAGCTACTGGCCTAGTTAAAGTAAACAGAACTATTGACACAATAAACACTAGAAATAAGATAGGGGCGGAAACTGAATGAATTACTCAGATGATACTTCAAACTCGCCCCTGCTCCTACGTTTACTCAATAACTTTACTGACGACGCCGGCCCCTACCGTACGCCCCCCTTCGCGGACCGCAAAACGCAAGCCCTCCTCCATCGCAATGGGCGCAATCAAACTGACCGTCATCTGAATATTATCCCCCGGCATCACCATCTCCACCCCCTCGGGCAAATCAATGGCGCCGGTCACATCCGTGGTCCGAAAATAAAACTGCGGACGATACCCCGTGAAAAACGGCGTGTGCCGACCCCCCTCATCCTTGGAAAGAACATACACCTCCGCATGAAACTTCGTGTGCGGCGTAATCGAACCCGGCTTGGCAAGTACCTGCCCGCGCTCCACATCCTCGCGCTTGGTCCCCCGCAACAAGACCCCCACATTGTCCCCCGCTCGACCCTCGTCCAAGAGCTTGCGAAACATCTCCACTCCCGTACAGGTCGTCTTCTGCGTCTCCCGCATCCCTACGATCTCTATCTCATCACCCACCTTGACAATCCCTCGCTCCACGCGGCCCGTCACCACCGTCCCCCGGCCCGATATCGAAAACACATCCTCTATCGGCATCAAAAATGGCTGGTCCACCGCACGCTGGGGCTCCGGAATATACGCATCCATCGCCTCCACTAACTTCAATATCGACGGAATCCCTATCTCGCTCGTGTCCCCTTCCAAAGCCTTCAACGCACTGCCCACCACTATCGGTGTGTCATCCCCCGGAAACTGGTAACTGTCCAACAGCTCCCGAACCTCCATCTCCACAAGCTCCAATAGCTCCGGGTCGTCCACCATGTCCGCCTTGTTCAAATACACCAAAATGAACGGGACCCCCACCTGACGCGCCAACAAAATATGCTCCCGCGTCTGCGGCATCGGACCATCCGCCGCCGATACCACCAATATCGCCCCGTCCATCTGCGCCGCACCCGTAATCATGTTCTTCACATAATCCGCATGACCAGGACAGTCCACGTGCGCATAGTGGCGAGCCTCCGTCTCATATTCCACGTGCGCCGTCGCTATCGTAATCCCTCGCTCCCGCTCCTCCGGCGCGTTGTCTATCTGATCATAGGCCCTAAACTCCCCTCCATATTGCTCCGCTAACACCCTCGTCAACGCCGCCGTTAACGTCGTCTTACCATGGTCTACGTGACCAATCGTGCCTACGTTGATATGCGGCTTCTTCCGCTCAAATTTCGCCTTGGACATGGATGGATACCCCCTTACCTGAGAGTCACATAAACCTGACAACGCAATAATTGCGACATGACTGATATGTTATTCAAAATTTTTTTTGGAGCCCATAACCGGATTTGAACCGGTGACCTCTTCCTTACCAAGGAAGTGCTCTACCGACTGAGCTATATGGGCGTAGCAACATCATACACCTACGAAAAATGCACCTAGGGACCAACTTAACCCGAGTCATGGAGCGGGCGATGGGAATCGAACCCACGTCATCAGCTTGGAAGGCTGAGGTTCTACCATTGAACTACGCCCGCTAATGTATTCAAAGGTTAGCAGGATTCATCTAAGAGGTTACTCCTCCCGTCACTTGGAGCTGGTGGAGGGGGGAGGATTCGAACCTCCGAAGGCTGAGCCGTCAGATTTACAGTCTGATCCCTTTGACCGCTCGGGAACCCCTCCCAGACGTAAACATAATATTCTTGTGCATTCTTGCTGTAATGTCAATACCAGATATGCTTCCAAGCTTGATTTTATGACGATAACCCCCTATTGGTGATTGCCTATTCTACCCCCTATTACAACCACGGCAGTTAATACATAAAATAAGCATTTTACCGAGATTGGAGATTTAAAGCTATGGCACAAAAAGGAATACTCGTCACTGGCGGCGCAGGCTACATCGGCAGCCATGTGGTCCAGCAGCTGACCGCGATGTCTCATCGCGTCGTCGTCCTAGATAACCTCTCAACGGGTTTTGCCGATGCTGTTATCAACGCCGATCTCGTGATTGGAAACACTAAAGACAGCGAACTGGTAAGAAGCCTTCTGAAAGAGTACCAGGTAGACACCGTAATGCACTTTGCCGCCCACACTGTCGTCCCAGAATCCGTTGCTAATCCACTCAAGTATTACGCCAATAATACTTGCCACACCCGGAATCTCCTAGAGTGCTGCACGGCGGCAGGAGTAAAATACTTTATCTTCTCCTCCACCGCGGCCACCTATGGCACCCCCTCTACTCCCTTGGTTACCGAGGACACCCCGACTGCCCCTATCAATCCCTATGGCACTTCCAAACTAATGAGCGAATGGATGCTACGCGATTTATCTCAAGCAAGCAATCTTAATTATGTGATTCTTCGCTATTTTAATGTTGCCGGTTCCGACCCCACCGGACGTATTGGTCAGTCAACCCGTGAAGCCACATTACTCATCAAAGTTGCTTGTGAAGCTGCGGTAGGAAAGCGAGATCAAGTATCTATCTTTGGTACCGATTATCCCACCCCCGATGGCACGGGAATCCGCGACTATATTCACGTGGAGGATTTAGCAAAAGCTCATATTTTAGCCCTGGACTATCTTAAACAAGGCAACCAATCTACTATCTTAAACTGTGGCTACGGTCATGGCTACAGCGTCCGCGAAGTACTTGACGCCGTCCAACGTGTTCATGGCCGCCCTCTAAAGGTAGTGAAATGTGCCCGCCGCCCCGGCGATCCACCTCGCTTAATCGCTGCTGCTGAACAAATCCGGGGCGTATTAGGTTGGCAACCGCAGTATGATAACCTGGATTTTATCGTCAAAACTTCGTTAGACTGGGAATATAAACTGTTGGCACGTGGCTGACAGAGGAAAACCACTGAAGGAAATGGGGAGCCTTCCAATTTATGCCCTCTTACCGGTGCATAGTGTGGAATACGCTTCTTGGTGTAGAATCTAAAAGCTAAGAAACAATTTGAACGAGGAGCATAAGCCTTTGGAACAGTTTCGAGGCACAACCATTCTCTCGGTACGGCGCCAAGAGCAAGTTGTTATGGGGGGTGATGGTCAAGTCAGCATGAATGATATTGTCATGAAAGGCAATGCCCGTAAGGTGCGGCGCCTATTTCATGGGCAAGTCGTTGCCGGCTTTGCCGGCGGGACGGCTGATGCCTTTACGCTCTTTGAGCGCTTTGAGGCTAAATTGGAAAAACACCAAGGCAACCTAACCCGCGCTGCCGTAGAATTAGCCAAGGATTGGCGTTCTGATCGCTCTCTTAGGCGGCTTGAGGCCCTACTGGCCGTGGCTAACCCCAAGGCTTCTTATATTATCTCGGGGAATGGTGATGTCATTGAACCCGAATATGGCTTGATTGCCATTGGCTCAGGGGGCCCTTATGCCCAAGCGGCGGCCCGTGCGCTACTCGAAAACACGGACCTCAGTGCCCGCGCCATTACCGAAAAAGCCCTGAATATTGCTGCTGATATCTGTATTTATACCAACAGCTACCTAACCATTGAAGAACTCTCCGATTGAAACCCCTAAAACAGGACATTATGCCCGAACTCACCCCTCGACAAATCGTTCAGGAACTGGATAAGTATATTATCGGCCAAACGGCAGCTAAACGAGCTGTAGCCGTTGCTCTTCGTAATCGCTGGCGTCGGCGCCAGCTGAGTGAAGAACTGCGCCATGAGATCACACCCAAAAACATTCTCATGATTGGCCCCACCGGCGTGGGCAAGACTGAAATTGCCCGGCGCCTTGCAAAGCTAGCCAACGCCCCTTTTATTAAGGTCGAAGCGACCAAGTTCACCGAAGTCGGCTATGTTGGCCGAGACGTGGAATCGATTATCCGTGATTTGCTGGACATTGCCATCAAAATGACTCGCGAACAGGAAATGGCAAAGGTTCGCGACCGAGCCGAGGATGCGGCAGAGGAGCGAATCCTCAATGCCCTCTTACCCCCCTCGCGGGCTATGGCTGGTGAAACAACAGAAGGGGATTCAAGCACTCGGCAAAAATTCCGCAAAATGCTGCGGGAGGGAAAATTAGACGACCGGGAAATTGAAGTTGAATTAGCGGCTGTTTCCATGGGAGTGGAAATCATGGCTCCCCCGGGCATGGAGGAAATGACCAGCCAGCTTCAGAATATGTTCCAACATCTTGGCGGCAGCCGTACTCGAACCCGTCGGCTGCGGGTCCGTGAGGCATTCAAATTGCTGACTGAAGAAGAGGCCGGAAAGCTCATTAATGATGAGGACTTAAAGGCGCGCGCCCTGGATAACGTCGAACAGAATGGTATTGTATTTCTCGACGAAATGGACAAGATCGCCAAGCGTTCAGAAGTCTCCGGGACGGATGTCTCTCGTGAGGGTGTGCAGCGTGACTTACTCCCCATGGTAGAGGGAAGTACGGTCTCCACAAAGCATGGCATGGTAAGGACCGACCACATCTTATTTATTGCTTCAGGTGCCTTCCATCTGGCCAAACCTTCAGATCTCATTCCGGAATTGCAAGGGCGTCTACCCATTCGGGTTGAGCTCAGCGCCCTTAGTGTGAATGATTTTGTGCGTATTTTGACCGAACCGAGCGCTTCTCTTACCGAGCAGTATACCGCCCTACTCAAGACTGAGGGAGTCTCCTTGTATTTCACCGAAAATGGAATTGCCCGCATTGCCCAAATCGCTTGGCACGTCAATGAGCGTACGGAGAATATTGGTGCTCGGCGCCTGCATACTGTCATGGAACGTCTACTCGAAGGACTCTCCTTTGAAGCGGATGCGCATGCCAGTCGAGAAGTCACCATTGACGCCGCCTATGTAGACACACAGCTAGCTGATTTGGCCCAGGATGAAGATCTCTCGCGCTATATTCTCTAAGAGCCTTTAGCAACGCCTCTGGCTTCAAAATTATGGCAACACAGCACCCCCAACCTACAGAGATCAAGCTTCGCCGAAACTCCCGCCTGCTTGAACTCTGCTTTGACGATGGCGCTCATTTTACACTTCCCTGCGAATTTCTACGGGTCTACTCCCCATCAGCAGAGGTCCGGGGGCATGGCCCAGGACAAGAGATCCTCCTCATTGGCAAAGAAACCGTTAACATCAAAGACATCGAGCCCGTTGGCAATTATGCGGTTAAACTCCGCTTCGATGACGGACACGATACCGGCCTTTACTCTTGGGAGTACCTTTACAAACTAGGGCAAGAGCAAACCCCTCTTTGGCAAGAATATTTAGATCGCTTGCAGCAAGCGGGCTATCAACGCAGGGAACCTGAAACAAAAGATTCAAGTACGGACTAAATCAAGAATGGAGCAAAAAAAAACGACCCACTTTGGTTTTCAGGAGGTCCCTCTAGAGGAAAAAGCACATAAGGTCGCCGAAGTTTTTCACTCTGTCGCCAGCCGCTATGATCTGATGAACGACCTTATGTCCCTCGGCATCCACCGCCTGTGGAAGCGTTTTGTTATTGAACTCAGCGGTATTCGGCCTGGCATGCGAGTCCTAGACTTAGCGGGCGGCACGGGAGATCTGGTTAAAGTATTTGCTGACCGTGTCGGCAATAAGGGCCAAGTGGTCCTTGCAGATATCAATTCAAGCATGCTGGAGAAAGGCCGGGAACGGCTGACGAACCTGGGCAAAGTAGGCAATATAAGCTACGTCCAGGCCAACGCAGAAAGCTTGCCTTTCCCCGCCAATTATTTTGATCGAATCACTATCGCTTTTGGCCTGCGCAATGTCACCCAAAAAGAAACTGCCTTACATTCCATGTACCAAATTTTGAAACCAGGTGGCCAACTCCTGGTGCTGGAATTTTCCAAACCTGCACCTTGGTTGGCTCCTGCCTATGATGCCTATTCTTTTTGGGCTTTGCCGCGAATTGGCAAATGGGTAACCGGAGATGCGGATAGTTATCGCTATTTAGTAGAATCTATTCGCCGGCACCCGGATCAGGAAACCCTCTGCGCCATGATGCAATCTGCAGGATTTGATCACTGTGATTTTCATAACTTAAGCCAGGGCATTGTTGCCCTCCATAGGGGCTATAAATACTGACCCGATTGGGGTCAGAATGGTTGCCCTAAATTTTTTATTACAAAGCGATATTTTCCATTATCCTAATATAGGCCTGGGACCCATAGGACACCACACCGTGTACGTGCCCTCTATTTTATTAGCCCCCGTTGAGGCCTCGATTAATGCCTCTTTACGTCTTGATCCTGATAGCTTGGCCCGGGTAGCTGCCCTATCAGGTCGCTGCATTGCGGTGGAACTTCGCGGTCTGGATTTACAAATTTTCGTTGAACCGACCGCTGATGGCATTTTATTGGATACTTCCAGCGATTTGCCCCCCACGGCGACCCTATCAGGCACACCCTTGGGCCTTCTACGGATGGCGGCCGCTCCCGCCGATTCCAGTCTTTTGCTTGCCGGTGAGGTCCAAATCCATGGCGATATAGAGCTTGGCCGGCAGCTCAGAACACTGCTCCAGAACCTTGACCTGGACTGGGAAGAACTATTATCACGCTATACGGGAGATATCTTGGCCCATCAACTCGGCAATGGGATACGCGGCTTGATGACTTGGAGTCGACAGGCCACCGGAGCCCTCAGCCAAGATCTAGCGGAATACTTACGCGAAGAAACTCGATTATTGCCTGATCGTGGCGAAGTTGCCACCTTTCTCGATGCCATCGACTCTCTTCGGGCCGATTCAGAGCGACTGGAAGCGCGCGTTCAACGGTTACAGCAACAGCCATGAATTTAATTCGTCAGTTTCTGCGCTTAGCGTATATTAATTGGACCCTGCTGCGCCATGGATTGGATGAAGTAATCCTGGCCACACGTCTGTTTCGTCCCTTACGATTTTTGATTTACGTTACCCCCGGATACTGGTGGCGGAAAACCTCCACCACGGCACCACGGGGAGTGCGAATCCGCCATACCCTGGAAGATCTTGGGCCTATCTTCGTCAAATTCGGCCAACTGTTATCCACTCGCCGGGATTTGTTACCGGACGATATCGCAGAAGAACTTACTTTACTGCAAGATCATGTGGCGCCCTTCCCCAGTGAAGAGGCGAAAGAAATCATCGAAACAGCCTATGGCCAGCGTATTTCCGAAGCTTTTGCAATTTTTGAGGAGGAACCCCTAGCGTCGGCCTCTATTGCCCAAGTTTATACCGCTCAGCTACATGACGGAAGCAAAGTCGTGGTTAAGGTTGTACGGCCCGGGATCAAACGGGTTATCCAGGGCGATGTGGATCTTCTTTATATGCTAGCGGGCCTTGCTGAACGCTATTGGTCGGAAGGACCACGATTACGTCCCCGCGAAATCGTGGCAGAATTAGAAAAGAATTTATATGACGAGTTGGACATGCTCCGAGAAGGGGCTTCCGCCTCTCAATTACGGCGTAATTTCATCGGTTCCACTAAACTCTATGTGCCCCTGGTGTATTGGCATTACACCCGCCTTAATGTGCTCGTCATGGAGCAAGTTCAAGGCATCCCTATTGGTAATATCAACGAACTCCGGCGTCAGGAGATAAATTTCAAACGGCTCGCCGAAATCGGCGTAGAAATTTTCTTTACCCAGGTTTTTCGCCATAACTTT
Organism: Nitrosococcus halophilus Nc 4; assembly: GCF_000024725.1. NCBI lineage: Bacteria > Pseudomonadati > Pseudomonadota > Gammaproteobacteria > Chromatiales > Chromatiaceae > Nitrosococcus > Nitrosococcus halophilus. The sequence goes on along the minus strand of NC_013960.1, from coordinate 2,438,141 downwards.
TTTCACGCCGACATGCACCCAGGAAATATCCTGGTCTCCGCTGAAGATCCCCAAAACCCTTATTATATTGCTCTTGATTTCGGCATTATGGGGACTCTGGGACCCGAAGATCAACGCTACCTCGCAGAGAATTTTCTGGCCTTTTTCAACCATGACTACCGGCGTGTGGCCGAACTCCATGTGGATGCAGGGTGGGTTCCCCCCGGCACCCGGGTTGATGAGTTTGAGTCTGCCATTCGCAGCGTTTGTGAGCCTATCTTTGACCGCCCCTTGAAGGAAATCTCCTTTGGCCAGCTGCTTACCCGGCTATTCCAAACTGCCCGCCGCTTTCATATGGAGGTCCAACCCCAACTGGTGTTACTACAAAAAACCTTGTTGAATATTGAGGGCCTAGGTCGTGATCTCTATCCAGATCTAGACCTATGGCAAACCGCTAAGCCCATCTTGGAGCGTTGGATGAGCGAGCAGGCGGGCCCCCATGCCGCCTACAACAACCTACGACAAAATGCTCCCCGCTGGGCAAATGCCCTACCTGAACTTCCCTTGCTCATCCACGAGGTCACAAAACAAGCCAGCAAAGGGCACTTGCAGGTACGCCTCTCTGCCGATGATCTCAAAGAATTGCATCAAGAGATACGCCGTGCGAGCTTGCGCACCACGGCCGCCGTAGCAGGGGCGGCCCTCTTGGTAGGGGCAGCCACCATCCATGGCCTGAGCGATTATACCCCCATCCTGTTAGCGGGCGTGCCCCTCCTCAGCTGGCTATTGGCAGGCGTGGGTTTTATATTCATCATTGCCGCCTGGCGTTTAGAGCGAAACTAAATCTAAATCAGAAAGGCCAATTCCACGCTCTCAGCCTCAACTCACGAAGCAGTTTCCCCCCATCGGGCCAGCAAATGCTGTTCTACCCCCAAATGATCTAGAACCCGGGCGACAATAAAATCCACCAAGTCCTCAACCCGGCGAGGTTGATGGTAAAAACCTGGATTTGCAGGAAGAATAACCGCACCCAGCCGAGCTAGACTCAACATATTCTCCAAATGGATGACCGAGAAGGGTGCTTCCCTAGGCACCAGAACCAACTTGCGCTGCTCTTTAAGCATCACATCCGCGGCTCGCTCGATAAGATTGTCATTAGCCCCCCGGGCAATAGCCGAAATGGCCCCCACCGTGCAGGGACAAACCACCATCGATTGAATGCGGTGGGAACCGCTGGCTAAAGGAGCAGTCCACTGGATCTCGCTATAGCAATGAAGCAATTCAGGCGCCACCGAAAAATGAGCCGCTAAGTATCTTTGCAAGTCCCGGGGTCGAGGGGGAAAGCGCAAATCAGTTTCCATGGCCACCACCGTCTGGGCCGCACTAGAAACCAAAAGATGCACCGACACTTCTGCCTTGAGCAAACACTCCAGTAACCGCAACCCATAGACAATACCGGAAGCCCCGGTCATGGCTACCGCCACTTCCCTCGGATTCATTGCCCTCCCCCTTGTAAGGCCTTGAGCAGTCGTTGATGGATATGACCAAATCCCCCGTTACTCATAATCACGATATGGTCCCCCTCCTGGGCATGGGCACACAAATTATCCACAATAGCCTGGATATCAGCGAAGACCGAGGCCTTAGCTCCGAGAGAATGGAACGCGGGCGCTAAGGGCCAAGCAAGATCGGGAGGTTGGTACAGGAGCACCCGGTCCGCCAAGGTTAGGGCGGGTGCTAAGCTCTCCTTATGGATACCCAATTTCATGGTGTTGGAACGAGGCTCCAACACGGCGATGAGACGAGCCTCGCCAACCCGTGCCCGTAGCCCGGCTAAGGTCTTAGCAATAGCGGTTGGATGGTGGGCAAAATCGTCATAAACCGTCACCCCCTTCACCTTGCCGCAAACCTCTAGACGCCTTCGCACCCCCTGAAACCGTTCCAGCGCCTGACAAGCCTGCTCAATGGGTACCCCGGCATGATGGGCGGCACCAATAGCCGCCAAGCCATTGGCCACATTATGGTGACCAAGCAACGACCAAGAAACCTGGCTCTGGTAGGCACCCTCACGCCACACTTCAAAGCGGCTGCCATCCTCTGCCACGGCGGCAGCAGTCAGAGCGCAATCCTTCTCTTTGGCCATGCCAATAGGGGCCACCGGGGTCCAACACCCCATGGCCAGTACGGCTTCCAGAGCATTGTCCCCTGCTGGCGCAAGGATAAGCCCATTACTGGGTACCGTGCGCACCAGATAGTGAAATTGCTGCTGGATGGCTTCTAGGTTGGGAAAGATATCGGCGTGGTCATATTCCAGGTTGTTGAGGACCAGTGTTCGGGGACGGTAATGGACAAACTTGGAACGTTTATCGAAGAACGCCGTATCATATTCATCCGCTTCGACCACAAAATAGGGGCTCCGCCCCAACTGGGCCGAAACACCAAAATCCCTGGGAACTCCACCGATAAGATACCCCGGCCCATGACCTGCGTACTCGAGTATCCACGCCAACAGGCTACTGGTGGTGGTCTTGCCGTGGGTACCGGCTACTGCCAATACCCACCGCCCTTGTAAAATCTGTTCGGCTAACCACTGGGGTCCCGAAGTATAGGGTAATCCCTTCGCCAGGACATACTCGACGGCGGGATTACCGCGAGAGAGGGCATTGCCCACTACCACTAGATCCGGGGTAGGTGACAAAGCTGCTGGCTCATAACCTTCATGGACCCCAATACCCGCGGCCTGCAATTGCTCGCTCATGGGCGGATAAACATTGGCATCAGAGCCGCTGACATGAAATCCACGCTCTCGCGCTAAAAGCGCCAACCCAGCCATAAAGGTGCCGCAAATCCCCAGGATGTGGAGGTGCATCAACGGCGTCTCACTTAAGCGGGAGGAAAAAGAAAATTCATCACTTGAATAGAAACCAAGGCATAAATTACCGCGATAAGGACTCCCACCGTGAAAGAGACCGACAGCGCCTGACGCATAATATGGGCTGTTACCGCCAAGCTCCAAATCATCAGTCCAAACAGCAATAAGGAGACCACCCCAGGTGGAAGCCCCGCTTGCTGGGCCGCATCGAGCCATAACAACAGGGGCAGCGCTAGAATTCCAAGAATAATTCCTGCCCCCGTTAACGCAATTAAAGTCTGCTGTAAACGGGCCGTGTAACCCCGCACCGCCAGCAATCCCCCAGTCATACCGATTAACAGGACGGTATCCACGGTGCTCGACAGCAACCCATCAACAAACTCCAAATGGAGCATAGAAATCAACCAACCTATCCCCAGATAGGCCAGCAGGGTTTGGGTCAACAAAGCCGACGAAGGAGGGGCATCGGCCGGTCCTGAACGCAATAAACACAAGGATAAGAAATATCTCAGCATCTGAGAAAAACCATTTTTCTAAGGAGACAATAATTAAAAACGCTCATTGTATAGAGAAATTCTCATGATAGCTGTCCTAGAGATAACTGGCAAAGTATGATCCTTGAAACGGCAGTTGACCACTTATTTAGTATCTCAGTGAAAGTTTTAAAGTATTCTTGGAGCGAGCCGGTGGCGTGGAGCCAGGGGACAGGGAAGTCCCCACAAACCCTTTTTTCAGGGAGGGAAAACGGGTTTGCGGAACACCACCGGCTCGCTCCTAAAACACCTCATATTTTATTCATAGGTATTTAAAAACCCAGGGAAGATACAGGAAAAGTGTGATGAATTCCGACTTTCCGGCCACTGACCTGCTACCCCCTTGAGGTGACCCGGCGATGCCATCCAGTCCGCTAGTAGCTCACTTGGATATCTCCAACCGCCATGTTTAGGAGGATGGGAGAGAATTGAAATTCATCCTTGGCGACAACGGCTAGACCACTATATTTGGGGCGCAAACCGGGGAAAGGGCGGTAGAAACAGGTTACGGTTAGCAAGACCCCCCTATATCCCCGCCCAATTGGGCGGGGATATAGGCGGATTAGTTCTGAATGCATAAAAGCAAATAAGGCGGAAGAGCGGTCCGTCTCTGCCAAGAGTTAACCCCTTCCAACCTTGTCAACATTCTAGGGCCGGTCATCCAGCTTCGCGCCTTCCTTAGGAACAGGCGCGGGCATTAAATCTCCTTTGCTGATTCCCAAAGCCAAGGCCGTAGGGCTCGCGATATAGATGGAAGAATAGGTTCCCACCAGGACTCCCATGATAAGGGCCATGGAAAAACTATGAATTGCCTCACCGCCAAATATAAATAGGGCGAAAAGAACCAGCAAGGTGGTCAAAGAGGTCATCACGGTACGGGATAAAGTCTGGTTCAGGGAAGTATTGACCACTTGCACCGCCGTGCCTTTGCGTATTTTGCGGAAATTTTCCCGGATACGGTCCGACACCACGATAGTATCGTTGAGGGAATAACCAATGACCGCAAGAAGGGCCGCCAGCACCGTAAGGTCAAACTCAAGCTGCAAGAGCGAGAATAGGCCCAGCACGATAAGCACATCGTGAACCAAGGCCGCCACCGAACCAATGGCAAGCCGATACTCGAAGCGCAGAGAAACATAAATCAGAATTCCAATCAGCGCATATAGCATCGCTAGGCCCCCTTGCTCGGTGAGTTCTTCACCCACTTTCGGCCCCACAAATTCCACCCGCCGCATGGTCGCCGGGTTATCCCCATTGGCCTGCAAGGTGGCCAGCACTTCGTTGCTGAGCTCGGCGTTATTACGTTCGGCCCCCGGTGCCAAGCGAATAAGGACATCCCGGGTGGTGCCAAAATGCTGCACAATGGCGCCGCCAAACCCTGCCTCTCCCAAGTCCTGGCGCACGTCCGATAGCTCTACCGGCTGCTCATACCCCACTTCCAGCAGAGTCCCCCCGGTGAAGTCGATACCGAAATTAAGGCCCTGGAAAATTAGTGAACCCAAGGAGGTGAGGAGCAGCGCCACGGAAAATATCAAGGCGAGGCGGCGCTTGCCCATAAAATCAATACGAAAAGATTTCTTGTATAGCTTCATATCCGCGTCTCAAATGGCTAGCCTTACTTTGCGCCGCCCTCCATAAATGAGGTTGATCACTGCCCGGGTGCCAATAATGGCAGTAAACATGGAGGTGAGGATACCCAAGGATAAAGTGACCGCAAAGCCTTTGATAGGCCCTGTCCCAAATCCAAATAATACTATCGCGGCGATCAGGGTAGTAATGTTGGCATCCGCAATGGTCGATAAGGCATTGGCATAACCCGCCTCGATACTGGCCTGGGGGCTATTGCCATTGCGAAGTTCCTCACGAATACGCTGAAAAATCAAAACATTGGCATCGACTGCCATACCCACCGTAAGCACAATGCCGGCAATCCCGGGCAAGGTGAGCGTTGCTTGCAGTAAAGAAAGCAGTGAGACTAACAGCACCAGGTTGACCGTCAACGCCAAATCGGCAATGAGACCAAAGACCCGATAGTAGAGCGCCATAAACACCAGCACCAGGGCAAAGCCAATCAGCACGGACTGAAAGCCCTTTTCTATATTATCCTGCCCCAGGCTCGGACCGATGGTCCGCTCCTCAATGATATCAATGGGTGCAGCCAACGCTCCTGCTCTTAGCAACAAAGCCAAGTTACGGGCTTCTTCGGTGGAATCAAGCCCGGTGATCTGGAAGCGCTTGCTCAGTTGATCCCGGATGGTGGCCACATTAATTACCTCGGGGACCCGCCGGTGGAGCTTGACCGATTCGCCTTCCTCCATCCGGGTCTCGGTCTTGGTCTCGATAAAGACCACCGCCATGGGTTTACCAATATTTTCCCCTGTGACCTTGCTGAAGAGTCGGGCGCCCTGTCCATCGAGGGTGACAAATACCGCAGGACTGCCGCTTTGCTGATCAATCCCCGAGGCGGCATCGATAATATGATCACCGGTCAGTATCACCCGCTTCTTGAGCAAGATGGGCGCCCCACCCCGCTCATAATAGAGGCGGGAGCCGGCGGGTACTCTGCCTTCCACCGCCCGTTGGACCTCATGGGTCACATCCACCAAGCGAAACTCCAAAGTTGCCGTCGCGCCCAGAATTTCCTTAGCTCGGGCCGTGTCCTGGACACCCGGTAATTGCACCACAATGCGATTCCGGCCCTGCTGCTGGATAGTGGGTTCGGCCACCCCGAGCTCATTAATCCGATTACGCAAAGTGGTGATGTTCTGTTGTAAGGCTAAACGCTGGATTTCCCGTTTTTCCTCTTCGCTTAAAGTAATCTCCAGGCGCGGGGAACCGCCCTCCTCCACAGGCTGCAACAGCAAGTCGAAATATTCATCATGGATGAGGGTTTCGGCTTGATCCCGTTGCTCCGTATTACGGAACTTGATCTCCACGCCCCCGGCGCCAAGCCGCCCAATGCTGAGGTAACGGAGCCGATTCTCCCGCAACAAGGATCGCAGATCTTCCACATAGCGCTCTTCCGCCTGCTGGACTGCGGCCTCCATGTCCACTTCCATTAAAAAATGCACCCCGCCACGGAGATCCAAGCCCAAGTTCATGGGGAGTCCCCCAATGGTTCGCAACCAACTGGGGGTCGCAGGGGCCAAGTGCAAGGCGATCGAGTAATCCGAACCCAATTCTTCCCTCAGGGCGTCCTGGGCTTTGAGCTGGGTCTCCGCTTGGCGGAGGCGAACCAAAAGGCGCTGGTCTTCCAAACGGACCGATTGATAGTCCAAGCCTCGTTCCTTGAGCAGTTGCTCCACCCGAGTCAAGATCTCCGGTTCCAGGCTAGCCCCCCGAGTCGCTGAGATTTGTAACGCCGGGGTATCTCCAAACAAATTAGGTGCAGCGTAGAGAATGCCAACGAGCACCACAACCAGCACAAGCAAGTTTTTCCAAAGAGGATAACGGTTCATCGAGGGTAACTTAACGATTTTTAAAGCTTTTCAAGGGTGCCTTTGGGCAATACCGAGGCAACGGATTGGCGTCGTATTTTGATTTCAACATTCTCGCTGACCTCCAAGGCCACGACACTTTCCGCCAATTCCGTGATGCGCCCCATAATGCCCCCTTCGGTCATCACTTCATCCCCTTTTTGTAACCCTTCCACCAGCTTGTTGTGTTCTTTGGCCCGCTTTTGCTGAGGCCGAATCAAGAGGAAATAAAATAAAACCAGTAGGACCAACAGGAAGATGATGTTAAACAGTCCCGCTTGGGGTGGCGCCGCTGCCGGCTCCTGGGCCCAAGCTGACGAAATGAAAAGATCTAGCACAGTTGACACGTGACTTGCCTCCCAGTTCGAACTAAATTGTTGATTATGGCACAGGCAACGGGTCCTGCGCACGTGCAGCATAAAACTCAGCGACGAACGCTTCCAGCCTATTTTGTTCAATCGCCTCCCGGAGCCTCTCCATAAGGTTTTGATAATAGTGCAAATTATGGAGAGTATTCAGGCGCGAGCCGAGGATTTCCCGGGTCTTGTCCAAATGGTGCAAGTAGGCCCGGCTATAGTGGCGGCAAGTATAACAAGTACAGCCCTCATCTAAAGGCCGGGTATCGTCCCGGTAGGTGCTATTGCGGATGCGGATGACACCTTCCCGAACAAAAAGATGGCCATTGCGGGCATTGCGGGTAGGCATAACGCAATCAAACATATCGATTCCCTGCCGCACTGCCTCCACCATATCCTCCGGCCGCCCCACCCCCATCAAGTAGCGGGGTTTATCCGCCGGCATTTGGGGGGCGGTATGGGTCAAAATCCGCGCCATGGCGTCCTTCGGCTCTCCCACGGATAATCCCCCGATGGCATAGCCCTCAAACCCGATCTCCAACAACCCTTGCAGGGACTGATCCCGCAAGTCCTCGTACATCCCCCCTTGGATGATCCCAAACAAGGCCGCCGCAGAATCCCCATGGGCCTCCCGGGAGCGGGCCGCCCACCGCAAGGACAATTCCATGGACTGGCGGGTCATTTCTTCGGTCGCAGGATAAGGGGTGCAGTCATCAAAGATCATCACGATATCCGCCCCCAACGCCCGCTGCACGGCCATGGACTCCTCCGGCCCCAGAAAAACCGGACGACCATCAATGGGAGAGCGAAAGCTGACTCCCTGCTCGGTAATTTTTCCCATGGCCCCCAGGCTCCACACCTGAAAGCCCCCGGAGTCGGTCAGAATCGGCCCCTCCCAGTGCATGAAACCATGGAGCCCCCCGTGCTTGGCAATGACTTCCGTGCCAGGACGCAGCATCAGATGAAAGGTGTTGCCCAGGACAATCTCCGCCCCCCCGGTACGCAATTCTTCCGGGGTCATGGCCTTGACCGTGCCATAGGTCCCCACCGGCATAAAAGCCGGGGTCTCCACGGTCCCCCGGGGAAAACGAAGACGCCCCCGCCGGGCCGCACCGGCACGGGTCAGCAGTTCAAATTCCATTTTTTGATGTGATAACTCTTGATGAATGGAGAGAAAAGGTCAAATGATTCCAGAGGATAACATATTCCAGGGAAGATAAGCCTTTATGTTGTAGCACTCCGAGGCCAATTATCGATCCGAAACCAGCGCATCAATAATGGCGCAATGGCGCGCCTTTTTTTGATGCTATTTTGGCGTGTCTACTCCCTCCGTTCATAGAATACAACCCCCACACGCCGGATATGGTCGATGACCTCAGGATCGCTGATCTGGTTAAAAATGGAGAGATCAAAAGTGTAAGGCAAAAGCAAGTCGTCGAGTTCATCCATGATTTTGCCCAACACCGAGAGAGTCAAACCGGCGCCGCCTACTAGAGTCAGGTCAATATCCGAGCCGGTCTTGTAATTCCCTCTAGCGCGCGAGCCATACAGAATCGCCTTTTCTACCTGCGGATGGCGAGCCAGAACGGCGCAGATTTTCTCGATGACAGATTCTCTCAGACCGTATTTCATTCTGGATGGGTGTATTTTAATCCTTCCAATTTCCGCACCAGTACACAGAATTCCGGATAATAAAAATCCAGGATGGCCGAGGCAATGCTTCTTGCAGTGTCTTCATTGTAGGAGTGAGAAGTCAGGTTACGGTCACGAATCATGTCCATCCAGATTTCGCCGTTTTCCAGCAAACCGCGTTTGAATGCTGCGCGGGTCGAGTCTTTGGAACCATACAAAGGGCCTACGCCGAGGTTTTCCAGGAAGTCTTTGAGCGTATTCCATGCTAGTTCGTGGGTAAATTCAAAAGCTTGAATCAACCCCTGCTCTTCCAGCCGGGAGAGGGGACGCTGCCCTGCAAGGTCGACCGCCTCTTCCAGCCGCGCCAACGCCATCTTGTAGTGGTTGAAACGCTGTATCCAGCGGATGTCTTGTGCACTCATTGTGCGTTTCTCCATCCTTTTGCCATAGCGTTTCCCGAATAGATGAGACACAAATATCAATCTACCAGGACCCTAATCCCTCAATTTAACTGTACCTCTCCTATAAGGGAAACGCTATAAATTGGTATGAATTCATCACAAAACTTCTCGGTAGTGCTGCATATTGAGTGATTATGCGCTATATTTATATTATGTATGTATAGATTTCTCAAGGAGATAGCCATGAACTGTCCCCGATGCGGTGGTACTCATATTGTCAAAAATGGGAGTAATGGGGTCGGGACACCCAAATTTTTATGCAAAGTCTGCGGTCGGCAATTCGTGGAGGACCCCAAGAATTGCTCCATTACTCAAGAGACGAAAGAGCTGATTGATAAATTGCTCTTAGAGAGAATTCCGCTGGCAGGGATTGTCCGAGTCACGGGCGTTTCAGAGCGCTGGTTGCAATATTATGTGAACGATAAATATGCGCATACACCGCGGCGAGTGGAGATAAAAAAAAGTCCAGAGCTCGTTTAACCCTTGAGTGCGATGAGCTTTGGTCGTTTGTCGCCAGAAAGGGCAATAAACAATGGGTGTGGTTAGCGTTCGATAGGGACACCCAAGAAGTTGTGGGGGTTTATATCGGCGATCGGAGTCAAACAGGGGCACAAGGATTATGGCAGTCCTTACCCGCCGTTTATCGGCAGCGGGCCGTAAGTTACACCGATTTTTGGGAAGCCTATGAGGCTATCTTCCCAGGGCCACGCCATCGCAGCGTGGGCAAAGAAACGGGACAAACAAGCCACATTGAACGCTTTAATTGTACGCTCAGACAGCGTGTTTCGCGTTTAGTCAGAAAAGCACTCTCTTTCTCCAAGAAATTAGAAAACCATGTCGGCGCTATTTGGTATTTTGTCCACCATTATAATGCGACCCTTTGCCCAACAACCCGATCCTGATTATCACTCATAATGCAGGACTACCAAACTTCTCATCTAGGCTTATAGCGTTTCCCGAATAAATGAGATACGAATATCGGCTTAGTCGGGCCTTACGTTCTCAATCCAACCGTATCTCTCCTATTTGGGAAACGCTGTAAACCAGCGCGGCGGATCAGAGATCAGAGGATTCATCGGTCAGAGAAAAGGGGGACACCACCACTCGAAACCCAATGAAGAGGGCAAGAACGACAGGAGCGTTGGGGAAGCGGTAAGCGCAGCGCACGAGCTTGGCACCAGAATTAAACGCGCCGCCACGCAACACCCGGGCCCGCAAATCCTCCCGCTTCTGCCGTTCTTTGCCTTCCTCGGGATAGGGATAATCGCCCTTAAGGCTGCGGGTCCACTCCCAGACATTGCCGCTCATCTCCTCGCAACCGTAAGGACTAGCCCCGCCTGGGAAACAGCCTACGGGGCTGGTGGCGCCAATCCCCGTATCAATATAATTGGCTTTGTTAGAATCCGGTTCATTGCCCCAGGGGTAGGCTTGGCCTTCTTTTCCCTTCGCCACCTTCTCCCGGCAAAATGTATCTGCGACCGTATCACGGGCCCCGAAATCTTCCATCCGCACACAATGGAAACCATCGAGACGGTGGATCGCCTCATACACTGCCTGGCGGTAATCAGCGAGATCCCGGGCGGTAGAACTAAGAAAAACTTTCCACATTGCTAAAAGTAATGGTTTTAACCAAGGCATCCGGGTTCATATTTATTATCTTAAAGGGGTTTTGGCCGCAAATGCACGCGAATAAACGCAAGATTCATGAGGGGTGATCAACAATGACCAATATAGCGTTTTCCTTATAGGAGAGATATAGTTAGGCTAAGAAGTTAAGGTCCTGGTAGGTTAGTATTCATGCTCCATTTACTCGGGAAACGCTATCAATCACTCCTGGAAGCGGTGCACGAAACGGCCCATGGGCTGCACAAGGCCGGGGTAATGGATGCCAAAACCATGCGTGAGTTCGACGCCCTATGCCTGCCACCGATAAAGCAGTATACCCCAGCGCAGATCAAGCGTATCCGGACCAGAAACAAAGCCAGCCAGGCGGTGTTCGCCGCTTACCTCAATACTAGTCCTTCAACAGTACAGAAATGGGAACAAGGACAGAAAAAGCCTAATGGCCCCTCCTTGAAATTGCTGAATCTGGTCGATCAGAAGGGCCTGGAAGCACTGGCCTAACCGCTTGCTAAACCTGCGGCAAAAACCCGTTAAAATTCCAGGACTAGAAACCGCTGGAGAACACCATGGAAGAACCCCGTATTATCATTGCCTTGGATTATCCCAATGGAGAGCAAGCGCTCAATCTTACCCGCCAACTTGATCCCGCCCGGTGCCGGCTGAAGGTGGGCAAGGAATTATTTACTCGGGCCGGTCCCGGCTTGGTCGAACGCCTTGCCGACCAGGGCTTCTCCATCTTTCTCGATTTAAAATTCCATGACATTCCCCATACGGTCGCCCGCGCCTGTCTTGCGGCGGCCGATCTAGGGGTATGGATGCTCAATGTTCATGCCCTCGGCGGACTATCCATGATGCAGGCGGCCCAGGAGGCGCTGGCCAAGACCTCCTCCCGCCCGTTCCTGATCGCCGTCACCGTTTTAACCAGCATGGATCAGACAGCATTGGCACAAATAGGGCTGAGTGGAACTGCGGAGGAAAATGTGCTGCGGCTCGCCCGGCTCACCCAGGAAGCGGGCCTGGATGGGGTGGTCTGTTCCGGTCAGGAGGCCTCGGCACTCCGCCAGGCTTTGGGAACCCCCTTTTTACTGGTCACCCCAGGGATTCGGTCTGCCGGCACGGCTTCAGGAGACCAACAGCGGGTGCTGACACCGAGGGAAGCTCTAAGCAAAGGAGCTAATTACCTGGTCATTGGTCGGCCCATCACCGGGGCTCCTGATCCCATGGCCGCCCTGGAAGGAATTGAAGCAGAAATTTTGGATTTCTGATGGCTCAGGCGTAGTAATCCACTCCCCCTTGGGGGACGGGAGGACGAGGATCTTTTTCTAAACCCTCCTGGGCGTCGGTTTCAGTGGACTCTGCCGGAGTTGCCCGCAAGTTTCCCGACTGGGCCGACTGCCGCTGCTGTTCCGAGAAACCCTGCTGAGACACATCCACATTGACTAAACTCAGCCCTTGCTCCGCCAAAGCATCCCGCAGGCGGGGAAGGGCCGCTTCAAGGGCTTCACGGACTGCCGCCTGGGAAGCATGGAAAGTAATACTCGCTTCCTCATGGTGGAGGTTAATGCGGGCCTCAAGGGGACCGAGTTGGGGAGGGTTGAGTCGCAGTTCCGCAATATGGACCTTATCTTTGATCAGCCAAGTCATCCGCTCGCTGAGTTCTTCTCCCCACTGGGGCTGCTGGAGCGCAGCTTCCAAATTCAGATTCAATCGACTACCTTCAACAGAGGCAGGGGGAGCGGCCGTCTCCATGGGATTAGGCCCTAGTGAAGCCTGGGATACCAGTGGAGGGGACATTTCTCGTAAGGGGGTGGGCTCCGCCAGCCTCTGGGTCTCCCCCTGGAGCAGAGTTGAATGTTCTGGCGCCGTTACCGCCGACAGGCCCCCACCAGGGCTAACCTGGCTAACACTGGAATGGCCCTGGCGCTGGAATCCCTGGGATTCCAACTCCTCGATGGAGATGTCCAAATCCGGGTTAAGCTTGGAATTTCCCCCCGTGAGGATGGGATTTTCTGCTCCTGACTCCCCCTGAAGGGCCGAGGCGGAATTTTCCACTCCTGATTTCCCCTGAGAGGCCAGTAACCCCAAGGAAGCAAGTTCCTTATTCACCCCTGAACCAGGCTGGCTGAGGGGCAGCGGCGGTTCCCTTTTCTCTGCTGTTCCTTTCAAAGATAGATTAGAAAGAGTATCCCCCTCTAGCAGCGCTGAGTTTGCTGCCTCCTTCTCCCCTTCCGGGGCGAGCGCTGTCAATGGAGCCGTGCCTTTGCTGGGGGCGGGGCTAAGAGAGACCGGCGGTTCTGCTTCTTCCGTGGCGACTTCTAAGACGGGCTCTTGCAGACTACCTGCCTGGGTAGAAATCTCTGGAGTGGGGGTATTCCTTTGATTAAGCTGAAGCTGCGGTTGCTCTGGGGATAAAGTGTTGAGGGGCGGAGGAGTCGGTTTGCTTGCATCGGACACAATGCCCGCAAGACCCGGGACCTCTCTGGAGGTTAAGGCCGAATTTTTTGCTATAAAGTCAGATTCAGGGCCTCCAACCTGGGGTAAATCCTGACTCTTCGTAACGTTCCCCGAGGTCTCCACCCAGGCAGGTAAAGAGCCAATCTCAGTCGTCGTCACTGCCGGTACCGGTAATGACGACTCCAGCCCCGAGGCAACCTCCTCTCCTTCCTTTTGTTCCAGGCTCAACAAATTCTTGATAAAGCGGGTCTGCCCCCCCGTGCTTTCCAAGCCCTCAGAAGAGGGAGGGTTCTCGGGCAAGGAGTTAAGCTGGGCAATCAAATCCCCCAGCTGGGCGGAAAAATCGGCGCCGGCCGCTTCCGATGCGGGAGGCGCCGAGGCGTCAGGGTTCCCTTCAAATTTTCCTGCCGAAGTAGATGGGGAAGGACGCGGCAAAGATAGGGCAAGAAATCCCGGCGCTGTCATTGACCCCTACACTCCAGACTATATGCCTATCCAATAGTAACTAGCTTATAGGCAAATCCCGTGCCGAAAAAATTGTCTCCTCAGAAAGGCTCGATTTTACTGGTAGACTCAATCCCCCGGCCCTATCACCGCTTTTTGACCTGGACAGGTTTCGCCATCTTGCAGGCAAAATTTGCCTTCCAAGATCTAAAATTTGCCGCCATCCTCCGTCTTGAAACAATGTTGATGCCGATCATCCACTTCCGCCTGCTCGCGATGGGCGGCTAAACAGCGTTCCTCCTGCCGAACCCGATCCTCAAGCTTACTCAAAGCTTTTACTTGACTGCGTGCCTCAAGCCATCCATTACGCGTCTGCTCTAACTGCTGAAGGTATTGCTGCAGCCGCTGCTTTTGCTGCCCAATAGCCCGGTCGAGTTGAGTCAAAAAGCTTTGTAGCTGCTGAAGTTGCTGGACACCGACGCCATTTCGGCCCACGGTTTGAAAATGCTGCGCATACTCTTCCCGGTAGCGGTGCATTTCCTCAAGCTGTTGTTGCTGCTGCTGGAACAGGCGCTGGGCCTCGCCTAATCCTCTAGCGGCTTGCTGTTCCTGGGCTTCCGCCACCTGGAGCAGGGAATGCAAGCGATGGGAGCGGATCATGCACGGCCTCCCCGATCCTCATGCCTTAATACGCCCGCAGCATTCGTCACGGGTGCCGCCGTCTTTGGGGGTTGTTGTTCCCTTAATGCTTGTTGAAGCCCTTTAAGGCTCTGGTCAATGGAAAACGATTGAAACATACCTTGCTGGAGAAATGTTTGGAACCGGGGTTGCCTATCAATGGCCTCATCGAGGCGAGGATCGCCACCGCGGCGATAAGCCCCCACGCTGATAAGATCCCGATTCTGCTGATAAAGGGAGTAAATTTGCTTAAATTGTTGGGCCGCCTGCCGGTGCTCCGGCGTGGTGATTTGACTCATCACCCGGCTGACTGAAGCTTCAATATCAATGGCAGGATAATGACCCGCTTCCGCCAACCGCCGGGACAGCACGATATGGCCATCCAAGATGGCCCGCGCCGCATCAGCCACCGGATCATTGGCATCATCCCCTTCCGTGAGCACGGTATAAAAGGCGGTAATACTGCCGCTGCCCGAGCGGCCGTTGCCCGCCCTTTCCACCAATTGGGGGACCTTGGCAAATACCGACGGAGGATAACCTCGAGTGGCTGGCGGCTCACCGATAGCCAAAGCCAATTCCCGCTGGGCATGGGCAAAACGGGTCAGGGAATCCATCAACAATAACACCTGTCGGCCCTGATCCCGGAAATATTCGGCGATACTGGTGGCGAGCATGGCGCCATGGAGCCGCATCAAGGGAGAATGATCTGCGGGGGTTGCCACCACCACCGAGCGCGCTAACCCCTCCGGACCCAGAGTGCTTTCGATAAATTCTTGGACCTCCCGACCCCGCTCCCCAATCAGCCCCACCACGATGACGTCCGCCTTAGCGTAGCGGGTCATCATGCCCAGTAATATGCTCTTACCCACCCCACTGCCCGCAAACAACCCCATGCGCTGACCGCGGCCGATGGTAATCAACCCGTTGATTGCGGCTACCCCCACATCCAGGGGTTCCCTAATCGGTTGCCGTGCTAAGGGATTGATCGGCTGACCGTCCAGGGAAACATGATGGGGGGTACGCAAAGGACCCAGGCCATCCAAAGGACGCCCTCCACCGTCCAGAACTCGGCCCAGCAGCCCCGCGCCTACCGCCACTCCACCGCCATGGGGAAGGGGAATCACCGGGGCATTGGGCACCAACCCTCTCGGATCACCGGTGGGCATCAAAAAAAGCCGCTCTCCGGCAAAACCGACCACTTCAGCTTCCACCGGCGGCTTCCCCGGTCTTAAAATATGGCAACGTCCTCCTACCGGCAATTGACACCCGACGGCTTCCAGGGTCAACCCCACCATTCGAATGAGGCGCCCCTCCACCCTCAACAGGGGAGCCTCATCTTGGAGCAAACGCTCCCGGCACTCGGCTAAGGTTTGCCGCCAGCGGCCCCCCAGAAGGGGAGTTGTGGAAACAGTGTCACTCACTACCCGGATCGTCTTCCCGCTCACCGCCAAGCGCTCTGGCAATGGCGGCTTTCAGCCGAGTCTCTACCGTGGCATCTATCCTGGAATGTTCCGTCTCCAACTGACATCCTCCCCGGCTGAGGGAGGGGTCCTCCACCACTTGCCACCGTCGTTCCTCTCCAGAAATGGACAAGGCAGAGCGCACCACGCCCACATCATCCGGGTGGAGTCGCAACCGCACCTGGCGGCTATGGGAGGGGAGGTAATGCAATCCTTCCCGCACTGCCGCCACCACCTCGCTGGGTTGGGTTTTCAGTTCCCGGCGTATCAGCTGGCGGGCAATGGCAATCCCAAGCTGCACCAATTCTTCCTCCACGGTCTCATCAAGCTCCCGAAGAGGCTTACTCAAAGTTGCCATTAACGTCTCAAGAGGCGCTACTTTTTGCTCCAGCTCCTTTTGCGCCGCTTTCCGGCCCTCCGTCAATCCCACGTTGAAACCTTCCTCGTAGGCCTGCTTTTGGAGAGCTTCCAGTTGTTCTACCGTCAATGGCGAAGGGGTGGCCGTTTCCGCGTGCTCCTGGGTTTCCGAGGCGGGCTGCCTGAGGTTAGCCTCAGCAGCTTTTTCATTATGCCCGGGATCCTGATTAGAGGGAGAAGCCTCCTCGGATTCTTCTCGATCTACTAAAGGTAATTCCCAGCGCTCATAGGCAGTGAGATCTCCTGGGCGCAAAATCTTAGATGTACTCATCGCCACCGCCTCCTAAGGAAATGTCCCCCGCTTTGGCAAGACGCCGGGCCATGGCAATAATCTCCTTTTGCGCTGCTTCAACTTCACTCAAGCGCACGGGTCCTTTACTTTCCAAATCCTCGCGCAGCATCTCCCCCGCCCGTTTGGACATATTTTTGAAGATTTTCTGCTTAAGCTCCTCGGCGGCTCCCTTAAGGGCAATGATCAGCGTTTCAGAAGAAACCTCCCGCAGCAAGGACCGGATCCCCCGATCATCCACCTCCAGGAGATTGTCAAAGACAAACATGAGATCCTCGATATTCTGGCCCAATTCCGCGTCAGCCTCTTTAATCTGTTCCAGAACTTCGTTTTCTACGGCACTGTCCAGTAAGTTGAGAATGTTGGCCGCCGTCTTAACTCCCCCCACCGAAGAAGCCTTAAGGCTACTATGGGTGCCGGAAAATTGCTCCTCCAAAATTCCGTTTAATTCATCCAAGGCCGAAGGCTGCACCCGTTCCAAGGTGGCAATCCGCAACACGATATCTAGCCTCACCTGAGCAGCAAACAGGGACAGGACTTCGGCGGCTTGTTCACTTTCTAAAAAAGAAAGCACGATAGCGATCACTTGAGGATGCTCCAAATGGATAACCTGATAAATAGAACGGGCATCCATCCATTTGAGCTGCTCAATCCCATTGGTATTGCCGCCCAATAGAATACGGTCAATCAGCGTTCCGGCCTTATCTTCGCCCAAGGCACTTTGCAGCATCGTGCGGACATAGTCATCAGAGCCTATCCCCAAAGCCGTTTCTTCTCGTATCCTTTCTGCAAAATCTTGAAGCACGGCGTCAACCTGTTCCCTGGAAACACTCCGGAGGGTAGCCATGGTCGTCCCGATTTTTTGGATCTCTTTCGGCTCCAAATGCTTAAGCACCTTAGCAGCACCCTGTTCGCCCAATGAACGTAATAAAATTGCCGCCCGCTCAGTCCCCGACAATTGGCCCTCAGCCATCGCCAGAGACCCAGTTTTTGACTACTTGCGCGACCCGTTCGGAGTCATCCGCGGCCATCTTGCGAACCCTCTCCAAGTTGGCTTCTAGGGAATCGGGCCCTGATAATTGCAGCGTAGGGGCGTTACTGCTCAAAGTCAGCCGATCCTCTTTTAGCCCTTCTTTGTCTTCGTCACTGCCCTTGGGAAGAGAAGGCACGGTCACTGGCTCGGGCACGGTGGTCAACCTCCGGAAGGTCGGTCGCAAAACACCTAACAACAAAAATAACACCGCCAGGATCCCTCCCCCTTGTTTAACAGCTACCCAGAACCATTCTTGTTGCCAAAAGGGGGGCTCGGGTAAGGGTTCCAACTCCTCGTTGGGCACGAAAGGGGCATTAATCACATTGATAGTATCGCCTCGATCCGGATTAAAGCCTACGGCCTCTTTGACCAGGCCGGTAATATGCTCCAACTCCTGGGGTGAGCGTGGTGAAGTGCTGACATTGCCTTCAGCATCTGTCACCAGTTTCTCATCTACCAGAACGGCCACGGAGAGGCGCCGAATATCACCGGGCGCTAGCCGAATATGGCTGATGGTGCGATCCAACTCATAGTTACGAGTAGCCCGCAGGCTTCGGCTTGACGGGGGTTCTGAAGGCTGGGACTCACCCTCGTTGGCCCCATTGAGAGTCTCGGGAACCTGGGCCTCATCCGGCGGCTGATTACTGAGCGCCCCGGGAATCCCTCCTGGAAGACGGCCACCAATCCGCTCTTCTTCTGCGGTTTGCTCACTGCGCAGGGCCCTTTTCTCCGGTTCATAGCGCTCTTGGGTCTGTTCCGTGACAGTAAAATCCACCTCAGCCACGACCTGAGCGCGCACCTTATCAGCGCCCACCAACGGCGCCAGAATGCGTTGAATCCGGTGTCCATATTCCTCCTCGATGCGACGGGTATACTCGAACTGGCTAGCCGTCATCTCTAGGGTTTGGGAACGCTCCGGCTGAGTGAGCAGATCCCCCTCCTGATTGACCACCGTCACTCCAGCGCTCTCCAACTCGGGAATGCTGGAAGCCACCAGGTGGGTGATGGCGGCCACCTGTCCTGGAGCGAGCATCCGCCCAGGATAAAGATCCAAGACGACCGAGGCAGAGGGTACCTTGCGGTCGCGGATAAAAACCGACCGCTTGGGCAGCGCTAGATGGACGCGGGCACTCTTGACGTTGTTCAGGGTGCTGATGGTACGCGCCAACTCCCCTTCCAGCACTCGCTGATAGCGGGCCTTTTCCAGGAATTCACTGACGCCGAAACCAGGGTTCTGTTCTAGCAGTTCAAAACCGGTGCCAGCACTCCGGGGTAAACCCTCCATCGCTAGCTGCAACCGCACTTCATGCACCTGGGAGGCGGGCACCATCAAAGCCCCCGTAGCCTCATCCAATTGGTAGTCGATATTCGCTTTCTGCAAGGCTTCAACAATTTCCCCCTTTTCTTTGCCAGAAACCGCCCCATAAAGAATTTGATAATTCGGTGACTGAGACCATAAAAAAATACCTACCCCTAAGGCCACACTGACGGCAATCATGAGCAGCAACCCCACCTGTTTTAGGGGGGATAAACGCGCAATATTCGCCTGCAATACTGCCAGGGATGAACTCGCAGCCGGCAACGTTTCCGGGGCAGCGGCAGGTGGATTTCTATGGGTGTTCGCGTCTGCCATCAATCCCAATTCCAAAGAAACCGGCAAGATTGGCCAGGAAACCAGAGATAAAGCAGAAGACCTCTTTTATTGATATTATGGACTCCGGTCTCCTCCCCAAGGCTGGAGTTGATTCGATTGAACCTCGACGCCTTTCAGATCTGCATATTCATAATTTCTTGATAGGCAGACACCAGTCGGTTGCGGACTTGGAGCACGGCTTGGAAAGAAACGCTGGCTTTTTGGGAAGCGATCATGACCTCCGATAAATCCACATTACTCTCCCCGAGGACAAAAGCCGTCTCCAGATCGCTGGACTGCTGCTGGGCTTGATTGACCGAGTTAAGGGCCTGCTCCAACAAAAGCGCAAACTCATTCCCCGTGGCCTCCCCGGAGGTCCTGGCTGAGCCATTTTCGGCTAGAGCGGCGGCAGCGCGCATTTGCTCAAGAAGTTGGGTGCTATTGATCGGTTCCACAGCAGAAGCCTCCCTCAGGTATTCGCTAGGATGCTCTCTAAAGGCATCTGGGTTCAGGGTACAAATCTTGTGTTCGAGGGGTCAGGGATAGTCACACCTGCCTTCCGTAGCCGAGCAAGTTTATAGCGCAGGGTTCGCTCGCTAATACCTAACTGGGCGGCCGCCTGTTTCCGCCGCCCACCACAGCGCGCCAGCGTATCGAGAATAAGCTGTTTTTCATGGCTTTTGAGATCCTTGCTAAGCTCTCCTACCCCCCTTGGAAGCGGCGCCTCCATCCCCGCTTCAAAAGCCAGCGCCTGGGCGGTGATGGCTTCTCCCTCTTCCAAAATCAATGCCCGCTGAATAACATTATCCAGTTCACGGATATTTCCCGGCCAGGGGTGAGCCAGCAACTTGGTTTCGGCAGCGAGCGTCAAACGGGGGGGGAGACGACCCACTGCCGCAGCCCGGCTGGCAGTCAGTCGCCGTGCTAGGGGTAAAATATCCTGGGTACGCTCCCGCAGGGGCGGCAACTGCAAAGGAAAAACATTTAAGCGATAATAAAGATCTTCGCGAAACTGGCCGTTCCCTATCTGCTCCCGGAGATCCTGGTTGGTGGTTGCCAATATCCGCACATCCAAGGGGATCACTTTGCACCCGCCTAAACGTTCCACTTCCCGTTCTTGCAACACGCGAAGCAACTTAGCTTGTAAATCCAAATCCATTTCCGAGATCTCATCAAGCAGCAAAGTCCCTCCCTGGGCTTGCTCGAATTTGCCGGGACGAGTCTGATGGGCGCCGGTAAAAGCCCCCTTTTCATAGCCAAACAGGGTGGCCTCCAGCATATTCTCTGGAATGGCAGCGCAGTTGATAGCCACAAAGGGACCTTCGCAACACCTTGAGTGGCGGTGGATGTAGTGCGCTAAAACCTCCTTCCCCGTGCCACTCTCACCGCTGATAAGCACCGTGGCTTCGCTGCGAGCTACCCGCCGCGCTAGCTCCACTACCGCCCGGGAATGGGGATCAATGGCCACCAGAGGCTCATCTTTTTCCAACACCCGCAGAGCTGGTTCATTGTTAACGACCAGAACCGAGGGTTGCACCATAACTTACTCCTTTGCTTTGACAACAGCTTAAAAAAAATCGAAGCATCCAGCAGGTGCTGGGAAATTCGCGGCTTTGCACACTTTTGCCTGATAGTGCCAACACAGCGGGACATTCGCCCTCTGCACTTTAAATCATCATGCAAAAAGAACGCCAAACAAAAAAATATTTTTAGAATCAGTCAACTAAGGAGTGAGTTCAGGCAGAAGTCAAAATCTTGACGTTATATCTTCACGCTGGATACCGTATTTGCGCAGTTTTTCGACTAAAGTGGTACGCCGCATTCGCAGTCGGTTGGCGGCTTGAGCCACGACCCCATCGGCCTCGTCCAGCGCTTGTTTGATGAGTGAACATTCGATGCGGTTGAGGTGTTTTTTGAGGTCTAAACCTTCTCGCGGCAGTCGGGGAGTCTCCGAAGTATCGACGACCTGCTCTAGCGATGATACCTCTGGAACAAAAGGGCGGTTTTTCTCCTCATCTATTTGGTACTTCTGGGGCAGATCATGATAATCCACAACGCCATAGGGATGGAGTATCATTAAGCGCTCAATCAGGTTGGCCAGCTCTCGCACATTCCCCGGCCAGGGGTACTGGCAGAGGGCCATCACCGCCGCCGGCGTCAAGCGGACAGCGCCTCCCTTCTCGTGCCCAATCCGGATAATCAGCTCTTTAATAAGCAGGGGGATATCTTCAACCCGTGCCCGCAAAGGCGGCATCTCAATCGGAAAAACATTAAGGCGATAATAAAGGTCCTGGCGAAAGTTCCCTTCTTTGAGTTGCTCTTCCAGATCCCGGTGGGTGGCCGCAATAACGCGCACATCCACATCAATGAGCTTGCTGCTTCCTACCCGCTCAAAAGTCCGCTCCTGCAACACCCGCAATAATTTTACCTGCATGGCCATGGGCATATCGCCGATTTCGTCCAGAAACAGGGTCCCTCCTTGGGCTAGCTCAAACCGCCCTTGGCGAGAGGTAATGGCTCCCGTAAAAGCCCCCTTCTCATGGCCAAAGAGTTCACTTTCCAGCAGTTCACCGGGAATAGCGCCGCAGTTAACGGGCACAAAAGGTTTTCCCCGGCGTGCGGAATAGTAGTGGAGATTGCGGGCGACGACCTCCTTGCCAGTCCCCGACTCCCCCAGAATCAGTACCGTCGCGTTAGAATCAGCAACCTGTTCTATCAAATGGCGAACTACTCGAATGGCGCGGCTGTTGCCCACCAAGCTCCGAAACAGCTCTACGGGACGTCCCCCTTCCTTTTTTTGCCGCCGGCCCTCGCGAAAAAGCTCCGCATTTTGCAAAGCCCCTGTCAGCTCTGCTTGGGTAAAAGGGTAGCGGAGAATTCCTAGAGATCCGGGCAAGCGCCAGCTTTCTTTCTCTTGACTGCGCTCCTTCGGTATCAATACCCATACGGGCAATTGCCCTTCCTCACTAGTTAATTCCTTCACGAGGGCAGCCGACTGCGCCTGGTCTTCGTCGCAACGACCCAGCAACACTGCAACCACGGCTTGGAAATCGAGGTCATTCACTTGTTTTCGCCATTCCCGGCTTGGCTCAATAAGCACGGGACGGTAGCCAATAAACTCGATAATCGTTTGGAGGGCCTGGCCGCGTTCTTTATCACCCTCCAAGATCAATACGACCTCAGCGGACATCGTAGGCTTTTCCTGCCTCTTAAGGCACTGTCTCGGAGTACGAAAGAAGAGAATTACGTTCTTTAATTAATAAAGAAAGTTAAACACCCCGAGAAGCGAATGTCAAAATTCTGTCGTACTATCAGTGTCAGGCTCCCTCCTCGCAGATGGGGAACCCTTCCGAGTTTGGGCGATGTGGCGCCGATGCCATCGAAAGATGAACCGCTCTAGCCCTTCCCGAACACCCTCGCCCAGATCGGTGAAAAGCACCCAAACGCGGTACCCATGAGTCTCCGCTTCCCGTGCTTTCACTCGGCCCAGCAAAACCAAAGGACGGCGGAGCTCTTCTTTTAGATAAACTTCAACCTGGACAGTCTCTCCACTCCTCGGCGCCTCCTGCGCCCACCACTGTAGCTCCTGGGCAGTAAGTCGTAGGGGAACGGCTGCTGGAAGTGGCGCCTGCTGGGCAAGCAGCAACCCTATCTGCTCAAGCAACAGATCCACCTTCAGCTCTAGACGCTGGAGCTCCGAATAAAGTAGCGGCTGTTCCTCCAGTAACTCCAAAGGGGAAGGAATCGAGCTGTTCAAAAGCTTCAGCAGCCGCTCATTATCACGGCAAACGAGAGCGCTGACCTTGGCTTCAGGTTTCACACAGCGCCAGATTAGGGGGTGCTGGCTTTGATAAAAAACCCCCTGGCCTAATGGTTGCGGTGGGAATTGACTTTCTATTTCAGCCACAAGCTTCTCCTCAGCCATCAGGGCAATGAAAGCACTCGCGGGTCCCCCTTTCCATTTCGAATGCAAAAGGAAATCGAGCGAATGATGTCCCTAGAGAGTATAACGCCGGTAGGTATCGCAGGCTTGAGAGCCCTGTTGTAATTTTCTTAATCCTTGGGCAAAGTGATCACGCTCCTGCTGACAAAGGGCGGCGGTTTGCTCATTGAGTGAAAGGAGTTGTTCCAGGCGCTGCCGGGCGAAGGGGAAAGCAACAAGCGCTTTCCCCTGAGGGAATGCTTGCTGCAATACCCTCTCTCGCTCCGCTTGCAGATCTGCTAGCTCTTGCCAGGCACCCTGCTGAGCCTTTAAGAGCATCTTCTGGCTTAAGACAAGAAGAACGTCTAGGGCATCCCTCACAGTCCCTGATCCCAGAACCGAATACGCTGAGATATTGCCTCCAGGGACCGCCACTTCACGAAATCAACGAGACGCGGTAGAAGTAGGCGATGCAGCTTTAGAAGGTTCATAGGCCATCTGAGAATCTGCAGCAGAAATAGCGTCCCATCCATTTTTCACTTCATTGAGGAGACGGCTGGCTTCCTCCAGCATTGCTCCATCGTTATGAAGGTTAGCTTCCAAGAGGCGTCTCACCACATAGTCATAAAGCCGATCCAAGTTAGCGGCAATTTCACCCCCTTGGTCATAGTTCAAACTGGATTGTAAACCGCCAACAATGTTAATAGCCTCACTGATATGGGTGCTTTTTTGCATCACTTCGTTGCGTGCCATTGCTCCCTTAGCCACCGCGATTTTCTCTAGGACACCTTCCAATAACATCTGAATGAGGCGGTGGGGATTGGCTTCAGTCACGGCACTTTGGGCACCGATCTGGCGGTATTGTTGTAGCGCTCCGTTACGTGTCATGAGAGGTTCCTCTTCAATATTATGGCAGCTTTGCGATTTAAATTATTCTTTAAAAGCAATCGCAGTCTGCCCTGTTCCATAGCGTTTCCCGAAATAAAATATTTAGCCGCGAATTAACGCCTATGAACGCAAATAGTTCAATGGCTTAAAGACAGGCAAGCGTTGGCCCGTCAGAAAATCATTCCAGGCCATTTTTTTAAGCGTTTATTCGCGTGCATTGGCGGCTAAAAACCGAATTTAGGTTGTTCCTCGTCGCTATTTCTTTGTCCCTGTCGGTAGGTTCTAGCGTAGAGCCGTAGAAGGAACAAAGCGAAACCTGCCGCCGCTACCTACAAAGGTTTTTCAACAGCCTTTTAGCATGTCCCACTATAGGGAAGTTCTTCTCGGTAAAGCGGCAATTTGTTGACTTAAGAAATTACTTGTGGTTTGAAGCTGCCCAAGGAGACTGTCTAGCGCAGTAAATTGGGCCCGGTAACGCTGCTCCAGGGCGACTAGCCGCCGATCTAAAACCTCCCGCTGCTCGCCCAGATCGGCAACGCGATCATTCAAACCATCAATGCGATTGTCTAAAAACCCGTCCGAGTCGGATATTTGCTCGAGATAAGTATTAAGCTGGGCAGCGACTCCGCGGGAAAAGGCCACGCTACCCCGATCCCCAACGGCACCACCAAGCACTTCAAGCTTAACCCCTTCCGCCCCACCGCTTCCGGTCAAGAAGCGGCCAGAACCGACTGCTGCTTGGCCACCGATGGTTCCCGCTACATCCACCCCTGCGTTGCCACTGTTCACAGTCAAACCCAGAGTTTGGGTAGTGGTCGCGGTCGGCGAAGGATCTAACGATAGGATTTCAACACTTGAAGCACTCCCATAACGGCTAGAGGTCATCTCAAGGTGGTCGCTCACAAACTCGACCGCCACACTTCCCCCTGCCTCACTCAGTTTAGGGTTGCTATTAATCTGACTCTGGAGCGCTGCGGCAAGCTCCGAGCCATTGTTATAAGTTTCGTGGGTTAGCGATATCGTCCCCAGCTCGCTGCCATCCACTTTGAGGGTGAATTCGTCGTTGTCCGCATCGATAGTAATGGGGAAACTACCTGTCGCATTCCCCGTGTACTTCCCTTGGGTGGCCAATTGACTAATATTAACTTCATATTCACCAGCCCGGGTTGTCTCCGTACCCTCAACAAAACGCACTAAAGGATCCGAGGCTTCCCCACCGACCGCAAACAGCCGGGCAATTGCCTCCGGATGGGTCTCAATAGCACTCTGTAACTTACTCTCCTCTAAAGCTAAGGTCCCCTCTCGCTGGGTGGTGATCCCGATATCGGCCAGGGCCCGGTAGGGGCCAGACAGTCCGGCCACGGCATCGCCCATGAGACGGCGGATGCGGTTTTCTATTCCACGTAAACTCGCATCCCCTAGCAGGGCGCCCCTTTCTCGGGTCTCCGGGTTATAGGAAGAAAGCGAGTTTAAGCTCTCCACCAAGCTGTTATAAGAGTCCACGAAACTGTTCACTGATTTGCTGATGGCTTGTCCATCGGAAGCCACCGTGAGTGTCGTGGGGGAACCGGATTCAGCACTTTTGAGGTTTAAAGTCACCCCCTCAATCACCCCGGTGGCGGTATTGGTGGGGCGGGTGATGGTCAAGCCGTCGACCAGGAGGCGGGCATCCTGGGCGGCCACCGTCTCCGTCAAATTCTTACCACTACCGACACCTGGAGCGGTGGGGTCATAGGCAAGTTGCGACAAGCCGTCGTCATCCACATTATCCGCCGGATCAGTACCATCACCATCGCCGACGGTAATTTGCAGGCTATTGGCAACCCCCATGTCTTTAGAGGTGAACACCAGACGATCCCCAGCCCCATCGTTGACGATACTCGCACTGACCCCTATATTGGCCCCATTGACGGCATCGCGGATACCGCTCAGACTACTGTGGGCAGCGTCAATAGTCACCACTTGGGCCGATTTATCTGGGTTCGCCGTAAAGGTATTGCTGTCCCCATCATAGGTGCCAAAACGAAAGCTCAGGGTTCCCGTGCTGATAACAGTGTGGGAGTCAGCGAATGTCTTGGAAGCGAGTTTTTGCGCTTGGGCAAGCTGCTGCACTTCTACACTGTAAGTACCGGTAGCCGCTTCCGCCGTCGCCGAAGCAGTCAATAAACTGGTATTGCCAACGCTCGCTTTGGTCCCTTGGAAAGCCGAAAGCGAGCTAAGCCCTGAAACGGCATTTTGGAAATTAGCTAATTCACTTTTCAGGGTACCCATGGCCGACAGAGTCGTTTGCAGCCGAGCTTCCCGGCGATCGAGGCGGAGCCGCTGCGGTTGGCCTTCCGCCGCTACCAGTTGGCTAACCAAGCTCTCGATGTCAAGCCCGGAACCCACACCCGCCGAAGTAATCATGCCTCTCTCACCCGTTCAGAAATAAGCCAGCCATTAAACCAATGTTTGGATGAGCGTGCCATCCGTTACTCCCTGCCCCCCTTCTTCCGCTACTCGCCGCGCCAGTGTCAGCACTTCTTCTGGAGGAATCTGCCGAATGACTTCTTCACTTTCCCTATCAACAACTTTAATCACGGTACGGCCCGTCACCTCATCGATGCTAAATTGTAATTCCCGACGTACATTTTGCATAAAATCATTAATGCTTTGCACCGCATCAACCAATTTCTGAGATTCAACTTCCCGGTTTCCAGTCTCTTTCTCCTTGGGCCGAGACGATCCAGCGGATAAGGGTTGCTGCTCGCTGGGCGGATTAATTTTTATTTCAGTCATTCGTGAGGCTCGATCAGGAATCACGGCAGGCAGAAGTCCTGGATGGATATTGTTATTCATGGGCTGATTCCTTACAGACTATCCACGAGCATCACGCCCGGAACCGTATTCCGGACATGATGCTCACTCACTTGGCTTTACTGGAGCAGACTCAGTACGTTTTGCGGCAGCGAGTTGGCCTGGGCCAACATGGCAGTCCCTGCCTGCTGGAGGATCTGATTGCGGGTCAATTCCGCTGTCTCAGCGGCGAAATCCGCATCCCGGATTCGGGAACGCGCCGCTGACAGATTCTCAGAGACATTCTCCAGATTCGAGATAGTGGATTGAAAACGGTTCTGAAGCGCACCCAAATCACCCCGCATGGAATCAATCTGTGAAAGAGCCCGATCAACATTGGCGAGGGCGCTGTTGGCCCCAGATTGAGTCGAAATATCCACGTTTTCCATGGCATTGCTGGTATCCACATTATAGGTACCTGCGGTAATGGCCATGCCATGAGTCGCCTGGGTGATACCCGTATCCACCACGAAGGCTTCATCGCTGTCGAGGGTCACCGTTCCTACCGTTACAATATCAACTGCTGAACCGCCATTGGTATCAAAGGTCGCGGCACCGAATACGGAAACGCCGTCAGCCTGGGTACCATCGGTTTCTAGCTGTATGTTGCGACCATCGGCAGCCGTCAATACCAATTCATTGCTGGAATTCAGGGCCGCCGTCACGCCGGTTTGATTCTGCACGGCATTGATGGCATCCCGCAACGCGCTGTCGGAATCACCACTCGCTATAGCCCCCGCGGTGATATTGATACCGTTGATAGCAAAATCGCCCGCAGCAAAACCAGTAGCAGCGGCCGTGATGGTCCCCAAATTGGCCGTGGTAGCATTGGCTGTGGCAGAAACCCCTGTAGTAGCGGACAAGGCGTTGATGCCCGCAGCCACGGCATTGGCGGAGGCAGCTGCATCTCGTGTCGATAGGCCATCCGAGGTCACGGTGATGGCGGTACCGTTGATCTCGAGGACCCCGCTCGGGCTGGTCAGCGCAGCGCTCTGGCCGTCGCTGACCGCAGTCCCCGTAGAGGTTAGCGTGGCATTGGCGCCCAAGCGGCTAGTGCGGGCATCATCAATGCCTACGGAAATGGTCTGATCGGCATTAGCGCCCACATGGAAGATCGCATTGCTCAAGCTGCCATCTAGCAGGCTCTTGCCGTTGAACTGAGTGCTGCTGGCAATGCGGTTCATCTCAGCAATGAGCTGAGTCACTTCGTTCTGCAGGCTTGTACGATCAGCATCCGTGTTGGTGTCGTTGGCGGACTGGACCGCCAACTCGCGCACCCGCTGCAGGAGGCTGGTAGATTCATGCAACGCACCTTCTGCGGTCTGGGCCAAAGAGATCCCATCGTTGGCATTACGGGCGGCTTGATTAAGACCGCGAATTTGAGCCGTCATCCGGTCGGTGATGGCCAGGCCAGCAGCATCATCCTTGGCGCTATTGATCCGCAAGCCTGAGGACAAACGCTGTAACGAGGTCTGCAAGGTGCTCTGGGAACGATCGAGATTCCGCTGCGCATTTAGCGACATAATATTAGTATTCATAATTTGAGGCATCGTTATCCTCCCTCATAATTTTGCCCGGGCTTGTCCCCAGGTAGGTTGTCTCTGTCGGAGATGCGCAAAAAACGCATTCACCGCTTCCATGGGAAGGATCGGCAAAGCGGGGGGAAACTTTAGTGGATACCGGCAAAAATTCGTCATTGAGGGAGGGATTATTTGCCGGCGCTATGACATCCACAGGCAGCTAGCCCGAATAAGTCATGAAATAGCAGCGAAGAATATAAAAAAGCCACTCCCTACCCCAAGGGGCGGGAAATGCGCCCACAGAAATTCAAACTGGATGACGGGTTATTTAACGATCAGACTCAGCACTAAATAACCGATTGTTTCAACGTAATGACAAATTGATCTCCATTGCCCAGGCAACACTGTCGAGAAAAATTTTCCCGATGTCAAAGGGGCTCAAATTCAAATAATGGACCGCCGAGAGGTTCCAATGTTCATAATTAATTGCACAGTTTAAGGCTTCTCCAATTGCGCCTTCCCGATAGGCCAGCCCATTGAAGACATCCTCCGCCAAGGGAAGGGAACTAGCTACTTTATCAAGCGGCATCTTCAGCATTTGATTTATTATTGATAATAATCCCACTAGAAAAAATTTCTCACAGTTACAATCATTACCACAACCATTATTGCAATTATGATTGCCTGCCACGATACATAACAGCTCGCACATTTTTGCGCGCACAAGGGCAATCCGGATCAATTCTTTTGATGCATTAGGCAAACGGAGCAATATGATCAAATTTGCCCAACGCCTAATCTCCCGGATACCTAGATATAAAATCCCATGGTGTATGGAGATGATTTTTCGCGGCAGAGAGAAATATGCCGAGTTAATGTATCGTAGAAGTTTATAGCTCAAACCAACATCACTTGAGATGATTTTGGCCAGCGCTTGGGTATTTATATTAGGTTTGTTGATTTCCGCAAGCACTGAAAACAACACGTAGTCATTAGCGGCAAGACGCTCTCCAGAAACTAGACATGGCTTGCTAAAAAAAAATCCCTGAAAATAATCACAACCCAGCTTTTTGAATTCATAGAATTGTGCAGCAGTTTCGACTTTTTCGGCCAGAATTTTCACAGGGAACCGTTGCAGTAGCCCGAAATGCATCAAGTTTTGCTCTCGGCTCAAATGTTGCACATCAAGCTTGATAATATGCGCAAGATTAACTAGCGGTTTCTTTTCTTCAGAGAAGATAAAATCATCCAATGCAATTCGGTATCCTTGCTTAGCCAATGCGTGGAGTGCTTCAATCAAAGGCTCATCAACTTCCACACTTTCTAGGACTTCAATAATGACCCGGTCCTTGGGAAGCAATAGGGGAGTTCCGCTCAGTATGTTATCACGGGTAAAATTGATAAAGGCATAATGAAAACCTACCAGATTCTCTAGCCCATGCTCCAGCATGCTATCCACAATAATTTGATTAGTCGCTTGAGTCCCATCAACGATTACAGGCGAATCGCCTTGGAAATTACGGAATAACAGTTCATATCCGTATACGTTCCAATCACGATCATAAATTTGCTGCCTGCCAATCAAGAAATTCATCGTTATGTTACACTGGCTACAGAAGGCTAAATAAAGATAAGCCCTGTAACCGGACATAGGTTCGCTGAGCAGCCTCAAGAGCCGTTAGCTGCTGATTGAGATGGCCGATGGCCTCGGCAAGGTCAAGATCGTTAAGAGAGGATTGCAGCTTAGCCATTTGCAGACTCACGTCTTCGTTCATTTGGCGCTCGCTATCGATGGCATTAAGGCGGGCTCCGACTCCTGCCCGGATCTCCGAAACCTTCCCCAGCGCTTGATCCAAATCAGTGAGAGTCCTATTCATATCATTATTGAATCGGGCCTGACTGGCCGTGTCGCTCACTGGCCGCTCCAAAGCATCGATAAAACGCTGGACAGTAGTGAACATATCCTGATGGGCGCTTGAGCGGATAGTGAAACGATCCCCATCCCCAGGCGTGCCGGTTACCCTTACCTGGGCACCGCCAAAAGTAATCGCTCCCCCACTGACAAAATTGCCGCTGGTCACTACGTTATTTTGTGAGTCCAGCACCTCGAAAGTAAGGGAATCACTGGACTGTGGCTGAGAAAAGCGCAAGGTGTAATCACCAGGAACAAACGTCCCACTGACCGAACCGGGACCTATCACCCCCGAGCCGCTATTGGAGGGGTCCGCCTCAGTCACAAAAGTACCATTCCCCTCGCGGATGGCTAGGAATACCTCGGAGCCTGGATCACTGTCCGCCACCTGCACTGAGGGACTGATCTGTATCTGGCGCTGGCCTTGATCGCCCTGGTAGGTAAAATTCCCTCCTTCCCGGATAATGGGTTGGGTGCGGCCCTTAAAACCGGCAAAGAGATATTCACCACTGGCATCTTGAGCGTTGGCAAGCCCCAAAATTTCGTCAAGGCGCTGCCGAACCTCCTTGGCCATCATGACACGATTCTCATTATTTTGAGCGCCATTATTAGCCTGCACCGCTAGTTCCCGCACCCGCTGCAGTAAATCCCCCACCCCTGCCAGGGCTGTTTCCTCCTGGGAGAGGCGAGCCGTTGCCCTGTCGGCGTTTCTTTGGAACTGGGAGAGTTGCTCGAAAGTCTCACGAACATCCAGCAGGCGAGCGGCAGCTGCAGGATCATCGGCCGGAGTAAGAATACGGCGACCAGTGGCTAATTGCTGTTGAATTTTGCTGACCTGGGCCTGCTGATCCAGTATCCCATCGATGCTTCGTTGCTGGAATAAGGAAGTAGAGATACGCATGGATTATCTACCTACTGCACCTAACAAAGACTGGAACATGTCATCGGCAACCGAGATCACCCGGGCGGCGGCTTGAAAAGCCTGTTGAAAACGGAGTAAGTTGGCCGCCTCCTCCTCCAAGTTCACTCCCGATACCCCTTCCCGGGCTTCAACGGCCTGATCTAGCAAAGCTCCACTGGTATCCCGGTTCACTTCCGCTTGGCGAGTGCGGACGCCGACATCCACGACCAAGCGGCTGTAATGTTCCTGGTAAGTCGCTGTCTCGCCCTGGAGGCTACTTTCAGTCTGCAATCCGGCAATTGCGAGGGCATTGCGGTTATCGCTAACGCCCCCAGTATTGTTA
The DNA here is from genome assembly GCF_000024725.1 of Nitrosococcus halophilus Nc 4. NCBI lineage: Bacteria > Pseudomonadati > Pseudomonadota > Gammaproteobacteria > Chromatiales > Chromatiaceae > Nitrosococcus > Nitrosococcus halophilus. The sequence continues at coordinate 2,406,480 of NC_013960.1, read as the reverse complement.
TGGATAACAAAATTGTCTCCATCGGCAGGGGTGCCCGAAATAGTGAAGGTGATCCCCCCTAAGGTAGGAAAGGTGAATTCCTTGCCGTCACCCTCGGTCGCGGGATCATAACTCAACAGGCCACCCGGTCCCCCATTCACATTGAATTGTTGCGTTGCCTCATCATAGCTCAGGGTAATCTGCCCATTAACAGGTAAAGGAAGACCGTTGGTGTTGGTGACCGAAGCCGCTGAAATTTGCCCTGTCCCCTTATTCCCCAGATTTGCCTCGGTACGGATCGGTGCGGCGGCGGCAATACGGCTAGCATCGGTGAGCATCACCCCAAAATTTTGGGCTGCCTCCCGGGTAGGTTGGATAAGATAGCTATCTCCCGAATCCATGGAACCAGCGGTTAAATCTAAGGTCAGCCCATCGACAGTTTCCGTACCGCCAGGAAAATTAGTCAAGGAGTAAACCTGATTATCTGACAAGCGGGTGAGTGTGTAGCTCACACCATCTCGCTCCAACCGATAATCACTGTCAGTGAGTTTGCTAGCATCGCTGACAGTGATCTCCACCACGCCATCGCCGGTATTATCCGCCCGAGGCAAGGAAACCGGAGCGCTGGAATCAATGGGGGAAAAAAAATCGCGCCCTAGCTCTCCCTTGAGATCCATTCCTAGGTGATGCTGAGCATTAAAGGTTTGGGTAATTCCAAGCGCCAATTGACCCAATTGATTGCGGGATGGTTCCAGTGCTTGGTCCCGGAAGGAGAGTAAAGCGCCTAGCTCCCCCCCCGTGATATGGTTGGAGATATTCAGAGCGTCACTACCAGTAGTATAACCGATATCTAACCGGGAGCTATCGTAGGGATCGCTAAGAATCGCTAGCTTGCTATTGTGGTTACCGACGACCATGGGCTGGCCATTGCCAATAAGCACATTGAGCATCCCATTATCTTGGGGAAGTACCGTCACTGCCACTTTCTGGGCAAGCTCCCCGATGAGCTGGTCCCGTTGATCCAAAAAATCATTAGCCGACTGGCTGCCATTTTGCCCATGAGATTCAAAGATACGTTGGTTAAGCTTCGCAATAGAGGAGGTAAGAGTGTTGACTTCCACCACTGTGTCCCGAAGTTGAGTATTCACCGAATCATGGAGATCACGCAGGCGGCCATCGAGAAAATGAAAACGGGCAGCCAACACTTCACCTTCAGTGAGCAATGTCTGGCGAGCTGCCAGCGCAGAGGGGTCATCAGCCATCTCTTGCATTGAATTAAAAAATTGCTGCAAGGAGGAGGATAAGCCGGCCTCAGGGTCCGCAAAAAGATTGTCAATCTGAGCCGCCAAATCATGAAAGGTTTCGAATTGGGCGTACTCAGAAGTATAGCCTTGTACCTGTTCGGTTAAGAAGGCATCATAGGCGCGACGCACCGTGGCAACATTAACCCCGGTACCAATAAATCCCTTAGCTGTAGACTCCGGCAAGGAAGCGCTTAATTCCGTGCGCTGCCGAGAAAAACCGGGGGTATTAACATTCGCAATGTTATGACTGGTGGTCGCCAAGGACCGCTGCATGGCTAAGAGCCCGGAAAGGCCTATACTCAGTGGATCGCCTGTTGCCATGGTAAATTTCGCTTTGCCTACAATCTAACGGGGATGAAATTCCCCTAAGCGCACCTCTTCATTACCCTCACCCTCATTACCCCCTCCAGGGTCAATCTGAGCTTTCACAAACTCCCGCCTTGAGGGCCGAGGTAGTTGATTATCTCCTCCAAAGCCTGTCCTAACGCCTCACTCCTTAAAACCCCTAATACTTTGTCTGCATAGGCAGGATCCGTCGCGTAGCCAGCCTCGGCTAAGGCTTGGATAAAGCTCTCAGGATTGCGAGTATGGCTTAAGGCATGATGATAGCGGGGCTGCTGCTGCAAAAATGTGACGTAATCCTCAAAACTCTCCCCAAAGGATTCATAGACTCGGAAACGGGCTTGCTCACGCACCGCAACCCCCTCCCGGTATTCGAGGGTACCTACCTGAGTCACTGGGCCCTGCCACTGACCGTCAGCCTTGATATTAAACAGATTGTAGCTACTCTCCTGGGTCTCAGTGCGGAGGATCTGCCGCCCCCATCCCGTTTCTAGAGCGGCTTGAGCAAGAAGCACCCGGGGATCGGCCTGAAGAGCACGTGCCGCCTCCTGGGCATAAGGCCAAAGGGTTTGGGCAAATTCAGCCGGCGTTGCCAAGGCGGGTTCCGGCTTCTCGGTGACCGTGACTCTCTCTATTCTCTCTATTGGAGCACGGGAAATGGCGGTTTTCTGGACTGAAGGCAGGGATTCTTTCCCCGGGACTTTGTTTCCCAACTGGGAAGCAATCATCTCCGCCAACCCCAATCCTCCCTTACGAGCCAACTCAAGGGAAATCTGCTGGTCAAAAAGCCCTTGATAAAATTGAACCTGCTGACTATCCAGAAGTCCTTCCCCCTGGCTGGCTTCCCGCATATTTTTTAGCATTATCTGGATAAAAAAAGACTCAAATTGGGCCCCGACTTGGCGCAACGTCTCGGGGTCTTGCGGCGCTTGTCGTGCGGTCTGGCGAAGCTCGGTGAAGCTATCAAAATGGGTGTAGAGTGGAGTGGTTGATGGGGCCATGGGTTTAGCTTGGATAATTCATGAGATCACCACAAAGACACGAAGAACACAAAGAAATCAACCGGTCACAAGGCGCTTTCAAAGAATGACTAATTCTGCTCGCAGGGCGTCAGCCTGCTTCAGTGCTTCGAGGATCGCCACTAAATCTCCTGGCGCTGCCCCCACCTGGTTCACCGCCCGCACAATATCACCGAGTGACACTCCAGGGGCAAATAAAAACATCCGGCTACCCTCTTCCTTTACCTCAATGTCCGTGCGCGGCACCACCGCTGTCTGTCCACCAGACAAGGGAGGGGGCTGGCTAATCGCCGGATTGGCCGTGATGGTCACCGTCAGGCTGCCGTGAGAGACGGCCACAGGTTGCACCCGCACATGCTGGCCGATCACCACGGTCCCGGTGCGAGAATTGATAACCACCTTCGCCGCGGCCTCACCGGGTTCGACCTCTAAGTTCTCCAGCAAGGAGACAAAGCTGACCCGCTGGGCCGGAGCAGGAGGTGCGTTAACCTGGATCGATGTCCCGTCTAAGGGACGGGCAGTGCCGGCACCGATCGCCTGGTTGATAGTCACGGCAACCCGGTTAGCGGTAGTGAAATCCGAGGTATGGAGGTTAAGGACAATATGGTCGCCATCATTAAAGGGATTAACCACATGCCGCTCCACCGTAGCTCCGTTGGGGATACGTCCGGTGCTGGGTACATTGACGGTCACCCGGGAACCATCATTTCCTTCGATACCAAATCCCCCTACCACCAGATTGCCCTGGGCCATGGCATAGACTCTGCCGTCAGCGCCCTTGAGGGGAGTCAACAACAGACTTCCGCCACGCAGACTCTTGGCGTTACCCAGTGAGGAGACGGTAATATCAATCTGCTGACCAGGCTTAGCAAAGGGAGGCAATTGGGCATGAACAGAAACTGCCGCCACATTTTTAGGCTGAGGGTTAACACCGGGGGGTAAATTGATCCCAAACTCCCGCAGCATGTTTCTGAGGCTTTGGGTGGTATAGGGCACCTGAGTCACCTGGTCTCCCGTGCCATCCAACCCCACCACCAGGCCGTAACCCACCAGTTGGTTGCTGCGAACCCCAGCGATGGCGGCCAGATCCTTTACCCGCTCAGCTTGGGCCGCCTGACTTAAACAAAGCAAAACCACTAGGAAGAGGGTCTGAGTTATTTTCACAGCAAAACTCCGTGGGAAACCTCCGCCGTTAGCCGGGGATAGGGGGCCAGGTGAAATCACTTAAAAAGGCATAAATTTGCTAAAGAAAAGCCGGGTGAGCCAACCCATTCGATTGGCATCCTGGGTTGCGCCATCGCCCACATAGGCGAGACGGACATCCGCAAGCCTTAAAGAAGACACCGTATTGTCCGGCTGGATATCCCGGGGACTGACAATACCGGAGATTCGCAGATATTCGTTGCCCTGGTTGATAGTAATGACCTTCTCCCCTTGGACGATAAGATTGCCGTTTGGCAACACTTCAGCGACAGTGACAGTAATATGGCCATCGAGGCGGTTATTCTGGCTGCTATCTCCACTTCCGGAGAAGGCACCTTCAACCGCAGCGGCCATTTCCAGGGAATTGTTCTTGTTACTGGCTAAAGGAAACCATTTAGGGGTATCGAATTGGACGGCAGAACCCAGCAAGGTGGGATTAGTTAGAGAATAACTGGTTTCCTTGTCGATGGCGGTGTCACTTTCTTTCTCCGCATCGGTGCGCTCCTCCAGCACAATAGTCAGCACATCACCGGCCTGCCGCGCCCGGTAATCGGTAAATAATGAGATCTCATACCCAGCGTGATAAATCGCCCCGTTGTGATGCTGAGGTGGTGGCGTTGCCCCAGGACGGGTTGCCGCGAAATTGGGATCCGGTTTGGGTGCCTGGGCCGCACAGCCCGTAATAAGGGCAATGCCCACCACGCTGATAATGATGTTTTTTAAGTATCTATGAATAAAATATGGGGAATGTTTAGGAGCGAGGGGGTAATGCTTTGCAAACCCGTTTTTCCTCCCTGAAAAAAGGGTTTGTAGAGACATCCCTGTCCCCTGGCTCCACACCACCCCTTCGCTCCAATACCTCAAAGCTTTTGTCGAGATATTGATGCTCATGCTTGAAGCATTACCGGTTTTGCCGCCCCTGAGTTTCATAATTTTTAAAGAGTCTGGGTGGCAAATTGGAGCATCTCATCCGTACCCGCAATTGCTTTAGAATTCATTTCGTAGGCCCGTTGGGTTTCAATCATATTGACCAACTCTTCCACCACATTCACATTAGCGCCCTCTAAAGCGCCTTGGACCAAGGTTCCAAAGCCGGTAAGCCCTGGAATTCCCGTTTGGGCGACACCGCTAGAGGCGGTTTCCTTGAAGAGGTTGTTACCGATGGGCTGCAATCCAGCCGGATTGATAAAATCGGCCAATTGAACATTTCCCAGTTGAGTAGGCGCAGTGTCCCCCGCCACCAATACCGACACGATACCGTCAGAGCCGACGGTGACAGAGAGGGCGCCTTCGGGAATAGTAATCCGGGGCTCCACGGGATAACCGCTGGAAGTCACCAACTGGCCATCGGCGTCCACTTGGAAGGTACCGTCACGGGTATAAGCTAGACTGCCATCAGGCATGAGGATCTGAAAAAAACCCCGCCCCTGAATAGCCAGATCAAGGGGGTTTTCAGTCTGAGCAATGCCCCCTTGAGAAAAGAGTTTCTCAGTGGCGACAGTACGTACTCCCGTACCTAGCATTAGCCCTGAAGGTAACTGGGTGTTCTGGGAAGACTGGGCCCCCGGCTGGCGTACCGTTTGATAAAGCAAGTCTTCGAATACGGCCCGGCCGCGTTTAAAACCGGTGGTATTGACATTGGCAAGGTTATTGGAGATGACCGCCATGCGGGTCTGTTGCGCATCAAGGCCGGTCTTGGCAATCCATAAAGCTTGATTCATGGCCCATTCCCTCTTTATTTTAAAATTTAAACCGTCTCGTCTTTTTAACCCATTCGAAGCATTTGGGCTGAAGAGGCATCTAGATCCTCTGCTGCCTGCATCATCTTGACCTGCATTTCATACTGGCGAGCTAGGGCGATCATTTCCACCATGGCGTCCACTCCATTGACATTGCTAGCTTCCAACATCCCTGAGGCTAGAGACACTGAGGCCTCTGCCGGAGCTACAGCACCCTCCGCTAGCCGCAACAAACCGTCCTCGCCTTTTTTTAACTGGGCCAAGGGAGGATTCACCAGCTTGATCCGATCTAATACAGCTAAGGTATTGGCCTCTTGCCCGAGGGGGCGGATGGAAATGGTGCCATCGGTTCCGATTTCCACCGTTTCTGCCGGCGGAACAGCCACCGGTCCACCTTCCCCCAGGACCGGCTGGCCTGCCCCTGTGGTCAAAATCCCATTGCTGGAAATTTTAAGATTGCCTGCCCGAGTATAGGCTTCGGTTCCATCGAAAGCCTGCACAGCAATCAGGCCCTCTCCCTGGACCGCCACATCTAATTCCCGGCCAGTGCTTTGGAGAGCCCCCAGGGTGAAATCCACGCCAGGGCGTTCCGCCATGGCATAGACCCGGGTAGGATAACCTTCACCAAACACAGGCATACTGCGGAACTGGGATAAATCAGCTCGAAATCCTGTGGTATTGAGATTGGCTAAATTGTGATTATTAGCGGCAGTGGCCTGCATCATCTGCTGGGCCCCCGTCATTGCCACATAAAGCATTCGATCCATCTTGACTCACCCCCCCGCTGCTAATGCTTAACGAATATTAAGAATACTATCCGTGAGGGTACTGGCTGTCTCAATGGCCCTGGCATTGGCTTGGAAGTTACGCTGGGCGGTAATCAGGTGCACCAATTCCGCAGTGAGATCCACGTTGGAACTCTCCAAGGCGCCCCCCTGGATCAAACCAAAACTGCCATTCCCCGCCTCACCTGCTATGGCGGCTCCTGAGTCGATGGTGCCCGCCCAGGAATTGTTCCCTAACTGACGCAACCCTTGCTCGTTGGGGAATTGAGCCAACGCTACCTTCCCTAGGGCTAGGTTTTGCCCATTGCTGAAGTTGGCCCGAATGACACCCGTTTCACTGATATCCAATCCGGTAAGACGGCCCGAAGTAAATCCATCTTGATCCAGTGCAGTCACATTAAATGGCGAAGCCACCTGGGTAGTGTTGGTGGAGGGAAAATTCAGCGTCAAGGTCATATCATTGGCGCCATTGCCGAGAACAATAGGATCAGTCACCAAAGGACTAGGCGTAGTCCCCATCAAGCCGCCTGACGAATCGAAATTAAGGGTCCCATACTGGATACCACCCGCGCCGGCAGTCCCTCCACTGACGTTGACGAGGGCCCCATCCAAGGCGTTATAAACGGCCCACTGATTGGGACTATTGGTGTCCTTCACGAAATACAAGGTAGAGATGTGGCTATTGCCCAGGGAATCAAAGACCGTCGTCGACGTGGAAGCGGTGAAGGTATCGGCATCCAAAGGATCGAAATTGGCCGGGTCCAGAGAAGCCGCATCCGCAGGCAGATTAGCCCCTATACTAACTTGGCTGGTTGCTTGGGGAGTACCCGCCGAGGTGGGAAGCCGCACCGGCTGGGAGCTTTCCAAACTCGATGCGGTAACGGTGCCGTCCTGGTTGACGGGATAAGTGCGCAAAAACTGACCCGCGCCATTAACCACATAGCCATCCTTATTGATACTAAAGGCACCTGCCCGGGAATAGACCAATTCATTGTTGGTTAAGTTGGGGGACAAAGCAAAAAACCCCCGACCACTAACCGCCAGATCCAGAATGTTTTGCGTGAAGTCTAAATTTCCCTGATCAAACTGCTGGGCTGCCCGGTTGAGCAGAACACCACTGCCCACCGCCGTCTTCGGGCTACCGAAAGAGGAAACGGCAAAAATATCGGCAAATTCGGCCCGCGACCTTTTAAAACCCGTAGTGTTGGCATTGGCGATATTATTTGAGACCACATCCAGATCAGAGGATGCGGCATTCAGACCACTAAGCGAAGTATTAAACGACATAACATTTCTCCTCGGCCCAAGACCCTATAAAATTTGTTCCACTTGACCAAAAGGCACCGACCCCTGCCCCGCCAGATTGAGCGTCAACCCCTCGCCCCCTTCCCCGATAACCACGCTGTCCACCCGCGCTACCGTAAATGAAGGCAAGGCTTGGGGGCTGCCATCGACCACTCCTTCCACCTTGAATTGATAAAGCCCAGGCGCGGCTGAGGTCCCATCCTCCTTGAAGCCATCCCAGGCAAAGTGAACGGTTCCGCTTTGGCCTGCTCCCAGATCTAAGGACCGGACCAACTGGCCGGATTGATCAAAAATTTTCAATTGCAGGCTGCTTGCTTCTGAAGGCAACTTGACAGCTCCCCGCAAAGAGCCCTCCGCCTCCAGCGCACCGAACTCCGAAGGCACTAATACCGAGCGGCCAACTAAACCCGAAGCTTGCAGCGCTTGATTGGACTGCATGGAACCGCTGAGTTCTTTAAAGGAGTTTTGTAGATCTTGAATTCCACTCACCGTCCCAAACTGAGCCATCTGGCCAAGGAAGGTGCTATTATCCATGGGCTCAAAAGGGTCCTGATGATTAAGCTGGGTGGTCATTAATTTCAGAAATTGCTCTAACCCCAATTCGGTGTTTTGAGGCTTTTTATCGGGTGGTCGGGTCAGCCCTAATTCTTTATAAATATCCAGGTTGGAATGGGTGGCGGTAACCATTATTTGATGCTTTCCCTATCCGCTATTCACCCAATTGCAGGGTGCGTAACAGTAACTGTTTGGAAGTATTGGCAACCTCCACGCTGTTCTGATAACTGCGTGAAGCCGAAATCATATTGGCCATTTCCTCAATGGGATTCACATTAGGATGAAAAATGTATCCTGCCTCGTTGGCCATGGGGTGATCAGGAGCATACTCCTGCTGTAGCGGAGCCTTGCTCTCCACCACTCCCAACACTTGCACCCCTCCTGTAGCCTCCTCTTGATTAAAATCATTCAACACAGTAGCAAATACCGGATGGCGGGCCCGATAAGTCTGATTTACGCTACTGCTGACACTATCGGCATTGGCGAGATTGCTGGCGGTAGTATTCAGCCGCAAGGTTTGGGCACTCATCGCAGTGCCCGAAATATCGATGATGTTGAACAACGACATGGCGCTACTCTCCCTTCAGGGCCGACTGCAATCCTTTAAAGCTGCCACTCAGGAAGTGGAGGCTGGCTTGATATTGGAGCGCATTCTGCATGAATTTTCCGTGCTCCACCTGGCTATCCACCGTATTGCCGTCGATGGAAGCTTGCAGGGGAAGGCGATAAAGGGCCTCTCCTCCAGGGGGATGCCCTGCCGCAGAAGGCAAATGCCTCCCATGGGTGACTTGCAGTGGCAGGGCTGCTCCCTGGCCCTGAGCCTGCTGCAGGGCCGTTTTAAAATCGATATCCCTTGCCTTATAGCCCGGCGTATCAGCATTAGCGAGATTGGCTGCCAATAATTCGGCGCGCCGAGACCAAAGGCTCAAAGCATAAGGATGAATTCCCAATGCCGAATCAAAGGAAATAGACATAACTCACTCCCGGCAATCAATAAACTGAATTACCCTAAAGATAGGCAAGGGTTATGCCACCTAGGAGTAGTGCTAAAAATCAGATAGATAGAAACTAAAGGCTTACCGACAGGCTACCCTCACCCGGCAAATAATTGCCGCAGGCGGCAATAGCGCTTGCCTTGTCATCCTGGCATACTTTGTTGCCTGGGCCCCAGAGACCGGGTTGAGATGGGTGCAGTTTGCCTCTGGTGAGGTGGACGTAATGGCGCAGACTAGGTTGCAAGCGACGATTAAGTTAACATACAAGAAAAACTACGCTGTAAGCACTTATGATCCAGAATTTTGCTTCTAAATCCGTGTTGGTGACGGGTTGCTCTAGCGGCATTGGTCGCTGCGTTGCCAAGGGATTACAAACCCGCGGTTATCGTGTCTTCGCCACGGCACGCCAAACCCAAGATCTTGAAGAACTCACGGCTGAGGGCCTAGAAGCCATTCCCCTTGAACTCAGCGATGATGCCTCCATTGCTAATACAGTGGACACCGTTCTGGAACGAACGGAGGGACAACTTTATGCCCTGTTCAATAATGCAGCTTACGGCCAGCCGGGTGCCGTGGAAGATTTACGCCGGGAAGTATTGCGGGCCCAATTAGAAACCAATACCCTAGGGACTCAGGAATTGACCAACCGCCTGATCCCCGCCATGCGCAATCAAGGTGCGGGCCGCATCATTTATAACAGTTCTGTGCTCGGCTTTATCGCCTTGCCCTTTCGCGGAGCTTATAACGCCAGCAAATATGCTTTGGAAGCCTTAGCAGACACCCTTCGCCTAGAGCTTTATGGAAGCGGAATTAGGGTCTCTGTTATTGAGCCCGGACCCATCAGCAGCCAATTCCGCCACAACTCATACCGGAAGTACCTGGAAAACATCGACCCTGAACACAGCGCTCACCGCCAAACCTATCGCGCTATGGAGCAACGCCTAAAAAAACGCGGGCCCGCCGTCCCCTTTACCCTTCCCCCTGAGTCCGTACTCAAAAAAGTCATCCATGCTCTAGAATCACCGCGGCCCCGAGCACGCTATTATGTCACTGTTCCTACTCATGTTTTTGCCGCCCTGAAACGCCTGCTTCCCCATACCGCCATGGACTGGGTACTTCACCGAGTTTCTCATAACGAAAACCGATAACTATGGCGCCATTGGATGCCCCGCACAGGAAACCTTCAAACCCATTAACCCCATGGAAAAGGAACCTTGCCGCGGGCGACCCAAACCATATAACCAAATAGGGCCAGGGCCACACACCCTGCAGTGATCCGAATGGGCTTAGTCCGACCACGCTTCAAAGCAATACTACCGAAAACGATATAACCTATCAGTGCCAGGACCTTTGCCGTAAGCCAATCATCCACGAACGGATATTGATGCAAAATAAGCGTTAAACCAATAGCGCTCGTCAATAACACCGTATCCACAATATGGGGGACAATACGGACCCAGCGCCGCTGCAAATACTGGGGAGAAAACAGCATCCACAAGCCGCGCCCAATGAACAGTACCAAAGTGGTCGCTACACTAGTGAGGTGGATATATTTAAGCGTGAGGTATAAAGTCATACTGCTATCTTATCCTAAATACTTATGTACAGAATAAGTATGTAATATCCCAGGGCGAGCTGGCGGGAAATTGAAATAAAATCTGCAAGAACCTGCTTGCATTTAGGCTCCACCCGACCTACATACCCTGTTATCCTGACAACATTCAAAGATTTCTGCCGAGGTACTTAGTTCTACAGGCGCCTCTTCAATTTTTAATTGCACGAAGATAATGCCATGGAACCCCAAACAACACGACCAACGAAGGAAAACAGCCCACGGATTCAACCGCTGGCAACCTTGCTTCGATATTCCCTCAAGAACTTTTACCGGATCCGGGTCAAAGGCTTGGAACATTACCCAAAGGCCGGCCATCGGGTATTACTAATCGCCAACCATATCTCTTTTCTCGATCCCTTGCTCCTGGCGACATTTCTTCCCCAGGACACGGTCTTCGCTATCCCTCCCCAGTTGGCCCAAAACCGTTGGCTACGCCCCTGGCTCAAACTATTCCCTACTTTCCCTTTAGACCTTACGGATCCCTCTGCCCCCCAAGTGTTACTTCGGCACCTTAACGAGCACCGTCAGGTGGTCCTCTTTCCCGAGGGGCGGATCAGCGCGACAGGTTCGATAATGAAAATTTACCACGCTCCAGGATGGGCCGCCTGTAAATCCGGAGCTACAGTGCTACCCGTACGGATTGAAGGGGCTGAAGACACCCCCTTTTCCTGCATGCGCAGCCGCCGCAGATGGTTTCCTCCCATTACCATTACCCTATTACCGCCCCAGGACTTTACCCTACCGCCGCAACTGCCCAGCCGGGAACGACGCAGACAGGCGGAAGCACGGCTACAGGAGACCATCACGGAGATAAAGTTCTCCAACAGCCATTATCGCCGCACAGTCTTCGAGGCTTTGCTAGATGCCCGCCAAAAGCATGGCGGGAACCTCCCAATCGCCCAGGACTTAGACCGCCAGCCCATACGCTATAACCGGCTGGTGCAGCGAGCCTTTCTGTTAGGTTCGGTGCTGGCACGAGAGACTCAGCCAGGAGAATACGTCGGCGTATTATTGCCTAATGCTTTAAGCACCGCGGTCCTCTTTTTCGCTTTGCACAGCCAGGGCCGAGTACCCGCCATGTTGAATTTCACCACCGGTGCCGGTGGCCTTTCTGCTGCTATCGAAGCGGGCGGCATTGGCACCGTATATACTTCACGGCGTTTTATCGAAGCGGCCGAATTACAGGCCGTGGCGAAGACCCTGGCCCGCAAGGTTCGGTTAATTTATTTAGAAGATTTACGCCAACACATCGGTCCCTGGAAGCTCCTGCAAGCCACAATACGTTCTCGTTTTGCCCGTGCCGCTTATTGCCACACCGTCCCCCAAGCTACCCCTGACGATCCGGCCGTGGTTTTATTTACCTCTGGCTCTGAAGGAACGCCCAAGGGGGTAGTCCTGTCACATGCCAACCTTCTGGCCAATATTCAGCAAGTCGCAAGCCGTATCGATTTCACGCGAGAGGACTTGGTCCTTAATGCCTTGCCCGTCTTCCACGCCTTTGGGTTAACGGTGGGCACCCTGTTACCCCTCCTTTCCGGCGTTCCTCTATTCTTATACCCCTCACCGCTGCATTATCGGATGGTTCCCGAAGTCGCCTACCATGTCAACGCCACTATTTTATTTGGCACCAATACTTTCCTAGCCGGCTATGCCCAACATGCCCACCCCTATGACTTTCATAGCATACGCTATGTATTTGCAGGGGCGGAAAAGTTGCAGGAACCCACCCGCCGGCTATGGGTCGAGAAGTTTGGAATCCGTATTTTCGAGGGCTATGGGGTGACTGAGACCAGCCCGGTATTGGCCGTTAATACCCCCATCGATCACCGTTCAGGCACGGTGGGGCGACTGGTCCCCGGAATTGAATACCATCTTGAGCCCGTGGAAGGCATCCACCAGGGGGGGCGCTTAGAAGTTCGCGGACCCAATGTCATGCTAGGTTATTTATTACATCACGCCCCCGGACAGTTACACCCCCCCCATACGCCCCGTGGCAGAGGGTGGTACGACACCGGCGATATCGTCAGCATTAACGAAGAGGGTTATCTTACTATCCAGGGTCGTGCCAAGCGCTTTGCCAAGATTGCCGGCGAGATGGTCTCCTTGACCACAGCGGAAGCATTGGCTTCCAGCGTCTGGCCAGATGTGCGCCATGCCGTCGTTTCCCTGCCAGATGCTAAAAAGGGGGAAGAATTGGTACTGCTCACAGAACAGAGAGACGCCGAACGACGCCCCCTGTTGGCACAGGCAAAGGCGGAGGGACTCAGCGAACTTAGTGTACCCCGCCGGATTCTCGTGGTAGAAGAAGTCCCGCTCCTTGCTAGTGGCAAAATAGATTATGCAACCTCCCAACAATGGGCAGAGCAAAAACTGCTGCAGACAGAAAAAGCCTTGGCCTAAACTTATGTTTGCCCATTAACCCTTTTTTGTATTCCATGGGAGGACTAATAAGATGAGCTTGAAACAGCAGTTAGAAGCCGATTATACCCAACGCAAAAATTGGGCCCTACGACGCCAATTGGGTATTCCCAACAATCGCCGTCTTTGGGTCTGTGCCTGTATGGATGAACGCTTGCCTGTCGATGAAGCATTGGGAATTCGAGGCGATCGTGGCGATGCCCACGTCTTCCGCAACGCCGGAGGTCTCATTACGGATGATGCAATTCGCTCAGCGATGCTCACCTGTCAGTTTTTTGGAACCCAAGAAATCGTCATCATTAATCATACCGAGTGTGGCATGATGTCTGCCCATACGGATACCCTGGTCAACGCCCTCAAGGATCAAGGCATTGATCTGGACAATATCCCAGTTGATCCTTCACTGCCTGAGCTAAAGCTTGATGCAGGCGCCTTTGGCAAATGGATTCGCCTCTTCGACAACGTGGATGATATTTGCGCTAAACAGGTTGAATATGTCCGGAATCATCCCTTGATTCCTAATCATGTGACTGTCAGTGGTTGGATTTGGGAGGTAGAGACAAGCCACCTGCGACCTCCCCATGGCGCGGTGAGCGATAAGGTTAATACCAGCAGGGAAATGGGCGCTAAGTAATCGTGATATCTTAAGGAGAAGATGATGCCCACTTATGAGTACCATTGTTTGGCTTGCAACCAGGATTTTGAAGCCTATCATGGCATGAACGAGCCCGCGCCCTACTGTCCTGCTTGCGGAGGGGCAGTCAAACAACGCTTGTCCGCACCAGCAATACATGGCTATAAGGCAAGAGGGCGTGAAGCGGCCATGCAATCCCTTCAGGATGAAAATCCACGGACTTGTGGCTGCGGCCGCCCTCGTGGTTGTCATTCTCATTAGAATTTTGCCGGATGCGGTGCGAAGCGCCTTATCCGACCTACCAATGGCTCACTTTCATCAAAGCTAAACCGTAGGCCGGATAAGCGCAGCGCATCCGGCGTATGCCTAGGCGGCAGAAGCTGCCCTTGCTTTGCGCTCGAAAACGAAATGTTCGCCTTCAACTCCCACTTCAATCAGATCCCCAGGCTCAAATTTTCCCCCTAGGATTTCCTGGGCTAGGGGGTTCTCGATTTGTTGCTGAATCGCCCGCTTGAGGGGCCTAGCTCCATAAACCGGATCGAAACCCACTTCTGCCAATTTATCCAGAGCAGTTTCGGACACGGCTAAATCCATATCCCGCTCTCGCAGTCGCTGCTGGAGATGGCCAATCTGAAGTTTGGCAATCGCCCGGATCTGCCCTTTCAACAGGGGATGGAACACCACCACATCGTCCACTCGGTTAATAAATTCCGGACGGAAATGCTGCCCGACAATCTCCATTACCGCATTTTTCATTTCCTGGTAATGTTCCTCCCCGGCCATTTCCTGAATCACATGGGAACCGAGGTTAGAAGTCATGACCACCACTGTATTGCGAAAATCTACCGTGCGACCGTGGCCATCTGTCAGCCGTCCATCATCCAAAACTTGGAGCAAAATATTAAATACATCCGGGTGGGCCTTCTCCACCTCGTCGAGCAAGATGACCGAATAGGGCTTGCGGCGTACCGCCTCGGTGAGGTAGCCCCCCTCTTCAAACCCCACATAACCGGGAGGAGCCCCGATGAGCCGGGCCACGGAGTGCCTCTCCATAAACTCGGACATGTCGATGCGAACCATGGCTTCCTCCGTATCAAACAAGAAAGCCGCCAGGGCCTTACAAAGCTCAGTCTTTCCTACCCCCGTAGGCCCGAGAAAGAGGAAGGAACCATTCGGCCGGTTAGGATCAGCTAGCCCGGCCCGGGAACGGCGAATCGCGTTACTTACCACTTCGATGGCTTCTTCCTGGCCCACCACTCGCCGATGCAACGCCTCTTCCATTTTTAATAATTTCTCCCGCTCTCCTTCCAGCATTTTGGAAACCGGAATTCCCGTCCATTTGGAAACCACCTCGGCAATTTCTTCCTCAGTCACCTTGTTGCGCAGTAATTTAAAATCCTGCTGTTCAGCCGCGGTGGCCGCATCGAGCTGTTTTTGGAGTTCCGGGATCTGGCCATACTGTAACTCCGACATCCGAGTTAAATCTCCGGCACGGCGGGCGGAGTCCAGCTCCAATCGAGCCTGTTCCAGTTTTTCCTTGATCCCCTGGGCACCGCTTAGGGCGGCTTTCTCCGCCTTCCAAATCTCTTCTAGATCGGCATATTCTTTTTCCAAATGGTTAATCTCGGTTTCCAAAGTCTCCAGACGCTTTTTAGAGGCTTCGTCAGTTTCCTTCCGTAAAGCTTCCCGCTCAATTTTCAATTGAACCAAGCGTCTTTCCATCCGGTCCATGGGCTCCGGCTTGGAATCGATCTCCATCCGAATGCGGCTGGCAGCCTCGTCGATGAGATCAATGGCCTTGTCTGGAAGTTTGCGATCGGTAATATAACGGTGGGATAAAGTGGCTGCCGCCACAATGGCAGGATCGGTGATCTCCACCCCATGATGGACTTCATAGCGCTCATTCAAGCCCCGCAGGATAGCAATGGTATCTTCTAAGCTTGGCTCATCCACCAGCACCTTTTGGAAACGCCGTTCCAAAGCCGCGTCTTTTTCTATGTATTGACGATACTCATCCAGGGTCGTTGCCCCAATGCAGTGAAGTTCACCGCGAGCCAAGGCCGGTTTGAGCATGTTACTGGCATCCATGGCTCCTTCCGCCTTACCCGCCCCCACCACTGTATGGAGTTCGTCAATAAATAAAATAATATTCCCTTCTGCCTTGCTGATGTCCTTGAGCACCGCCTTAAGGCGCTCCTCAAACTCGCCCCGGAACTTGGCACCGGCAATCAGGGCCCCCATATCCAGCGCAAGCAAACGCCTATGCTTGAGTCCTTCTGGGACCTCGCTGTTGACAATACGCTGGGCTAATCCCTCGACAATGGCAGTTTTACCCACCCCCGGTTCACCAATCAGCACGGGATTATTTTTAGTCCGGCGTTGCAGCACCTGAATAGTGCGGCGTATCTCATCATCACGGCCAATGACCGGATCTAATTTACCCTGCTCGGCCCGCTCCGTGAGATCGATGGTATAGCGCTCTAGGGCCTGGCGTTGGTCCTCGGCCCCCGGTTCATTCACTTGTCGCCCCCCACGGATGGTATTGATAGCCGCCTCTATACTCGCCTTAGTGGCGCCATTTTTACGCAACAACTCGCCCACCTGGCCCCTATCCTCCACAGCGGCAAGCATGAATAATTCACTGGAGATATATTGATCATGGCGCTGCTGGGCCAGCTTATCGGTCACATTGAGCAACCGCATCAAATCTTGAGAGATATGTATCTCTCCCGGAACGCCCTGTACTTGGGGAAGCCGTTTCAGAGCCTCGCTGAGCTGGGCATGGAAATTGTTGACATTCACTCCTGCCTGCATCAATAAGGGGGCTGCGGTCCCGCCTTGCTGTTCTAGCAGGGCAAACATTACATGCAGCGGTTCCAGAAATTGATGGTCCTGCCCCACAGCCAGGCTTTGGGCATCAGCCAGGGCCTCCTGAAACTTGGTGGTTAACTTGTCCTGTCGCATGGGTAAACCCTCTGGTACTTAAAATCTCTTCTTATAGACAGAGATGGGGGCTTAGCCAGCGAAATTAAACCCCCTGCAATACCTGGGGGCTCCTCCACTTTCGGCCTTCTATGATTTGGGCCACCTCCGATAAACATTCCTCTCTCGACAGGGAAGCACAAGCAATCGGCGGACTATAGTGAAGGGAAACCCGGCTGCGAAGCAGCAAAGCCCCAAGAATTTGGCCTTGACCTTCAACGCCCTCGATACGAAGCCCATAGATAGGCGCATTTGACCGTATCGCCAGCCAAGCCACCCCTTTTTTCAGGGGACGGGGCGGATCCGTATCCAAATGAATCCCTCCCTGGGGGAAAAGAGCCACCACCTCCCCCGCATGCAAGGCTAGCAAAGCTTCCCGGAGGGCTTTTTCTGGTCGCCTATCCCGATCAACCGGGATACACTTCATAGCGCGGAACAACCACTGAAATCCAAAGCGCCGATATTGATCGCGAGCAATCAAAAACCGCAGTGGCCGAGGGCTCGCCGCCACTAAAAGCAGGGGATCTAGCCCGGAGATATGGTTAGCCACTACCAACCCCCCCCCTTGAGAGGGTAAAGGCAATAAGTCAGAGTCGAGGCGATGGAAACGGCGGCAATAGAGGCGATTCAAGCCATCTAGACGGTTCAGCCAGCGCCCCCCCCAATCGACCTCATTGGCGGCCTCGCAAGCGCGAAGGCCCTGTCTCCACCCCCACCAGCCTGCCGCAGCAATCCCGATGAGGAAGGGCCACAGCCCAATCTCAGCAAGCATACGTAAAATTACCTAAGAACTTTGACGGTTATGGCAAAATAATGGCCAGTACTTTACCTATCGGCTTAAGGTTCAACCCTGAAAGGCGTTGTATCCCCTTTACCCTCACGAATAATCTTTGGTATATCTTCGACCAAATCAACCACGGTCGTCGGCTCAAAGCCGCAATACCCCCCATCAATGACAAGGTCCACCTGGCTACCAATCCGATCCCGGATCCCTTCTGGATCGGTAAGAGGCATCTCCTCCCCGGGCAGAATCAAAGTAGAGCTTATCAGGGGTTCGCCCAAGGCCGCTAATAATGCTTGGGTAATACTATTATCCGGAATTCGAATCCCGATAGTGCGCCGTTTGGGATCTTGCAAGCGCCGAGGAACCTCTCGGGTGGCTTTGAAGATAAAGGTATATGCCCCCGGGGTGAGGGCTTTTAACAGCCGAAAGGCACTATTCCCGACTCTGGCATAAAGGGAGAGTTCCGAAAGATCCCGGCCAACCAAACTAAATTCGTGGCGAGTGCCTAAACCTCGAAGGTGGCGAATGCGATCCGCCGCTGCCTTGTTGCCAACTTGACACCCCAAAGCATAGCCAGAATCAGTAGGGTAGACGATCAACCCTTCCTGCCGGAGGATAGTCACTGCTTGATTAAGCAGGCGCTGTTGGGGATGAGTGGGATGGATCCTAAAGTACTGGCTCATGGGATACTATCTTTGCGGTTACTGCCATAGACTCCACACCGGCGTGCAGCCGCCAGGCAAAGGGGGAGTCCGGCCCAGTTCAATCCAGGTATTCTCTGGTCCATGATAGTCGGAACCACACGACCCCAAAAGATCCATCTCCCGGGCAAGACGAAGCAAAAGGGCCGTCGCCTCGGGGGGCTGGCTGCCTGAAACCACTTCAAGGGCAACTCCCCCCCATTCCTTAAATTCACCCAGCAGTTGCATCAATTTACTACGGGTCAATCGGTAGCGGGCTGGATGGGCCACTACTGGGAACCCGCCAGCATGACGGATCCAGGTTACAGCCTCTTCCAAGGTCGCCCAACGACCCGCAACATGCCCTGGTTTGCCCTGGACTAGATAGCGCTTAAAGACATCCTGGGTGTTCTTGGCATACCCTTTTTCAACCAAAAAACGGGCAAAGTGGGTGCGACTAAGAATATTGCCCTGGGCATAGCATGAGGCCCCCTCCAGGGCACCCTCAATTCCCGCTTTTTGAAGACCCTGAGCTATTTCACGGGCCCGTTCATCCCGATAGGCCCGTAGCTGCTGTAGGCCGGCTTGCAGTTCCAAGTTTTCCCGATCAATGCCCAGCCCTAAAATATGCACAGTACGCCCGCCCCAGGTCACTGAGATCTCCACTCCGGAAACCAACTCCAGCTCTAAATTTGCAGAGACGGCGCTAGCCTCAGCCAAACCCCCAGTGCAGTCATGGTCGGTTAAAGCCAGGACTGCCACTCCTTGGGCGGCAGCACGCTGAACCAGCGCGGTAGGATTAAGAGTCCCATCGGAAGCCGTTGAATGGGTATGTAAATCGTAGATTGCTGTTGCCATCTAATACAGTGTACCTCATATGGCAAATACAGTAAGATATTTTTACGCTATAATAGGATGAAACTATTGAATCTATGAAGCTATTTTTTGACCTTTTTCCCGTTATTTTATTTTTTTGCGCTTATCAATTCTACGATAAGCTGCCTTCAGAAATCGTAGAGGAACTTAATCGCATCCCCTTCCTGAAACTCACCCCTGGTGGTTCGGAGGATGCCATTCTTTTTGCAACGGCCGTAGCCATCCTTGCCTCCGCCCTGCAAGTCAGCCTCTATTTTTTCAAGCACCATCGCTTCGAGCCCATGCACCTAGTTACCCTAGGCCTAGTGACCCTATTGGGAGGAGCCACCCTGGTGTTTCGCGATCCCACTTTCATTAAGTGGAAACCGACGGTGGTCAATTGGCTCTTCGGTCTCGCCTTCCTGGCCAGTCAGATATTCACCCGCAAACCTCTGGTACAGCGGATGATGAGCACCGCGATCACTTTGCCCACCTCCCTATGGAAGCGCCTTAATATAGCCTGGGTGATATTTTTTCTGGCCTCGGGTCTGGCCAATCTCTATGTGGCCTATCAGTTCACAGAGGCTGTCTGGGTAAACTTCAAACTGTTTGGTATGCTAGGGTTGACACTTTTATTTGTTGTCGGTCAGGCTTTTTATCTGACCCGGTACCTCAACCCGTCTGAGGATTGATCATGCTCTATGCCATTATCGGTCAAGACATTGAACACAGCCTAGAACGCCGCCGCCAAGTCCGCTCTGCCCACCTAGCGCGAATCCAGGAACTCCAAGAAAATGGCCGCTTGGTGCTGGCAGGTCCTTTTCCTGCCATGGATACCGAGGACCCCGGCGAAGCAAGCTTTACGGGCAGCCTAATCATAGCGGAATTTCCTTCCCTGGAGGCAGCGGAACAATGGGCCGAGGCTGATCCCTATGTAGCAGCCGGAGTCTATGCCCAGGTGACCGTCAAGCCCTTCAAACAGGTGCTGCCATGACTCCAGAGGAACGGGTGGCTTTCATCCGCACCCGCCTGGAGGCTGCCCTCTCCCCCCGCTCTGTGGCCATCAAAGACGAAAGCGCTCGCCATGCAGGGCACAGCGGTCATGGCGGCGGCGGTCATTACCAAGTGACCATTGTGGCTGAAGCCTTTGCTGGGAAATCCCGGATAGAACGCCATCGCCTGGTTTATGGCGCTGTTGATGAAGCCATGGGTAATGAAATCCACGCCCTCAGCATCAAAGCCTATACCCCCCAGGAATATCCAGAAGGCTAAATAATCGCCGTTTCCCAGGGACTCAACTTATGGATGCCCCCGACCTAAAGCACCCTGATCTTTATATCAATCGCGAGCTTAGCCTGCTGCAATTTCACAGCCGGGTACTCGCCCAGGCGACGGACGAGAGCATTCCCTTATTGGAAAGATTGCGCTTTCTGTGCATCTCCAGCACCAATCTAGATGAATTCTTCGAAATCCGGGTATCCGGTCTTAAGGAGCAGATTGCCCTAGGCTCGGTACAGGCAGGTCCGGATGGCTTAACTCCCCATGAAACCTTAAAGCGGGTCAGTGAATATGCCCACGGCATGGTGGAAGAACAATACCGGATCCTACAGGAAACCTTGTTTCCCCAACTTGAAAAGGAAAATATCCGCTTTCTCCGGCGCCAAGAATGGACTCCCAAACAGGCCCAATGGGTAAAGCGCTACTTTAATAGCGAGCTGCTACCCATGCTCAGCCCGCTGGGCTTGGACCCTGCCCACCCCTTTCCGCGTATTATCAATAAGAGTCTAAATTTTATCGTTTCCCTAGAAGGAAAAGATGCCTTTGGCCGTGAGAACGGGATTGCCGTGGTCATGGCCCCGCGGACTTTGCCACGACTCATCCATGTACCCCGCGCTTATGCCAAGGGACCCTATGAGTTCATTTTCCTCTCCTCCATTATCCATGCCTATGTGGATGACCTGTTCCCCGGCATGTCCGCGACGGGTTGTTACCAATTCCGGGTCACCCGTAACAGCGATCTATTTGTGGACGAGGAGGAGATCGACGACCTATTGCACGCCCTGGAAGGGGAACTGTCGACCCGCCGCTATGGCGATGCCGTCCGTTTAGAAGTCGCAGACAACTGTCCCGACGAGATGGCCGACTTTCTTCTCAAACAGTTCAACCTCACTTTAGACGACCTCTATAAAGTGAATGGGCCCGTCAACCTGAACCGCCTAATGCCCCTCCCCGACCTGGTAGACCGTCCTGATCTCAAGTACCCCCCATTCACTCCCGGTCTTCCCCTGCGCATGACCCGCAATACGGATATCTTTGAAATCATTCAGCGGGGTGATGTATTACTACACCATCCTTTTGAATCTTTTGCCCCCGTAGTCGAGTTCTTACGCAAAGCGGCGGCCGATCCGCAGGTGCTGGCGATTAAACAAACCCTCTACCGCACTGGCCCCGATTCCGTCATTGCCGATGCCTTGGTGGAAGCCGCCAAAACAGGCAAGGAAGTCACGGCGGTAGTGGAGTTGCGCGCCCGCTTCGACGAAGAAGAAAATATTCATTTGGCCAACCGCCTACAGGATGCGGGGGCTCAAGTGGTGTATGGGGTGGTGGGCTATAAAAGCCACGCCAAAGTGATGGTTGTCGTACGCCGGGAGGGGAAGCGCTTGCGGCGTTATGTCCATCTAAGCACTGGCAATTACCATGCCCGGACCAGCCGAATTTATACTGATATTGGTTTGCTGACCTGCGATAAGGACATAGGCGATGATGCCCATAAGATCTTTTCCCAACTGACGGGGCTCGGCCGAGCCCGAAAGCTCAAGAAACTCTGGCAATCCCCCTTCACCCTCCATAAGCAGCTTATCGGCTACATTGATCGGGAAGCAGAACATGCGAAGGATGGCAAGCCTGCCCACCTCATTGCCAAGATGAATTCCCTCACCGAGCCCCAACTCATCCAAGCCCTTTATCGGGCCTCCCAGGCCGGGGTAAAAATCGAGCTTATCATCCGCGGGATCTGCCGGTTGCGGCCCGGTATTCCCAACGTCTCAGACAACATTCAGGTGCGCTCCATTGTCGGCCGTTTTCTGGAACATAGCCGCATTTATTATTTTCTCAATGATGGTCACAGCGAGATCTACTGCTCTAGCGCCGATTGGATGGAGCGGAACATGTTTCGCCGCGTCGAAACCGCCTTTCCTGTTGAAGACCCACGTCTAGCCGAGCGGCTATTGAAAGAAGGGCTGTTACTCTATCTTTCAGATAACACCCAGGCCTGGATACTGCAATCCGACGGCAGTTACAAACGCCTCAAACCCACCGGCAACCAAAAACCCCGCTCGGCCCAACAGATATTACTGGAGAAACGGGCTGACTAAAGCTGCGGGATTTAGCCCCAATCTCTTGGGTCCGCGCTTCAGCAAAAGCTTTTAAAGTGCTCTGTTTTCAATACTATCGATAGTAGTTGTTATCGCCCAGCCATACTAACTCCTTAACTCTACCAGCCTGAAAGGAATGCTTATTTTCAGGGAGTCCTAACATTGTTTAACTACCGACATATCGCCTCACACGGCACGCCATCCCCATCACCGTCTAGGGCAGTGAAATGAAACTACGATAAACGTAATTCCATAAATCATCGGCATGCTCTTCCATTCTGGGTGTACCCAACATTCCCTTGGTATGAAAATGAGGCGGGTTTCCAACATACATGCCCATAATGTGCGGTGAGGCTCCATTCACAAATCCTGAATACGCTTTGCTTATCGCTCTTATTGGCTCTTGGTATGTGCTTGGGTCTAGTTCTACTCCTTCTATCTTGGCCAAGTAAGCATGTATCTTTTTCTTGGAATCGTTGGTCCTTTCTGTTCTGAATCTATCATTGTTCCAGATTTGTCAACTTCCTCTCCCCAGAAGGACTCAAGAAAGCGTTTGTGCAGATCGGTAATGCTGTCGTTTGTGACAGCATAAACAAGAAACATAATATCTTCGTTTGTTTCATCTATAGCGCGATGAAGAATTGCTTGTTCCTGAACAAAGCCGTTGTTTAGCAGTAGCTGCGCAGTGCGGTACAGAGCTTTGGATACGAGCTAACTTTTGAATCATCGCCTGATATATATCTTTTTCTTGAAATCGATACGCATAACCAAATGAAAGTTTTACGAATTTCGGCTTATTTGGCATCGCGCGCTCGAAATCCTGTAATGCCCTATCCATCAAGTTGAGCATTAATTCAATATCAGTAACCATATGTAAACCTAACGGGTCGAAGTTGAGCGGCACCCCGCGCGGAGCGGGCGCTCAAGATGAACGCATCGCGAGTACGGGGCAAAGCCGCGGAATAATGCCCCTCTCGAGCCTTTTGTTAGATTTCTATTATTTCCCGCTTAAGTTTATTAAAATGTGCAATATACCTGATAAACAACTCTGCCAAGTAATGTGCTTTATTGAATAATACTGCCCTTTCTTCTATCGACGGTTGTTTACCATGCGCTCTGTTATTTCTCTCCTCTCGAAGTGTGCTTAGATGGTGCCCTTTTGTAACAACACCCTCTCGAACAACGCAATCAATCATGGTGGAGAGTCTTCTCATATCTTTTTGAACGACAGTAATCGTGGAATTATTTCTGGCCTCAAGTAAATACTCTTTTAGCTCATTTTCAAAAATAAGTCCCAATTCAAATAACGCTATATCAACATTTTCTATATCCAGCATTGATACTGGGCGAATAAGATGGGCCATAAGAATCGAATCCAAGTTGTATTCGCCGAGGTTAATGTCTATCCTGCTTCCTTCCTCAGAATGCTCGTAAACCGCGTAATAAAAATTACCTTCTTTGTATTGCTTTATGTCGGTGGCTTTATCCAAATATTGATAGAATGTAGGCCGTTGGCAAGGAACCTCTTTATTAACCAATTTATATAAGTCACCCTTTTTAATTGGGGTGTTTGGTTTCTCATATAATATTGATCGTATTTCATTCTGAACTCTATCCCTCAATAGGGTTCTCACTAGCCCTGATTCTTCTAAACAGTAATTTAAGTCGTCACAATAAACTTCTTTATATCGCTTATTGGTATCTCTGGTCTTAAAAATTGGAGATTCATTAGCTTAGATGTTTTTGAAAGGGACTGCTCTAGAAGATTTATTTCTTTACACAGCTCTGAGTAATGGAGCGGCTTATTTTTTGAGGAAAGCAAGCGATAAGCTTTATCAGCAGCGCTTTTCAAGCAATTGAATTTAATTGATATCAGATCGTCATCTACTTCAATTTCCTCACAGGTCATTAAGAAATGAATTCAGCTCAATTGTAGATAGAATGTAGTCCTTCTCTCTGAGTTTATCTTTCATGCACAAATACCTATCTGTAAGCCGTTAATCCAGTCTCCATTTTTTGGTTTTTAATTTCCCAGAAAGAAGCAAATCTAGATCAGATATAGTTTTGGCCTCAATCTGTCGAACGCGCTCACGCGTGAGATCATAATAAATGCCTATATCTTCTAGTGTATATTCACCTTCGCCTTCAAGATTAAATCTCTTGCACAGAATATCCTTGTTTCTTTCAGCATGATTCCCTCCTTTCTTCTCAAAATACAAATCTATTATAGGAGAGAATACTTGAAGCATATTTCCATTGGCATGCTCA
This sequence comes from Nitrosococcus halophilus Nc 4, assembly GCF_000024725.1. Lineage (NCBI taxonomy): Bacteria > Pseudomonadati > Pseudomonadota > Gammaproteobacteria > Chromatiales > Chromatiaceae > Nitrosococcus > Nitrosococcus halophilus. The sequence continues at coordinate 2,381,644 of NC_013960.1, read as the reverse complement.
AAATACGATTCCCTAGGATCAAGGACATTTAGAATAAGATCTGGTTCTATATTCTCTATTTTTACAAGCAAATCATCTACTTTCTCAACACTCTCAGAAATGGTTTTCGCACCAATCCCAGACATCCCTACGAATCCACTTTTAATGGTTTCGATTGCCCCAAGAACATTTTCAACTCCACCAGCTGTTAAAATATTTTTAGCTCGATTTGGTATATCTAGAATTTTAACAGGTATGCCTCTAAGTATATTTTTTGCTTCTTCTGTAATATTCATATCGCAACCGATGAGGTCAATATTCCTGCCCACTGAGTAAATTCTCTGCCCCGTAGAAATCTAACGCCTGAATTAAGCCGCGCCGCGAAGCGGCGTCGGCTTGAATGAATGTTAGGCCCGCTTGAGACAGACCTTTCTGTTGATTGCACGGATAACTAGAGCATAAGAAATGAATTCAGGCGCAATCACATCTCGGCGAGCCACCAGCTGTTGCGCGGCACAGCCGTTGACGATCCGCCGGATACGCCAACGAATCACCGCGGCATCAGCGCGAACACCCCCCAGCCCAGGTATTCACGCGTGTAAGCGGCGTATCGCTCGGGTTCCGAGGTCAGTTTGGCTCGAACATCTTTCGCGAACTCGTCGTCGGGATTGGCTTCAAGCCATCGGCGCATGGTGAGCCATTTGGCCGCCTCGTATCTGTCCCAGCCGTCTTGGTCAGCCAGAACCATTTCAACGACGTCGTAGCCAAGGTGGCCGAAAGATGCGAGAAGTTCTGGAAGCATGAGAAAGTCGGAGATTGAGTTGGCAAGACACCCCTTGGCAACATCTTCCGTCGGCGGTAACTGCCGCCAGTAGGGCTCGCCGATGAGGATGATCCCTCCGGTGTGGAGGCTCTGCGCCAGAAGCTCGATAGTGCCGATGACTCCCCCAGCGATCCATGTAGCACCGAGACAGGCTGCCACACCTGCCTTGTCGTCCGAGACGTAGCCGGTAGCATCGCCATGGATGAACTTGACTTGATCGGCGACGCCGAGTTCTTCAGCGCGGAGTTTCGCTTGCTCGGTGAACAACTGGCTCATGTCGATGCCAGTGCCGAGGACTCCGTAATCGCGTGCCCAGGTGCACAGCATCTCCCCCGAACCGCTGCCGAGGTCGAGCACTCGGGTCCCCGTTTCCAGACGCAGCGCCGCGCCGAGAGTGGCGAGCTTTTCGGGTGTGAACGGGTTATGGATGCGGTGAGCACTTTCGCTGATGTTGAAGATCCGTGGAATGTCCATTTCGGGAAATCTCCTTATGGGTGTGAATAGATTCGGTCACGGCCTAACGCTGTGTTAAGGGGCCGAAAAGCCGCACAGCGGTTTTGAGGTCCCAGCGACTGAAAGGAGCGAACTTGAACATATTGTTTTGTTAGACGGATCAAGTGGTAACTCTCGCTCCGATGTGGCTATCGGGTGCTCCACCATCTTTTTCGTCGATCCTTCGCCGAAAATTTGCGCGCAAAGTCCCTTCTTCCTGCAGCTCTCGAAAATAGTTCTGAGATGCCAAAACCAACGCCGTATAAAAGTCCTGCGCGTTTAGAACTGTGACTTCACCGTGAGGAGTCAGATGAAGACGTGACTGATTGCAAACGAGGGCGAATGGTCCAGGATTAAACGCATGCACCATGAGATTTCGGAAGCGCCATAGGTCCTCCGCTCGAGACTTGAGATTATCAGGAAAATATGCCGCCACAAATCCCTTGAAGCGCTCACCAGATCCCATGTTCGGATTCCAAACACCCGCCAGCGCGTCTACTGCGGTGAGAATGGTCAGAAAAGCCAAGAAGGCACCAGCTTCATCAAGCAGGCGCGGAATGCCTCCTATATACATTGAATCGAAGTGAAACCTGAACTCATCAATGTCTTTTTCAGTGGATTCTGTCATTAAGCTTTCCAAGCAGTCTAACGCCAAGCTAAGCGGTGCGACGACAGGAGCATCCGCTTGAGCGCCGTGTTAGATTTTATTTTTCTTGGTTTTCGCCGAACCACGATTCTTGTGTTCAGACAATTTGTGCTCGACATGCCGTAGCACCTCGCCTGTATCTTCATTTATAACTAGCTTTTTATATAAATCCTTTTCTCTATCAATAATTTGTTCTTTATATATAAATTGACCGTCCACACTAAATTCATTGCCTTTAAGAGACTCGAAGCCATATTTCCGGCGGCCTTTTCTTGATTTTTTACGGACAGCACCTTTTGCGGCTAGCCTTCCTACTTTTCCTTGGCTTTGGACGCCTGCAAGTTTTACTGTAACACCTTTACCTTTTTTGTCGCCCATGTAATTAGCTCTTAATCTAACGAACCAAGCTAACCGGCCCGCCGTGTTCAAGGCACGAACCGAAACGCTACGATGCCGCTTAGTAAAACGACAAAACTCAAATTTGCCCCTGAAGTCGGCGGGTCCGAGTTGAGCGTGGTGTTAGGGCTTGCGTCATTGCAACAACTTATCATATTCGGCATGAGTACCTATCCAAAACCACAACAACCCATCCTCTACCTCGACAGCTACTGCTCGATACCGATTTCCCACCCTCACAGACCAAAATTTTTCCACTTTCTTGAAATGCAAGGAGGGATGTTTTGGATTTTCTTTGAGAAGCTCATAATTCTTATCGGCTAGCTCTTTAATTTCTGTTGGTAGTTTGTCATAGCATTCCCAGAATGATGGATTTGTGAAATGCTTCATATTTCTTTGAACTTGCCTTTTTTGAAATCTTTTATTGCTTCTTCTGCAAGTTTATCTAATTTTCCAGATCTCACATCTTCTTCAAACTGTTTATCCCAAATCGCTGCATCAAAGTCCTCAAACCAAGCACGGAATTCAGCAAGCTCTTCACGGGAAAGATTCGAAACTTCTTTTTCGATCTTTTGGACTGTCGCCATGATTCACCTCATTGTGGTCAAGCCCTAACGTTTAGCGTAACCGGCCGGCTTTGGAGCGCTAGCGGAAAAGGCGATCCGCGTTGGCGCTTTTGTTATGCCCATATGCCCCTAGGGCTAAATCATTCTCGGCTGAATAGACGGTGCATCCGCCCTCGGCGGCCTCAGGCGCATTATTCTATCCACGACTAATGCCTTGTTCTGACTATTGATGACAATTACATCGGGTTCTTCACGCATGATTTGTCGATTCAAATCAAACATCGGATTTTCTACATATTTTTCCATATCATAAATCACCACCCTTGGGATTGAATAATCTTTCGCATACCCCATTGCTAACCTTGATCCGCTATCATTCCCCAAATTATTCTTGGCGTAGCTGGCAGATAGGATAATTGAGTTACTAAAAAGCGCTTGAAGCCGATCCCTTTCTTGATATCGCGCACTCATTTCCATCTTCGACTTAGCAACGGTTAAATATTCAGAAATCAAAAGCCCTCCCTTTTCCACAATCTCCCCTGCCAATGCGCGATTCCTAGCTGGAATTACATCATTTAGAGGACTAGGCAGTATTGCGATAGTGAGGCCATCACAATCCAGTGCCTGCCTGTGCGCAATAGAATCGCAACCGAATGCCAAGCCACTAACTATTACTGCGCCACTCCGAACCAGCTCAGCGACAACTTCCTTTTCTTCGGACTCAATATCTTCATCAGGAGTCAGTAATCCGATGACAGCAATATTTTTACTATTTTCAGTTAGCAGTGATAAATCGCCACGATAGAAAAGGAAAATTGGCTTTTCACTATTCTTAACGATACCTCGATGTTGCGGAAAATCTTTGTCTCCCAGTGCAATAACGCCATCTACCGATCCAGCGGAGTCGAGCAGAATTTTTTGCAATACAGACCTCTTTCTCCTGAATTCTTCTATTGATATTGCACTTTTCACCTTACCGGAGCTACTCAACAGGCTGACGATCTCGACGTCAGACTTAACAGTAGATAGGTTCTTGGCAATCCATGCTCTACCAATGCCTTTGTAAGTCCTTGCCGTCATTACATTCAAGGCATTTTCTGTGAAATTCATTACCAAGCTCCTCTTTCCACTTTTCCAACTGCATAGAACGTAACTGTAGATACTCCGCTTCTCATTAGCGTACCAATAGCATCCTCGTCTATATTGACCCCAGGCGTATAAATGTCGTCGATCAGTAGAATATGGTTATCTCTAACCTCGGGTGAGATATCACAAGTGTCTTCTAGAATCCCAGGATAAGGCTCCGGACCGTCATTATTATAATTTGGAATTGGTTGCCGAAGGTGCGTGGTTTTGGTGTTCGTATGCCGACGCAGGTAATTCGTTCCATCAATGAGGCCGGGAATACGACGGACAACGGATCTTACGGTACTTCGAAAGAGTTGCTGCTTTTTATGATATGCCTTTTCTGCCTTTGCCCTCGGAACAACACACACATGCAATTCGGTAAACTCAATCCTTGCATGTATCTTCGGCAGGTCCTCCTGAAGGACGCTGGTCAATTCTTGTACTGCAACCCTCAACTTCCTATCGGCAAAGCTGTTATATGTATTCTTTAGATGATTAAGATAGTCTGGATTCGCCGGTTTCCCCATTCCTGTGTACCGGACGTGATAGAATGCCAATGCATCTTGAGACAAATGATCGTTTGCATTAATCTGAAACTCGATCATAAGGGGTTTGCCTGCTCAGAAATGATTTTGTAGATGTTGGGTCCGGGAATCCCCGCATTGATGGCAGCTTCAACACCGAAAGGATCATTGTCAAAGACAACAATGGATTCTTGGTGCACGGCCATGATGCGTATAGCAGTCTCATACTTGTTAGGCGAGTCGTTGCTAGACAAAACCTCCCAACAAATCAATCGTTTGAAGTGCTCGAGCAATCCGTAGTATTTAAGTATTTCCGTGGCTCTTTTTTCTCGACAGCATGTCAACAATACTATTGTGTTCTCGAGAGAGTGCTCAGAAACCAGACGTGCCAACATGGTATTTAATTGTGTAACCGAGAGAAATTGTGTGAAATAGCCGGTCTTGAGCGAGACTATTTCTTTCAGCTGCGTGTCAGTTAGCGTCGGTAAGCGCTTAGTCAGGCTCTCCCTGTTTGCCCTTTTCTCATCAAAACTGAGCTCAATCTGTCCCTGCGTTACTTCAAAAACGGCGAGCCTGTAAGCCAAATAGTTGGCATAATCGGTATCGACCAAGGTTCCATCTAGGTCGCAAAAAATGGTGGCTCCCGGTGGAATGCTAATGGTGTCGTGATTACCAAATGTCAGCTCTCTATTCACAGCACCTAAACCACGTAGGCATAACGCCTCAATAACCGGCGTGCGCTTTTTACGCGTCCGGCGCCGAAGGCGCGAAGTTGATTGATTTGTTATGTTTTGCGCTCAATCTTCACCGCCGATTCGTCCCCGGAGTGGATGAAGAACATGCCCTCTCCATGATCGGGATCTGGGAACTCGAAGATACCCCGGCCGCAGTACTCATCTCTCTCCCAGACACCCTGCCATGTAAATTCCAACATCGGTACCCGAGTTGATACTCGCACATCAAGCCAGCCTCGCATAGCGCCAAATACGAATTCGCCTTTGTCCTCGGTGAATTCAAAGTAGCCCGGCTCCTCTAAATCTACATATTCCTGCGGCCAAGTCTCCATCCAGGTAATACGCCATTTTCCGATAAAGTAGTGCATCTATGCCTCAGAAAAAAACATAACGCTCGCGTAATAGGCGCGAGCTTGCGAGCGTCCTAATTGACGCGCTTGTTATGTGATGATTCGCTATCTCGATTCTCTGCAAGTGCTATATAATGATACGGCAAGTCGTCATTATCTATATTTATTGCAATAATCAAGCAATACTTAACATGATTCGGCTCCAGACCCAAAGCAGATGCATGATCAATAAACTCATAGCGTTTGTCTCGATTCTCGTCTTTAAATAGGACTACAACCAAAGCATACTCTGATGATTCTGGCGGCTTATATATAACAATATTATTATGGTCGTCGGATTGCCATGTTCTATGCACCACCTTGGATAAGTCTTTGATATGCTGAACTAGCTTTCTCTGATCATCTGGGGGGAAGCGATTGAGTATACACCCGATCTCTGTCCAACGCGCAGTAGATCGCTCCTCGAGTTTACTAAATATCTTCTTGAAAAAAGGCGATATTTTGGGTTGAGGCTTATCAATTAATATACCTTGGTCTTTTGACATATAATACTTGTCTAATGGCTCAGACATCCCTGATATTATGACTTCTGCTTCATCATCACTTACCATATTCCCAATATTCAGCAAGTTAGTAATGTATAGCCCCATAAAATCGAGCTCATCCCCCATGAACTTGTAATTTCCTTCAAGCTCAGTTCTTCTTAGAAGATAGTGGATGATTTGAACAGGGTGTTCGAGAAAATCAAACAATGTTTCGAAATCGGCAAGGTTCATTGATGGGCAAGGCGCGAAATCATCCGGAATCCAACCGGTTTCATTAAACAGCCTCAAGTTTGTCTGAAGAGTAGCAAAATCTTCTAGAGATACTGAAACCCGAAGCGCTTTATTTATAGATCTTATATCTACAGGGATCTCTTTCAAAAGAGAATCGTCTGGTTCATCCTGAACCCTAAGATCGTTAAGCTTCTTTTCTAATCGATTCGACTGAATTCCTGGCTCTATCAGGACTTCCTCAAGGTGCCTCTTTATTCGGTCTGGCGCGCCTCTTAAAGCAGGCCTCGATATTCTTTGTGATTTCGCCTCAATAATAATTGCATGAGAATCAATAAATGCAATAAGGTCGGTTTCATACTGAGCTTCACCCTGATTCCATTTAACCCCAGAAACTACTTGTGACTCAGGAAACCTTGTCTTAACAACCTCTTTAATCTTTGACTCCAGATAATCAGCTCGCCGGTCGTGAAGAGACTTCTTATCTACTCCCTCCACAATCTCATTTAGCGTGTCTAGAACGAAGCTAAAGAATAGCTGGGGCAATACGCAATAGTATCCACTATAGGATGAGATTACTGGCTTCTTCCACACAGGGTTTTCCAAAAAGAGAAATTCTTTCTTTTCGTCCCTGAGATCGCCGAATCTGTATGAAAAGTGACTTAGAACATTATCGATAATACTTTCATCAATTTTTAGCCGCTCCGACAATTCATGACTATTGATAAAGTAGTAGTCAGGCATTCTCAGATCGAAATGCGATAAAATCATGGCAAAAAGATTCTTTCGCGACATCTTTTTTATATCAATGTTCTCGGAAAACCTATCAGCCTCATTTTTCCCTTGCCCAATCAATTCATGATATTTAACTAGCATGTCGTACGGCGCTTTTGTGGACTTTAGATCGGACAATATATTAAATCTCTTAGAAAGCTTTTCCTCTACAGATTCAGTCAAAACCTTAAAAACATCAATGGCATTTGTGGCTGAAAAGCCAAACTTATTATAGATTTCCCCATCAAAGTGACTATATAATTCCTTCGAAATACCAACCACTTGAGAATGAAAACCCCAATTCCTAACCATTTGTGTATGACTTCGTAGAAACTCTTGGACCTGATTGATAGCCATTTCAATATTGGATGACTCCAATAGCTCTACATTCATCCTACTAAATTTAAAGGCGTGACCTATTTCTATTAATCGATCCCATACCTTCTGAACTATATCAGGAGTGACAGGGAGCGCGCCGAGTTCGTTCTCTGGTATTTGTAGAGCCAGCGCCTGAACTAGCTCCACATGTGCCTGATTTAGGCCTCCAGATGATTCTTTTGATTGGACTCCACCATCACCTGCTCCAACAGTCAAACCATAGGCTGAGAGAATACTTATTAAGGTGGTAGGGTCATACTGCCTCAAAATATCGTTCAACGATTCGAATATCTCAGCAACTTTATCTTTCCCGTTCTTTCCTAGTTCTACAATCAACTCTTTCCTTTGTTCACCAGTGAGGCCAGACAGTGGGTTTTCCATCATTGTCATCACTGGTCCAGAGAAAGATTGTTTACCAGCAGTGCGCTTGTTAGATTTAAGACGGTTGCGGATTTTCTTTGCTTTCCTTTTCTTAGCATCTCGTCTGGACTTACTATTTCGACCCACAATATGTCCCTATTGGCAGTACGGAGCGGTCACATAACGTCTGAGCTAAGCGGCGCGGCTTTAGCCGCGTCCGGTGGAGGCCCGAAGGGCCGGAACGAACTTGAGCGGCTTGTTAGCTGTGGATGGGCCGATCTTCTTTCGGCCACCCTGGGCGGCGAGCGAAGCCCGCCCCGGTGCTCGATTGGCACCGACCCGGACGAGACTGAAGCCTTTCCGGGCTGACGCAGCAAACACCGAGCCCGCCGGACGGCTAAGCGAGAAGTGGCAGCGCGGAACTGGGCTATCGGCGCCGCGCCCGGAGGCCGCTCCAACGCCCGTGGCACGGCCGGGTCTATCAACTGCGCCCCTCTGGCCGTTCTGCGGTGCCGATCTACAAATACTCATTCCAACAGCTAACATGAAATAGCCTGACTAAGATGCGTCTTGTTACACGCAATCGGCTACTGGCCAATACCTATTTCTACCCTTATATCAAAGAATTACTCATTCTGTCAGCCCATATTAGTTTTGGCAAACATGCACATCAACTTTGCTTTTTCGTTTTGCGACCTACGTCTTATAAGACGCATGCCAACTCTCAAAATGGAGAAAGAATTTCCCATATCTATCCCTACAAAACCAAGGCTACGCAAATCATAGGCAAAATAACAATGCCTCTAGGAGCCAAAAATATCTCGAAAAACATGCCTTGCAGCTCCCGCGATCGATAACATTCAGGAGTACCTTTTGCTCGGCGCCCTGTCGTGAAATCTGAACAAGTTAGCAGAGGTTAGGGTTAGCTATTTAAATTTCATCAGAAGAGCCCCATTTTTCAGCTTGCCTTCAGTTTCATTCTTTATTCTTACACTCTGTAACAACACTACAAGGAGGCATGTCCAAATGAAACGGAAACAAGAGACTGAACCTCGTAGCTCACCGCTTACTTTTTCCTTGCTAATTCTCTATGCGCTGTTTGTCCTCATCCTGCTTGGCTTAGGTTGAGGTGCTGCTTAAGCCGCCATAGCTTAGACGCGGTATAAAAAGTCTTTTGCACTGGTCCAGGTTTTCCAGGGTGTAACTGTGGCAGGGGCACTCTAGAAAAGGGTGCCCTTGCTTTTCGGTGGCGTGTTCTATCCCTATGCCCCCTTACTTAATTTTGCGGACGCAAAAAAATGATTGCCCGTCCGGTCTTGGTGCATGAAGTTGTAGAAATTTAGGGTGGGCGGGTATCCGTATAAATTTTGTGGATATGTGGTGGGTTTTGGGGTAGTTCTGCAACATTGCAGGATTACTAAACAGGGAAAGTGGCAACATTACCAGTTTGGGCGCAGAGGAAAATGGTGAGTTAGCAAAGGGGGGCAACCATATCAGGCTACCAGCACCCAAAAGGAACCCGCTTAGAAATGCTTTTCTAAACCAGCTTGTTTTAACACTCCGTTTGCTGTGTGCCTTGATTTAATATTACCGTCAACAACAAAAAACTTATCGGTGATCGGGCTATACCAAAGCTCGTGATCACCCTTACCTTGACGATGGAAACTACATCCCTTTTCTCTTAGTAAGTCTTTTAGACTCTTTAGTAAAACTTCCCATTAACAGGCTAGAGCCAGGTGTAAAAGCTCTTTTCTCTTGCTGGAAACCTCAATTGGGATTTCTCTGCCAATGTGAACCCCATTCAATTCTAACAACTCCGGGAGCATCACTCTTAGCTTTTTCATCAGATCCTCTTGGGTATCCGCCTCGGTAACCAGACCAGGCACATCCTCGCTGGTTGCCACCCAAACACAGGCTTCTTCATCCCAAAATACATCTATATGTAATTCTTTACCAATCAACATGTTAGCCTCCGGGGCTGCAATAGAAGCTTCTTAGTAATACTTAATAAGCTTAATATATAAATATATATATTTGCATCCTACTATAAGCAGAAAGCAATATCGGCACCATAATAGCTAACCCAAACAAAGAAGCGGCAGGAAACCGCAATCTCTTACCATTTTGACACCGTCAAATAAGAATAATTCTCAGTTTATCCCTGCACGCTCGGACAGCGGCTAAAGTTTCAGACTTTCTGACATCCGGTAATCCTCTTCAACAGCGCAGGCGTTCGGACGTGTCCAAACAGGTACGGCTTGAAACCCTCCAATCTAGGGTAATGCTTCTCTCTAACTCTGCAGGCTATTGGGACATGTCCCAATAGCTTTTTGACAGCCAAAAAGGGGCTCTTAACTGTTTGATTAAATCTATGATTTTCCCTGAAAATATCAGTTTTTGCCACGCCCTTGACACGCCTAAATCCTCGTGTTTATCATGGCTTCGTGCTCTTGAGCACCGTCCCGACAGGCTGCGGCGAGACGTTAAATGCGCGCAAGAGCCATATAAGACCACGGTTTTAAAGCCTGGCAATGGCAGAGACGGCGCGAACGAACCTATGAGGTTTTCATCGCTTTTACCTCTTCCATTACTCTTCCCATCAACAAAGTCAGTCCCTTGCTTCTAATTCTGCCAGGTAACGCCCCAAACTTAACAACAACCGGCTATAACGGGGAGCCGCCACTACATGACAAACTTCAGCAAAATCCTTACTTTCTTGTAAACTCCTGACAAGCCAGTCTAGGTCCTCTTGAAGGGAAATCTCCACTCCCTGCCCTGCCGCCATCAACCCCCTGTGCAAATTTTCAGCCGCTGCCTGTAAATGGCTGCACCCCTGAGGATCGCGCCTCTCAAGCAATAACCGTTCACCGTATTGCAGGTCAGCAAGCCAATAATCCAATCCCTGGAAATCAGTGGTTGCATCGGCGGGAGCGGGCCCTGGTGCTGCTAGGAGGGAAAACTGTTGGGTGTAGAGTCGATATCCCCGCTCGGCCTTGCTGGCATGTTCCACGGCAAGGGGAAACGTCTCGGCCAACTGCAAAGCCATCCAATAGAGATCCTTATCCTCTCCCTGTTTAAGCTCCAGCTCCAGTTCGGATAAGGGCTCGGTACGATCATTGGAACGAATATGCCCCTCATCCGCAGCCAACTCAATGGTGCTTCCATCCCTTATCCGTAAAATCCAACTGGTACGCCAAAAATCTGTTTCAAATACCGGGACTAACCGGGCGGCGAGCTCCGCCTCTCCAAGCACCCCCACCTTGGCTTCTGCCGCTAACCGTTCCAGGTTGGGGCTATTATTTTCCACCTCACTTTCCCATTCCTGGCGACGATGGAGTCCAGCTCCCCCAGAACTGGCGCCTTTGACGGTCTGGACCCAGCGATGGTCTATCCGGCGCACCCGCAACCCCACCCCTTGTTTTAGGAGCCCTAAATCAGGGGTATCGAAATAGATGCTTTGCAGGTGCTTGCGTATCGGCCCCTGATGGCCATGCCTCCTCACCAGGGAATGTTCACTCACTTTGGGCAGGTACGCTGGGGCCAACCGCAGCTTGATTTCACTCTCTATAGGCATGACTACTTGGCTTTCAGTCGATAACCCGCTGCCTTCACATAGCTGGCTTCCTGAACCAGATCGGCCTCAGTCAGCGGATGTTGAACCAACCACCCTTCAGGAAATTTAAGCTTTAAAGTGTTCTGATCCACCTTGAATATCAAATGAGGCAACGCAGTGGAGGAACGATTACGATTAAGCAACACCGCCAACCGCAACAATAGGCAAAGACGCAGCGTAGGCTGGCGAAGATCTTCGGGAAGCCGCTTTAATTTGGCGGCTGGCAACTTGCGGCGATGCCCCCGCACCAGAAACGCCAAGACCTGTTGCTCCTGTTGGGAAAAACCAGGCAAGTCACTATAGGCCAAGAGATAGGCACCATGCTTATGGTATTGGCCATGGGAAAGGGCCAGCCCCACCTCATGGAGTATCGCCGCCCACTGCAAAGACAAAAAATGCTCTTCTTCTTCAAGCTCCCAGGTGGAAGCCACCCCTTCCAACAACGCCAGGGCAGTCTCTTTAACCCGAGAGGCATGGGACTGATCCACATGATAGCGCTGGGCTAAATCAGCAACAGTGCGGCTACGCACATCCTCATGGCGAATCCGGCCAATGAGATCATACAGCAACCCCTCCCGCAGGGCGCCATCCGATACTGTCATGCGATCAATACCCAGACTCTCAAAAATGCCTTTAAGTATCGCCACGCCACCGGGAAATACGGGTCCTCGCTCCGGGCTTAGCCCCTCCAGCTTTAGCTGTTTAACATGACCCGTCTCCGCCATAAGATGGGCAAGGGCCTTTAGGGAGGCCGCCGTAATCGTTCCACTGCCGCACCACCCTTGGGCCGCCACAACTCGGGCTACGGCCCGGATAGTTCCCGAGGCCCCTATGGCTTCCTCCCACCCTAAATGGCGAAATTGCTGCTCAATGTCTTGCAACATCGTCCGGGCCCCAATCTCAGCTTGTTGCATGGAAGCTTCATTTAAGATTCCCTTGGGGAAAAAACGGCGGCTATAATAGACGCAACCCATTTCAATGCTTTCCCGATAACGCCCCTCCTCAGCACCCTCACCGATAATGAATTCCGTGCTTCCTCCGCCAATATCCACCACCAACCGCCGGGCGTCATCAAAATCCAAGGCGTGGGAAACCCCTAAATAAATCAACCGAGCCTCCTCATCCCCCGCGATAATTTCAATGGGATGGCCCAAGGCGGTACTGGCGCGCTTCAAAAATTCATCGGCATTCCGCGCCTGCCGTAGGGTATTCGTGCCCACGGCCCGAATTGCCCAAGGAGGGAGGTTCCGTAAACGTTGCCCAAAGCGAGCTAAACAACTCAGAGCCCGCTCCTGGGCCGCCTCGCTCAAATGTTTGTCATTATCTAAGCCGGAGGCCAGTTGAACCATCTCCCGCAAGCGGTCTAGTACCTGTAGCTGACCTTCTCTCACTACGCGGGCAATGATCATATGAAAGCTATTGGACCCCAGGTCTATGGCGGCCAGGGTATCGGGATGCCGCTGGCTTAACACAAGTCACACTCCATATTTAGCCCCACCTTACCCCAGGAAAAAAAACGACATTATGGGGCAAGTCTAATCCTTTTGTCTTTCTAGTCCTGAAAGTACGTCTCTAGGCGGCTGGGAGGAGAGGAAATTTATTCCTCGTGGACAATTTGCTCCATACTTTCCAAACTGGTATGGCGTACATCCTTGCCCTTGACCAAATAAATGACATATTCGCAAATATTGCAGGCATGATCGCCAATCCGCTCTAGAGCCCGGGCCACCCAGATAAGTTCCACTGCCCAGGAAATATTGCGGGGATCTTCCATCATGTAGGTAATCAACTGGCGCAGGATACTCTCGTAGCGGGCGTCTACCTGGGTATCTTGCGCCGCCACGCTGAGGGCGGCCTCCGGATCCATACGGGCAAAAGTATCTAAAGAATCCCGCAACATCCCCAGGGCATGATTAGAGAGGGATCTTATCAAACCAAAAGTATTCGCCGGTCTTTCCCGCTCCGATAAACGAATCGTAGTCCGGCCTATGCGCTCGGCCCCATCTCCGATCCGTTCCAAATCAGCAACGGTTTTAATTACCGCCATCACCAACCGCAAATCACCGGCAGTGGGTTGGCGACGGGCTAAAATCTGGGTGCACTCCTCGTCAATGGACACATCCATGGCATTGACCCGGTAGTCCTTACTAATCACTTCTTCGGCCTTTTCCACATCTCCATTCACCAAAGCATCCACGGCTTCGGCGATCTGCCGCTCGACGAGTCCGCCCATAGCCAGGACCCGGTTCCTGATATCTTCAAGCTCCTTATCGTACTGCCGGTAGGTATGGGGCGTAGTGCTATGGGGCATCATTCACTCCTCGTGCCTTAAGAGCGCCGACAATCATTAACCGTAGCGCCCGGTAATATAATCTTCGGTCTGCTTCTTTTTGGGATTAGTAAATAAGGTACTGGTATCGCCAAATTCAATCAATTCCCCCAAATACATAAAAGCCGTATAGTCAGAAACCCGTGCGGCTTGCTGCATATTATGGGTAACGATCACAATGGTATACTCATTCTTCAGTTCATAGATCAATTCTTCGATTTTGAGGGTAGAGATGGGGTCCAGGGCGGAAGCGGGCTCATCCAAAAGCAATACTTCCGGCTCAATGGCGACGGCTCTGGCAATCACCAGCCGTTGCTGTTGCCCCCCGGAGAGGCCCACCGCATTGTCATCTAGACGGTCTTTGACCTCATCCCACAGGGCGGCCCTTTTGAGGGATTTTTCCACCACTTTATCTAAGGTGCGGCGGTTTTTAATCCCCTGCAAGCGCAGCCCATAGGCGACATTCTCATAAATAGATTTGGGGAAGGGATTGGGTTTTTGGAACACCATGCCAACACGGCGCCGCAGATCGGCCACATTGACAATTTTGTCGTAAATATTTTGTTCATGGAGGAATACTCCCCCTTCGATGCGGACCCCATCAATCAGATCGTTCATACGGTTAAAACAGCGCAGCAGAGTAGACTTGCCGCACCCGCTGGGGCCAATAAAAGCGGTCACTCGCCGCTTCGGAATCACGAGATTGATGTGTTTAAGGGCCTGCGTACTTTGATCGTAGTAGAGATTGAATTCTTTGACCTGCAGACAGGGCGTTTCATCCTCTAGTCTAAGCTTTTCAACGCCGCGCTCGATTAACGAGATATCAACCCCATGGGCCTGCGGCGCTTTATCATTAGTCTGCCGGTTCATGATATTAACCTTTTCTTTAACTCTCTGCTGCACGGTATTTTTCTCGAAGTCGGTTGCGAATCATAATGGCGGTGAGATTGAGGCCCACGATAATCAAGACTAACAGCAAGGCCGTGGCATAAACCAGGGGGCGAGCAGCTTCCACATTAGGGCTTTGGAAACCCACATCATAGATATGGAAACCCAAGTGCATAAACTTGCGGTCCAAATGCAAGAATGGAAAATTCCCATCCAAAGGCAAAGAAGGGGCCAATTTCACTACCCCCACCATCATCAGTGGCGCGACTTCGCCGGCAGCCCGCGCCACGGCCAAAATAAGCCCGGTCATCATGGCGGGAGCGGCCATGGGCAACACGGTGCGCCATAAAGTTTCAGCCCGAGTGGCCCCCAATGCCAGACTCCCCTCCCGAATGGAACGGGGAATACGGGATAACCCCTCTTCTGTCGCCACAATAACCACAGGCACTGTGAGGATAGCCAAAGTCAAAGAGGCCCAGAGTAACCCTGGAGTGCCGAAAGTCGGTGCCGGCAATGCTTCTGGAAAGAACCAGCGATCCACGTTCCCTCCCAGAAAATAAACAAAGAATCCCAGGCCAAATACCCCATAGACGATTGAAGGCACCCCTGCCAAATTATTGACTGCAATCCGAATAATGCGTATTAGCGGCCCTTGTTTAGCATACTCCCGTAAATAGACCGCTGCCACCACCCCAAAGGGAGTGACGATGACGGACATAATGAGGACCATCATCACCGTCCCAAAGATGGCAGGAAAGATCCCCCCCTCCGTATTGGCCTCACGGGGATCCTCGGTTACAAACTCACTGAGCTTTGCTAAATAAAAACGACTCTTGTCTCCTATCCCCATGCCGTTAGGACGATAGGCCCGCACCACTTTTGCCAAGGGAATTTCCACTACCCGGCCATCGGCAATCTCCGCTGTCAGGCTATCTCGCCTAATTTGCTGATACAGTTCATTGAGCTTTTTTTGAACAGTGGCGTAGGCTTTTCGGAGTTCTGCCTCCTCGGCCTCCACCTCTGCATAGGACTGGGGATCAGTTACCCCCTCAAGTTCCAACCCCCGACGGCGTAAACGCAATTGCTCCAACTGATAATTGATGGCACCAATGTCATGCTTTTCAATATCCTCAATTTCAACATGAAGCTCATTGGCCCTAGCCAGGCGTTGTTGCAAGACTTCCCAAACATTTTCACCTTCGGCGACCACCCTATCCTGCTCCTTGACGGACTGAAGATAGCCATAAAAATGGCCCCATTCCCGCCGCTCAACCGCCATCAAATCCTTGGGATAGCGCTCATTGTTGACCAATGGCTGCACAATCCATAGAAAATCAAAACCGAAAAAATCCCGATTGCCGATTTTGAGCAGGTTCCGAGTCACAATAGGGGGAGCCTCGGGCAGCGTATAACCCCTATCCAGCAAGCGCTGGCGGGCAACCTGCTCTTGGTTGACCACTTCCCCTATCAAACGTACGACTTCCCCGTCCCGCTGAGTGTACTCAATCTCCGCAATCTGCGCTGGCCAAAAATGCCCCAATCCCTTGACCGCGATAAGAACCAGTAAACCCGCCACCATGACCACACTGGCACTCACTGCTCCCGCACTCAACCACACCCACGGCGTACCCGATTTAAACCACTCTTTCATTCGTTTTAAGCTCTTTGCTTGCCAATTCTTTTCTAACCACTACAAACTACTGTACTTTTTCCGTAACCGCTGGCGCACGATCTCGGCCAGGGTATTAAAAACAAAAGTCGCCATAAATAAAACCAGTGCAGCCAGAAATAAGATACGGTAGTGAGTGCTGTTGACTTCAGACTCCGGCATCTCCACGGCGATATTTGCAGAAAGGGCCCGGAAGCCTTGGAAAAGATTAAAATCCATAATGGGCGTATTACCCGTCGCCATCAATACGATCATAGTCTCGCCAACTGCTCGGCCAAGACCAATCATCACGGCAGAAAAAATACCGGGGCTGGCGGTCAAAAGCACCACCCGCACCAAGGTTTGCCAGGGCGTGGCGCCTAAAGCCAGGGATCCAAAAGTAAGATGCTTGGGGACACTGAAAATGGCATCTTCAGAGATTGAAAAAATCGTCGGGATCACGGCAAACCCCATAGCGAACCCTACCACGAGGGAATTGCGCTGATCATAGGTAATCCCTAAGTGAGTGGTGATCCACTGAGACATGTCGCCGCCGAACAATGCCATTTCCAACGGCTGACTCAACACCATGGCAAGGGCCCCCATGCCCACCACGACGGGGATAAGCAGTGCCGCTTCCCAACCTTCCGGAACCCAATGGCGCACCCGGCTAGGCAGTCGGTGCCATAAATAAGCAGCGATAAAGATACCCACAGGCAATAACAACAAGAGGGCGAAGATCCCGGGGAGATGGCTTTCAACCAGGGGGGCCAACCAGAGACCGGCCAAAAAACCGAGAATGACCGTAGGCAGTGCTTCCATGATCTCAATGGTGGGCTTCACCAACCCTCGCATTTTAGGGCTCATGAAGTAGGCCGTATAAATCGCCCCCATGATGGCCAGCGGAATGGCAAATAACATGGCATAGAAAGCCGCCTTGAAGGTACCAAAAGTCAGGGGAGTCAAACTAAACTTTGGCTCAAAATCATTACTCGCCGATGAGGATTGCCAAATAAATTCAGGCTCTTGCCGACTTTCATACCAGACTTTTCCCCACAGGGCTTGCCAGGAGACCTCCGGGTGCTCATTATCTATCTTCAAGAAATGCACATTGCCCTGGGAATCGCTGGCCAGCATCGCGCTCGCCCTAGGCGAGATCCCCACCGTCGCTAAAGGAGCCTCGCTGAGGCGGGTGACCCGCAATGTCTGGTGTGCCGTGGTGTGGTAAATGCCAACGTGGCCTGAAGTATCCGCCGCTAAAAAGCCTTTACGGGCATGCTCGGAGGCAATGGCCGTAATCGGCGCCTGCTGAGAATCGAAAGTCCGAATTTGCTCCAAGGTATAGTTATTATTTTCATCCCGCACCGGAAACCATTGGGCGATCCGGCCGGAAGAATCTCCTACCAAGAGGGAAATGCCGCCGGTGAGAAAGGACAAGGCAGTGATTTCAACCTCCTCTGGAACCGCCTTCACCCGCTGCACCAAGCGTGGCGCCTCCTTATCCCTCACCTGATAGTAGCTGATATAACCCTCCGAATCAGCCAAATACAATTCCTCTTGCTGCCCATCGAGAACCAGATGAGTCACTTTAAGGGGAGACAGATCCAGCGATGCGGTCACCCGCTCAATGGTCACTTCATCATCAAGAAAGGACTGCTGCAGAACAAAGTTCACCAATACTAGACGCTCATCCCCGGTGACGGCAGCCACAGTGGTCTGGTCCTCATCGGATTGGGCGCTAATGAGGCGTAGGGGTTGCCCCTGGGGATCCACCGCCAACAGCCCTTTATCAAGAGGGTACTCTACCCGAGGGGTAATGGTGCGAACATCGTCGGGATAAGAAATGTCATAGGCATGGCGCAACAGCAGGGCGCGGCCATCAGAAAGACCATAGATGGCTGCTTGACGGGAAGGATCGCCGGCCCCGAAGCTAGTCACGGTGACTCCCTCGGGCAACGGCAGGGGGGATTCCAAAATCACCTTGCCATTATTGGTAGAGAAGAAAATCCCGCGCCCCTGGTCAGTCAAGCGGAAGCCCACGTTATTATATTCATTCAAGGCCAGATGAAGGGTGGTTTCAGTACCCCCTCCCGGGGCTGAATACTGAGCCCCTGGCTCCACATGGGCCGGGCGAAACAGGGGGATAACCACATACAAGAGGTAAAAGAAAATCAGAACAATGGCAATAATAACGCCGATACCACCGGCAGCAATGTAATATCGAGCGAGATGGTCCTTGATTTCACGCCAGCGGCGACGGCGTATGGCCACCGGTGAATTCGGAGGGGGAACGACCTGTTCTTCAATTTCTGGGACTCTGGCAACCATTTCAGTCTATGAAAAAAACAACAAAAATGCGAAAGAAAAAACGCCTCGCTGGGCGAGGCGCTTCCCGTACATAGGGGTGCTTCGGGCACGGCTAATGGGCTTCCCTTACATTCCCCCAATTTTGGCAAGATCTTTAGCGGCCACCCGGGCGGGCAACGGAATATAACCATCTTTAATCACCACGCCTTGGCCCGTCTTAGAAAGCACCATTTTAATAAATTCCCGCTCTAAAGGCGGCAAGGGTTTGTTGGGATGCTTATTAACATAGACGTAAAGAAAGCGCGCCAGAGGATATTGCCCCTTCACGGCATTCTCCGAGGTCGCCTCCACATAAGGGGCATCCTTCTTGGTCGCTAGGGGAACCGCGCGCACCCCGGAAGTCCGGTAACCAATGCCAGAGTAACCGATACCATTAATCGATTTAGTCACTCCCTGAACCACCGAGGCAGAACCCGGTTGCTCATTGACTGTATTTTTGAAATCGCCCTTACAAAGGGCCGCTTTTTTAAAGTAACCATAAGTCCCGGAAACGGAGTTACGGCCAAAGAGCTGGAGACTGCGGTGGGTCCATTCGCCCCCTAGCCCCAGATCGCCCCACGTCGTAATATCTTTAGGATAGCCACATTTGCGAGTAGCAGAAAAAACCGCATCCACTTGCGGGATGGTGATTCCCTCAATGGGGTTGTCCTTGTTGACATAAACCGCCAGCGCATCGATAGCCACTCGAACGGGGGTCGGCTTATAGCCATATTTCTTTTCAAAGGCTTCCACCTCCTTGTCTTTCATTTTCCGGCTCATAGGACCGAGATTAGCGGTGCTCTCGGTCAGTGCGGGTGGCGCCGTTGAGGAACCTGCGGCCTGGATTTGAATATTCACGTTAGGATAGAGTTTTTTAAATTCTTCAGCCCAAAGGGTCATGAGGTTAGCCAAAGTATCAGAGCCAACGCTGGATAGATTGCCCGCGACACCACTGGCCTTGCTGTATTCCTTAAGATCAGGATCCACCTGCTCTGCCGCCACGCTATGGCTAGAAAACAGCGCGACCGAGGCAAACCCTAGAGCCGCAATGATGTATCTAATCTGCATGTACTCAATTCTCCTCAGCGTAGGACGCCTTTATTATTACGATTATTCTATTCATGGGATATGCTTTATTTTATGCAGGGATAAAAACCATCTCACAAATAAATGGTGCACCAAGCTCGTTACCAGTATACGACGATAATATGACATTTATATGACCCGAAAGACCAACTACTAGCCTGCCTCGGATAAATGTATTCTGGGCCGGTGACTTCGCTCAGCAGGAAAAAGGCAGCGAAATACGCTTCCCTTACCCAACTCGCTCTCAACCTCTAACCGGGCCTCATGGTGATTCAGGACATGCTTGACAATGGCCAACCCCAAACCGGTACCGCCCTTCTCCCGTGAGCGCCCTTTATCAACCCGATAGAAACGTTCTGTCAAGCGGGGAAGATGCTCGGCGGCGATTCCCTCGCCGGTGTCCCTTACCTCCAGGCAAGGCTGATCCGCCTGTTTAAACCAGTGAAGGGTAATACTTCCCTGGGCCGGAGTATAGCGAATGGCATTGACGACCAGGTTGGAAAAAGCGCTATGCAATTCCCGCTCATCTCCCCGTAGCCACAAGCTGGTCTCCGCTTTTAGTCGAATCTGATGCTGGCGATCGCCACTCAGCATCCGGGCCTCCCGACAGATTCCTTCCAACATCTCCGGAACCGCAACCGGAACCTCAGCCGGCTTTTTATTCCGGTTTTCCAGTCGGGACAACATCAAGAGATCTTCAATAAGGTGTTGCATGCGCGCAACCTGATCCTGCATGGTTTTAAAGGAACGGACCCAAACTTCGGGGTTGCCATTGCCCCCTCCTTCTAGCACCTCCAGATAACCCCGGAGAACAGTTAAAGGGGTCCGCAACTCATGGGAGACATTGGCCACAAAGTCACGCCGCATTCGCTCTAGCCGATGGAGTCGAGTAATATCCCGCACTACCAACAGACGCTGCCCTTGACCGTAGGGAACCATGCGGATATTGAGATGCAACTCGGGGTTAATAGGCGAAGGCAACTCAACGGTGCTGGCCACGTTGCGGCCAAGCGCCATCAACTCAACAAAATCCGGATGGCGAATCAGATTGGTGATGCGTTGGCCCACATCCCAGGGGGATTTCAGCCCCAAAAGCCGTCGGCTAACCTCGTTAGCCCATTCAATCTCATCGTCTTGGTTAAGGACGATGGTGGCATCGGGGAGCGCGGCCGTCGCCTTCTGAAAGCGCTTGAGATGGTGGGAAAGCTTGCTCTTGCGAGAACGGTGGCGCTGGCGCATAAAATCAATTTCACGGACAATTCCCTCCATTATCCCGACCTCACGGGGAGGCGCTCTCTTCTTTGGTTTTTGCAACCATCGATAAAGACGATAGAGTTGGCGCTGTTGCCATAGGGCATAGCCAAAGGCAAAGAGAAAGAGCCAAAAAAAGACTCGCCCCAAAAGGAGCCCTAAGCACAAGGCCAGTAACAGCCCCCACCCTAAACGCCAAAGATCTGCACGCATGGGTTAGGAGCCTCCTTTAGGAATGAGTAGAAAAGCGGTACCCTACCCCCCGTACGGTTTGGATGAGCCTGTCGTGGCCACTCGGCTCCAAGGACTTGCGTAACCGGCGGATATGCACATCCACCGTACGTTCCTCCACGTAAACATTGTCCCCCCATACATGGTCGATTAATTGGCCTCGGCTATAAACTCTTTCGGGATGAGTAATAAAGAAGTGTAACAGACGAAACTCGGTGGGTCCCATTTCCAAGGGGAGCCCCCCAATGCTTAGCCGATGACTGCTCGGATCAAGCTTTAGCCCATCAACCTCAACCACCTCCCGGCTAAGCAGCGGCGCGCTCCGCCGGAGCACCGCTTTGACCCGGGCTATCAGTTCCGTTGGCGAGAAGGGCTTGGTAATATAATCATCGGCTCCCACATTGAGTCCTCGAACCTTATCCTCCTCATCATCGCGAGCGGTCAGCATGATCAAGGGAAGACTGCGGGTATTGGGTTCTCGTTTAAGACGGCGGGCTAAATCCACTCCACTAATCCCCGGTAACATCCAATCTAGTAAGATGAGATCCGGGTGGGACTCATTGAGCCGTTGCCACGCCTGTTCGGCATCAGCCGCCGCCTGATAATTATAGCCTTCCTGGGTAAGGACGAATCCCAGCATTTCGCGAATTGCAGTTTCGTCATCAACGACCAATATTGTTGCAGGCACTTTTAGTCTCGTTTCTTAACACCGTTCAAAAAAATCCTAACTATCATTTCTTTAATATAAAATTATGACACTTAAATTATGACAACTTTATGACAACCTCAACAGTAAGCTATCTAAATCGTTTCGAGCCCATCAGCATTTTGTACCCCTGATCACACTTACTTTTGCCGCTATCTTCCGGGTCATAGATACGATAGTCAGCTCACAGTGCTCCGCAGAGCTCATCAACATGCGGTTGATCTAACCGACCAGTGGCTATTGGCAATAATTTAGACGTACCACTGCCTCTTTCATGTTATTGATATTAAAAACAATCTAACGAGCCTTAAAGTCGCTTTTGCCCAAATCCCATTAAGTTTATCTTCAGATTAACACCATAAACTCCCGTCATGGTCTCCCCTTTTAATTAAAGGATATTGGTGAGCCCTATAGACGATAGTTCAAGCTATTTCTTACGGGAGAATAGAATTTTGAAACTTCAAACCAAACATCTCCTTATTCATGGCGTTATTCTGGGTTGCATAAGCTTATTATACCCCCCTGCCTATGCCGGCACTGAGGCAATGTTGAAACTGCTTAAGGTATTGCGGGACCGGGGCACCCTCAGTCAAGATGAATTTGAAATGCTCCGCGATGCCGCTAAGGCTGATGAAGAGAGGGAAATCTCCGAACGAAGACAACCCAATGATGATAAAACGGAAATTTCTGGGCGAGAAAAATTCAAGGAAGAAGTGGCAGTAACTCGTCAGGATTCCATTAAAATTAAAACCGATTACAAAGGGTTAACGGTGGAGTCCGCCGACGGTGACTTTAAGTTCAACGTGGGGGGGCGAATTCAAATCGATGCCAATTTTGCTGACGAAGATCAAACCCGCTTAGGAAGCGGCGCGGAAATCCGCCGTGCACGTCTTAAGGTTGAAGGCACCATGTGGAAAATCTGGGGCTACAAGTTCCAGATGGATTTTGGGGAAGAAGAAACTGAAATAAAGGATGCCTATATTAAGTTTAAGGGACTAAAACCGGTCACCTTTACTCTGGGCCAGCAAAAACTGCCCTTTACCCTGCAGTCATGGACCAGCAACAATTGGCAGGTCTTCCAAGAGCGGGCTCTCCTTAATAGTTTTATCGAAGATGATGCGATCGGCCGCCGCCGCCTAGGACTTAAGATAAGCACTCATGGAAATAACTGGACAGCCCTTGCTGGTTTGTTTGGTGAAGGAGCCGATCATGGGGGCCAATTTAACGAAAGCTGGGCACCCATGGGGCGGGTCACCTTCGCTCCTATCGCCAAGGCTACTCGGGTGCTGCATTTAGGGGCTGGGGCCTATTACCGCCATTATGAGCACGATCCTGAGTTGGTTTTCTCAGCCCATCCCGAAGCCCACATAGTACCGAATCTCGTGAGTACCGGCGTGATTTCAGAGACCGAAGACGCCTTATTGCTGGGGGGTGAGCTTTCAACCGTTTGGGGTCCATTCCATGCCCAGGGTGAATATCTCCATGTCAAAGTGGGCCGTAAAAATAGCCTGCCTGAACCTAATTTTAACGGCTGGTATGTCCAGACTGGGTATTTTCTCACCGGGGAGTCCCGCAATTACGAACCTGCAAAAGGCCGTTATGGCCGGATTATCCCTCAAAGGATCGTGAGCCAAGGCGGTTGGGGGGCCTGGGAACTCGCTTTCCGCTATAGCACCATCGATCTGGAAGATAACGGCATTTTAGGCGGAGTAGAGAGTAATTTCACGGCGGGTCTCAACTGGTATGCGACCCCTAGTGTCATGTTCCGCGCCAATTATATCCATGCAGAGACCAACCCTAGCAGCATCGCTGCCGGAGTTGGCATTGCCGAAGATATCAATATCTATACCGTACGAGGCCAAATCGTTTTCTGATATCAATTTTATGTAATTTTGCATTGTATGGACTCAGTGTAAACAAATACTTACAGCTTTTATACATTGCATCCTTTTGCTAAATTGGTATGAACAACCCGCTCTCTTCTAAAAATTATCTCCTTTCCAAGGATTCCCTTCTGCCTTCCTTTCATCCTAGTGTAAATAGCTAACTATTTGATCAAGTTAAAACCCTCTCTCATTGTAATTGTTTTGTAACTTTACTTTCACATCTTCGTCATACCCCCCCGTTAGAGTCTTCTCCCTTTCTAAGGAGATGCGGTTCTTGTTGTAAAGAATAACTCAAGCAACTTGACATACGGGGAGCACAAAAAATTGAAATACGTAATCAAAAACCTGCTTATTCATTGTGCTGTTGTAGGTTGCACTGGCTTACTAGCCAACCCCGTCTACGGAGGCACTGAGGCCCTGCTGGACCTGCTTAAGGTTCTCCGGGACCGGGGCACCATCAGTCAGGACGAATTCGAAATATTACGGAATGCCGCTATGGCTGATGAAGAAAAAGCCGTTGCCAAGCAAAAACAGCTCAAGAAAGAAGTCGCCGAAGCCAATCAGGATTCAGTCAAAGTGAAAACGGACTACAAAGGACTGACGGTGGAGTCCGCTGATGGCGACTTTAAGTTCAATGTGGGGGGGCGTATCCAGGCCGATGCGAATTTCTTTGATGAAGATGAAAGCGACCTGGGAAGCGGCGCAGAAATTCGCCGTATCCGCCTCAAGGCCCAAGGCACCATGTGGAGGGTTTGGGACTACAAACTCCAAGTCGATTTTGCCGAAGGCGAGACTGAAATTAATGATGCTTATATCAAATTCAACGGGCTAAAACCCGTCAGCCTCACTTTGGGCCACCAGAAAGTCCCCATTAGCCTACAATCCATGACCAGTTCTAACTGGCAAGTCTTCCAGGAGCGAGCACTGATTGACGGCTTTCTCGACAATGAAGACATTGGTCGCCGCCGCCTAGGCCTTAATGTGGGTACCCATGGCAATAACTGGACGGTCAATGGCGGATTTTTTGGTGAAGGCACCGATGACGCGGGTAAATCCGATGAAAACTGGGGAGTAGCCGGCCGGGTGACCTTCGCCCCTATCGCCGAAGCCACTCGGGTGGTGCATGTAGGAGGGGCTGCCTACTACCGTAACTTCGAACACGACCCTGAGCTTGCTTTCTCAAACCGTCCCGAAGCCCATATTGCGGGGACTAGACTGGTGAATACCGGTGTCATTTCTGAGGCCGATGAGCTCCTATTGCTGGGGGGAGAACTTTCTACCGTTTGGGGTCCCTTCCATGCCCAGGGAGAATATCTTCGGGCCGAAGTCGGTCGGGAAAATGGACTGCCTGAACCTGACTTTGACGGCTGGTATCTCCAGGCGGGGTATTTTCTCACCGGCGAATCCCGCAATTACGAAGTGAATAAAGGCCGCTATAACCGGGTTATCCCCAAAGGCATTGTAGGGCAAGGGGGCTGGGGTGCTTGGGAAATTGCTTTCCGCTATAGCACCATCGATCTGGAAGATAACGGCTTTTTGGGGGGAGAGGAAGATAACTTTACCGTAGGCCTCAACTGGTGGGCCACCCCCAGCCTCTTATTCCGCGCCAACTACGTCCGTGCTGAGCCGGATCCCAACAGCGAAGCAACCGGACTAGGAGGCATAGATGAAGGCGTCAATATCTATACTTTACGAGCCCAACTCGTCTTCTAATCCTATTTTGCAGTTCACTGACGCACTCAGCTTTAAAAAAATCGCCTCCTTCGGCCCCATCTCCCTTTTTGATGGGGCTTTCTTTTTTACTATTACTCCGGATAATTGATGAGATCACCACAAAGGCACGAAGGACACAAAGAAACCAAAAACTTAAAATGGTTTGTTTCATTAGAAGCGAGCACCTCCCTCAGTTTCTCCCAACTGACTGAGATTCCTTCACCTTCGTGTCCTTTGTGTCTTGGTGGTAAAAAATCAGGCTAATACTCTCGCACCCTCCTCCTTTCCTAAGAAAAAGGAGGGAAAAGCACGTTAATTTCCGGAATTGGAATCCGATTTTACTGACTCAGGAATAAACTGTTCCCAGTGGCCCGCAGGATCGGCAATCACTAAAAAATAGGGATTGAGCAACGATTCCTTGGCATTATATCGAAGCGGCGCTCTACTAAAGTCAACGAGCATCCCCCCCGCTTCTTCTACCACGCACTGGGCCGCCGCCGTATCCCATTCCGAGGTTAATCCAAAGCGGGGATAAACATCGGCCTTCCCTTCCGCGACCAAGCAAATCTTCAACGAACTCCCCATGGAGACCAACTCATAATCCCCCACCTTATCTAGAAAAGCTTTAAGGTGTTCACCGGCATGGGAGCGGCTACCCACTACCCGAGCGGTGCCTCCCCTCCAAGGACGCACTTTGAGTGGGGTCGAAGCCCTATCCGTTTCCTTCTGGTAAGCCCCCTGACCCCTGGAAGCGTAATACAACACTTTCATTACGGGCACATAAACTACCCCCAAAACCGGTTGGTGATCCTCAATGAGGGCGATATTGACCGTAAACTCCCCATTACGCTTGACGAACTCCCGGGTTCCATCCAAGGGATCGACCAACCAGTAACGTTGCCAGGTATGACGTTCCGCAAAGGATATTTCCTTGGACTCTTCCGACAGCACTGGTATTCCGGGGGTTAAGGTTGCCAATCCCTGCAGGATGGTCTTATGGGAAGCGAGATCCGCTTCAGTCAGGGGCGAACAATCTTCCTTATGCTCTACCACAAATGCCGTATTATAGACAGCCAGGATCTGCTCTCCTGCTTCCACGGCAATCTCCATCACTGGCGCTAGCAATGCTCCTGGATCACTTCCTCGTGGCATTGATGTTTTCCTCTTGGGTTAGTTTTTCTTTCACCATAAACAAGGCTGCAATACTGCGGGCCTCGGTACAGTCTTCCCGGGCAAGCAGCGCGGATAATTCCGTCAAGCGCCACGGCACGACCTCGATCTCCTCGGGCTCATCCCCCAGGCGGCGCTCTTCATAGAGGTCCTCAGCCACTATCACATGGGTGGTGTGCCCCATATAGCCTGGCGCCACAGTCAAAGAAGTGAGATAAGTAAGGCGACCGGCGCCATAACCCACCTCTTCCATCATCTCCCGATTAGCTGCTGCGAGCAGCTCTTCTCCCGCTTCGACCCGCCCCTTGGGCAGGGCTAATTCATATCGATCAGTGCCCACTGCGTATTCTCGGATAAGCAGCACCGTATTCCGGTCAAGCAGGGGCACCACTAAAACCGCACCATGCTTCCCCGTTTTGAGACGTTCATAACGGGTTTCAACGCCATTGGAAAAATACAAATCGACGCTCTCCACCCGAAATAATCGCGTCTTGGCGATTGTCTCGGTGGCTACAATTTGCGGCTTATGACGTTCTTTATCAACCACGAAGCTAAATAATGAGACAGTTTTTTAAAAAAATACCACAACCCAAGGTTACATTAAGTATCTCGGCAAAATTTTGAGAAAAATGCGGTCGGTTTCGTGCTGTTCAACCCCGCCTCCGAGCCCACAAGTACAAGTAGCGTGCGCTGTGCGCACGAAGAGGCTGGAGTACTGAGTCACTTCTCCGGCACTTTAGCTTATTTAAAAGCACCGATAAATATTAGATGAGCCCCCCCTCAGGAGGATGAAGTTATTACAATATCAATCCAGACATTTCCAGAAACCAATCCCCCCCTTTCCATCATCATAGATGATCGAGAAGCCAATTACGGGCCGGCGACCGCCCTAACAGCAATGGAGGGGGTGTCCATCCAATTCCAGCGCCTCCCACTGGGAGATTATCTGATTGATAATCGTTTACTGGCGGAGCGTAAGACCTTGACCGATCTCATCGCCTCCATTCAGGATGGCCGTCTATTTCGCCAAGGGTGCCGGCTTGCGGCATCTCAATATCGAACCGTTATCCTTCTGGAAGGAACCACAGCCAATTTAGCTGGCAACAAGATGAGCCGGGAGGCCATTCAAGGCGCGATCATCACTTTGACTTTGATTTTAGGCATTCCCCTGCTTCGCTCCCGCCACGCTGAAGAGAGCGCCAAGTTACTGATTTACGCCGCCCAGCAAATGCGCCGCATCGCCACGGGAGCGCTGCCGCGGAAGGGGCGCCGTCCCAAAGGGAAACGACGCACCCAGCTTACCCTGTTACAGGGACTCCCTGGGATAGGTCCGGAACGGGCCCGGCAGTTACTCGCTCACTTTGGCAGCGTAGAAGCCGTCCTCAATGCCCATCTTGAAGAGCTGATGACCGTACCCGGGATTGGCAAAGAAGTAGCCCGTGGCATCCGCTGGGCCGTCAATGAGAGAGAAACCGAGTATTCCGTTCTCGATGATCCCGTGCTTTAAATATACTTGCTCAAGGCTTATTTCAAGCTTCAGGCCAAAAATTATCATCCATAGCCTGTTTAAAAGTCCAGGGACACTCAGCGGGAAAAGTGGTCTCAGGCAGGTTAGTTTCGATAACGGCCCAGTCTACGCCTTTAGGATAAGATTCCAGAAAACGTGCTTGCAGGTTGGCTTGAAGTCCCGGGTTTTTTCTCAAAAGATCCCGGACCTCCCGCCGTGCGTTCCTGATAGTCGCACGCCAACTGTTTTCAGACTGTTGTCTTTGGCGAGGTTGATACTGCCATTTGAGTAAATGGGCCAGCAACCGTATCAACTGGCTTTCCAACGCCCTAGCCTCACTTCGACCCATGTCCTCCAGCTCCTCGGCTATCGCATCCCAGTCTATCCCTGCGAAACGCCGTGTTCGAATAGCTCGGGCGGTCTCCAGCGCCCAACTATAAAAATCCTGGTCGTGCCGTGGCGTCGTCATCGGGGTATTTCCC
Source organism: Nitrosococcus halophilus Nc 4 (assembly GCF_000024725.1). NCBI lineage: Bacteria > Pseudomonadati > Pseudomonadota > Gammaproteobacteria > Chromatiales > Chromatiaceae > Nitrosococcus > Nitrosococcus halophilus. The sequence goes on along the minus strand of NC_013960.1, from coordinate 2,352,865 downwards.
GTTTTAAGCATTTAAATACAACTTTCTCTCACCGGGTTTGAATTTGGCGCCGCACCCGCCAACGCTGCCGCAATCCCGTACCTAGGGTAGAAAGGAGATAAGCAGCGCCTGTCACCAGTACAATGGTAGACCCTGCCGGTAAATCCGGCTCATAAGACATCACTAAACCGGTGCTGGTAAATGCGCTCCCTAGGATAGCGGCTAACAGCATCATACCCGCCAGGGATCCCATGTATTGGCCCGCAATGGCTGCCGGCAACACCAACAAGGCAATCACCAAAACCAAACCAACCACTTGAATTAAAAGGACTACGGTAAGCGCCACCATACAGAGCAACAACAAATAGAAAAACGTTACCGGGACTCCCCTAAGGCGAGCAAACTCTTCATCAAAACTAAGGGCCAGGAATTGCTTATAAAACAATATCACAGTGAGGACAATGACCCCATCCACAGCCCCCATCAGATACAGTTTTTCCCGGGATACCATGAGGATATTGCCAAATAAGTAGCTCATGAGATCCACATTGTAACCCGGGGTCTGGGAAATAAAGATCATGCCCACCGCCATCCCCATGGACCAAAGCGCGCTAATTAAGGTATCCTCCCGCTCCCGCCACCGCAGGCTCACCCAACCAATAAGCAAGGCCGCTAGCAAAGCAGCGACCAAAGCCCCGGCAAAAGGGTTTTTATCCAAATAATAGGCGATCCCCATACCCCCCAGTACCGTATGGGCAATGCCTCCCGCCAGAAAACCAATCCGCTTGACCACCACAAAACTGCCGACGATACCACAGCCTAGGCTGGCCAAAATTCCGGCGACCAAGGCATTCTGCAGAAAGACCGCGTGGGTTAATGTTTCCCAGAATTCCATTTAATGCGAGTGGGTATGGTCAATCATACGCACGCTGGCGCCATAGAGTTGCTCAATGACTTCCCCACTAACAGCCGCCGTCTCATGGCATATTAAAGTCTGGTTAAGACAAGCAACCCGATTGACATAATGGGAAATAAAGCCTATATCATGGGAAACCACGATAATCGTCATTTGCTTATTCAATTGCTTAAGCAAGTGAAAAAAATTCTCTTCTAAACGCAAATCCACGTGGGCGGTAGGCTCGTCCAGAATCAAAATTTCGGGTTCCACAGCTAAAGCCCGCGCAATCAACACCCGTTGACGTTGCCCTCCCGAGAGGGCGGCTAGGGGGCGAGTACTGAGTTCTAGAATTTCCACTTGCTCCATGGCGCGCCGGGCTAGGATTCGATCCTCTCGAGTGTAGCTGCCAATCACTCGGGTTTTACCTAAACGTCCTTGGAGGACAGCAGCCTCTACTGAGATGGGAAAATCTTCCGCAAAAGCCGTATGCTGGGGCACATAACCAATCCCCGCCCGCCCTCGCTCTGGCGGTAAACCGAGCACGGAGACTTGACCGGATAAGGGCTTCAACAGCCCTAACATAATCTTCAGCAAGGTGCTCTTCCCTCCCCCATTGGGGCCCACCAGGCCTAGAAACTCTCCGCGGAACACCTCGAGGTTAATATGCTCCAGCACCATAGGGCCAATGTAGGAAAAGCAAACCTCTTTAATGGAGATAACCAACTCCTGCTTCACCGTAGCACCCTCGCCAACACGGTGGCCACATAACGCAGGTTGTTAACATAGTCTTCCGCAAGGGGATCAAGGGTGATGATTTCGGCGCCAATGGCGCGAGCCACCACCTCCGCACTCGCCCGACTAGACTGCTTCTGCACAAAAATGGCCCGGACCCCTTCCCTGCGTCCCCATTCAATCAGCGCAGCAAGGGATTTGGCGCCAGGTTCCTTGCCTGCTTGCTCAATGGCAATCTCTTCCAGTCCATAAGCATGGGCAAAGTAACGCCAAGCGGGATGAAAGACCATAAAACGGTGGTGAGTGACTTCGGCCAAGGTTTGGCGGATAAATCGGTCGAGTTGCTCCAGCTCTTGGACAAATGCCTGGTAATTTGCCTCGAATTGGTGGCTATAGGCCGGATCTACTGCGGCTAGGGCATTCCGAATATGGACGGCCATCTTCTTCACCAGAACTGGACTGGTCCAAAGGTGGGGATCTGTCGCCCCGTGCCCCTCATCTTCTCCACCAGTCCCATGAGCCTCCCCTGTAGACAGGAGAGAGATACCCTCTCGGCAATCCACCACTTCCATATTTGGGTTAGCGGCAATAATCCGCTTCAACCAGATATTCTCAAAGGGGACACCGATACGAAAATAAAGATTGGCCTGAGATAGCTTTACCATTTGCCGGGGGGTGGGCTCGTAGGTTTCCGGGCTCTGGCCCGGTCCCACCATTACCAATACCTGCACTCGGTTACCGCCAATCCGCTCGACAAAATATTTCTGGGGCAAGATGCTGACGAATACGGAAAGGGGATCTGCGGCATGAGCATAGCTGCTCCACCACCCCATCATCATGGCCAAAAGACTGGCAAGATAAGCGGGAACACCCCGGCGACCGAATTTCATCACCCTAGCCCGGATAATTCATGAGATCACCACAAAGGCACGAAGAACACAACAGCTAAATACCGTTGCATTGAGGACACAACCCTCTAATTTCTACGGTCTGGCGATCCACCCGAAAGCCTAAATTTCTCGCTTCTCTGCTTAGAATCCCGGTAATCTCAGGAGCATCCAATTCGGCGACCGTACCGCACTGTCGGCATAATAAAAATTGTCCGATATGGGGGCGATCGGGATCGCCGCAACCGACATAGGCATTGAGGGTTTCTAAGCGATGGATCAGGCCCGCCTGAAGCAGAAAATCCAGGGCTCGATAAACGGTGGGAGGGGCAGCCCCTCGATGCTCTTGGCGCAACTGCTCGAGAATATCGTAGGCTTTCACCGGCGCATGGCGTTCCCACACTAACTCTAAAACCCGGCGCCGCAGCTTGGTCAGTCGTAGGCCCCGGTTAGCGCAGTTTTTTTCCGCCACTGCCAAAGCATCGCGGATACAGCGCCAGTGATTGTGGCTGGCCCCCCTGAAGGGGAGAAGAATATTGGTATGGGACACTAAAAAAAACCCCGACTGGACCTAGCAATTGTAACTTTATAACATAATTTTTGAAGCTAGGGAAAACAGCCGGAAAAAGAACAAGCGTCCATGCGCCGGAGACACCCAACGCCGCACGGGCAGTAGCTCAATCGCGGCTACTTTGACAAGTCAGTTGAAGTTCGCCTTCGGCCATATCGACCACCACGTGCCCCCCGTTGGCCAGCTTGCCAAATAGCAGCTCATCCGCCAAAGGCCTTTTAATCTTCTCCTGTATGAGGCGAGCCATGGGTCGCGCACCCATTTTTTCATCATAGCCATGCTCAGCCAACCAAGCCCGAGCCATCTCGCTCACCTCTAGAGTTACATTTTTATCCTGCAGGAGGAGCTCCAACTCCAGCACAAACTTGTCGACGACTCGACCAATGGAAGGTCCATCCAGGGCGCTGAATTGGATAACCGCATCCAGTCGGTTGCGAAACTCGGGACTAAATGTCCGCCGAATGACTTCCATGGCATCAGTAGAATGGTCTTGTGGGGTAAAACCTATAGAGGTTCGACTGATCTCTTGGGCCCCCGCATTGGAGGTCATGACCAGGATAACATTGCGAAAATCCGCCTTGCGCCCGTTATTATCCGTCAGCGTACCATGGTCCATCACTTGCAAGAGCAAATTGAACACATCAGGGTGAGCCTTTTCAATCTCGTCCAGTAACAAAACCGCATGGGGAGTTTTGCAGACAGCTTCGGTAAGCAAGCCGCCTTGATCGTAACCCACATAGCCCGGCGGAGCCCCAATTAGGCGAGAGACCGTGTGGCGCTCCATGTACTCGGACATATCAAAACGGATGAGTTCAATACCCAGGACATACGCCAATTGACGAGTCACTTCCGTCTTGCCGACACCGGTAGGACCCGCGAAAAGGAACGAGCCCACCGGCCGGCCGGTATCCCCTAAGCCGGAACGAGACATTTTGATGGCCGAACTCAGCACCTCAATGGCTTCATCCTGCCCAAAAATCACCTGCTTAAGATTGGCTTCCAACTTAGCCAGGCTTTCCTTATCGGAAGTCGAGACGTGCTTAGGTGGAATACGGGCCATCTTAGCGACCACCGTTTGCACATCCTGTACCCCAATGACCTTTTTGCGCCTGGAGGGCGCTAACAGCTGTTGGCTGGCGCCACATTCATCAAGCACATCAATGGCCTTATCCGGGAGATGGCGATCGTTAATATAACGGGCTGAAAGCTCAGCCGCCGTCCGGAGCGCGGCCTGGGAGAATCGAACCTTATGATGCTCTTCCAAGCGGGATTTCAACCCCCGCAAGATCTGCACTGTTTCCTCTACCGAGGGCTCAGGGATATCGATTTTCTGAAATCGGCGCGCCAAGGCCCGATCCTTCTCAAAAATACCCCGGTATTCCTGATAGGTGGTGGAACCAATACACTTAAGCTCACCGGAGGCCAGCACGGGCTTGATGAGATTGGAAGCATCCATCACTCCACCAGAAGCCGAACCCGCGCCAATCACCGTATGGATCTCGTCGATAAAAAGGATAGCGCCTTTTTCCTTTTTAAGCTGGGCCAAGATGCCCTTTAAACGCTTTTCAAAGTCGCCCCGGTACTTGGTGCCGGCCAGCAAGGCGCCCATATCCAAGCTGTAAATGGTGCAATCTTGCAACACATCGGGGATATCCCCTTCAACAATTTTCCGCGCCAGCCCTTCGGCCAAGGCAGTTTTACCTACCCCCGCCTCGCCGACAAACAAGGGGTTGTTCTTACGCCGCCGGCACAAAATCTGAATCGTTCTCTCCAATTCAATACGGCGACCAATCAGGGGGTCGATTCTTCCCTGTGCCGCCAACCGGTTAAGATTGGTGGCATAGGTTTCCAGGGGGCTCTGCCCAGGGGTTTCAACACCGGTGGCCTCCGCTTCTTCCGAGGCCCCAGCCGATTCTCCGCTACTGCCCTGGGGATCAACCTTGCTAATCCCATGGGAGATGTAATTGACCACATCCAGGCGAGTCACATGCTGGCGTTTCAGGAAGTAGACCGCTTGAGACTGCTGCTCGCCATAAATCGCAACCAGAACATTAGCGCCGGTGACCTCTTTCTGCCCCGAGGACTGAACCTGAAGCACCGCCCGCTGCAATACCCGCTGAAATCCGAGGGTCGGCTGGGTATCTCGACCATCTTTGGTCGACAATAACGGCGTAGTTTCATTGAGAAAAACAGTTATTTCTTCCTTCAATTGCTCCAGATTCGCGCCACAGGCACGTAACACAGTCGCCGCTGCCGGGTTGTCCAGCATGGCAAGTAAGAGGTGCTCCACGGTGAGAAACTCATGCATTTTCTCCCGCGCATCTTTAAAGGCCTGGTTTAGGCTTGTTTCCAGGTCCCTGCTCAACATGGCCAATCACCTCACTTCAGGCGGGGCTATACCAACAGACAAAAAACTCATCAAAAACCTTAAATCTTCCTTAGGACGCTACCGCAACCCGCCAAGACCTGCAAGACCCTACCGATAAAATTAAGCCCTACAGACTCCATTACGCTTTTTCTAAAACACACTTTAGCGGATGCTGGTGGTTCAGAGAATACTCGTTCACCTGAGCCACCTTTGTTTCTGCGATCTCATAGGTAAATACACCGCAAATGCCTTTCCCCTCGGTATGGACCTGCCACATAATCCGTGTCGCCTTTTCCCTATCCATAGCGAAAAAAGTCTGCAACACCTCCACGACGAACTCCATAGGGGTGTAATCGTCATTGAGCATCACCACTTTATACATTGGTGGTCGCTTGAGCTTTGGCTTTGCCGTATCAACGGCAAAGCCACCCTCATTCTCTTCATCTGGATCTATCTTACCCATAAACCAACCCGATTCCTCTTGACCATCTCTTTCGATAAAGAGAAAACCGGTACCCTAACAATTATAGAATTTCTTGTCGCTATAGTAAGGAGGCCATGATGCCGGTTCAAGGGCGGAAAACGCGCAAAGCGCTTACCTAAGCGCGCCGCGCGCTACCCGCCGGGCTGTAAAAACTACCCTTCCGAGGGATGAGGAGCAGCTTCCTGCACCATTTTTTGCAGTTCCCCGCTTTCAAACAGCTCTAAGGTAATATCACATCCCCCTACCAATTCACCATTAATATACAGTTGAGGGAAAGTGGGCCAATTGGCGTACCGGGGTAGATTGGCACGGACTTCTGGGTTAGCAAGCACATCCACGTAAGCAAATTCCGCGCCACAAGCCTGTAGTGCTTGGGCTACCCGGCTAGAAAAACCGCACTGGGGTAATTCAGGCGAGCCCTTCATAAACAAAATGATCCGATTAGATTCCACGGCTTCTTTAATCTGTTCCATTACATCCACAGCATATACCTCCGAGATGTCATATACTTAAACAAACTTGACTAGACTTGACTAGACTTCACTTGTCACGCAAAGGTTCCTTGCTAAAGCAAGGTGACTAGGGCCCGAATCGCGCTAACTACTGCCCTTGCAATCACGACTAAGAGCCCCTTAGACTATTCTTGATATTTTTAGTCAGTCATTCCATTTTATACCACACCTAACCAACGACACGACAAAGGAGATTGGGCATGAGTCATCGCTTACCAGAACTCCCTTACGCTATGAACGCCCTGGAACCCCATATTTCCCAGGAAACCCTCGAATACCATTATGGCAAGCACCACCAAACCTACGTGGACAAACTCAATGGGCTTGTGCCTGGAACCGAGTTTGAAAATGCATCTTTAGAGGAAATTATTACCAAAGCCTCTGGTGCAATCTTCAATAATGGCGCTCAAATATGGAACCACACCTTTTATTGGAACTGCCTAGCGCCCCAGGGAGGGGAGGAACCTAATGGTGCCCTGATGGACGCTATCCGGGAAAATTTTGGCTCTTTCGCCGATTTTAAAGAGAAATTCAGTCAGTCAGCCATAACCCTATTTGGTTCCGGTTGGGCCTGGTTGGTCAAAAATCCCGATGGCTCCTTGGATATCGTCGGCACCAGTAACGCCGGTAACCCTCTGACAGAGGGCAAAACTCCCTTACTGACCTGCGATGTCTGGGAACATGCTTACTATATTGATTACCGTAATGCCCGGCCCAAATACCTGGAAGCCTTCTGGAATCTGGCAAACTGGGATTTTGTCGCCAAAAACTTGGCGAGCTAAGACGAGTTAACCCCATCGGAAGCAGGGGGCACCCCTCCTTTCTTACTCCTTGACGTTCTCCCTGGATGGTAAACGGCCCTCTAGCCAGGTCGCGAAGTGAAACGGCGCGCCGAGGGAGAGGGCCGGTTAACTGTTGTTTCAGCGCCGAATTGGCGCTATGATTTTCTCGCTCACGGAGCCTAGGGTCGAGGGGACCCGAAGTCAAAGCGCGTGGAGCGGTAAAGACCCCGAGGGCTGCTGCCTGAGGGCCGCTGAGAAACGCGAATTTGTCGGACTGATGGAAATTAGTCACGATGAAACTCCTATTAGCCTATGGCAGCCTCTAGGGGGGCTGCCATTTTTTCATTCAAAACTCACCGTTAAGTTTGATCGCACCATAATGAACGAACCGTTAATGTCTGCCTATGCCCGCCTTCCCGTGGCCTTTGAACGGGGAGAAGGCGCCCGGCTGTGGGATACCGCTGGCAATGAATATCTGGATGCCCTAGCCGGTATTGCGGTTTGTGGCCTTGGCCATGCCCACCCCGCCATTACCGAGGCGATTAGGGAACAGGCAGGGCGTCTACTGCATACCTCCAACCTTTACCAGATTCCCCTCCAGGAAGCCTTAGCCACCCGGCTCAATACCTTGGCTGGAATGGAGCGAGTCTTTTTTGCTAATTCCGGGGCCGAGGCCAATGAAGCCGCCCTTAAGATCGCGCGCCGCTATGGGCATGAGCAGGGCATCGATAATCCTCAGGTTATCGTGATGACGGGCAGTTTCCACGGACGCACCCTGGCCACCTTAAGCGCCACCGGCAATGCCAAGATTCAGGCAGGCTTCGAACCCCTGGTTCAAAATTTTATTCGGGTGCCTTATAACGATGCTTCCGCCTTGGAAAAACTACCCGAGCCCACCCGTAAAGAAGTCGTCGCCGTCCTGGTGGAACCTATCCAGGGCGAGGGGGGTATCGTAGTTCCAGGAAGTACCTATCTCGACCAGATCCGGGCAATTTGCGATACCCAAGGCTGGTTGATGATGCTGGATGAGGTGCAAACCGGGCTTTGCCGTACCGGCCGCTGGTTTGCCTTCCAGCACAGCCAATCCCAACCAGACGTGATCACCCTTGCCAAAAGCCTAGGTAACGGCATTCCCATTGGTGCCTGCCTCGCCCAGGGCAAAGCCGCCCAAGTATTGCAGCCCGGCAGTCACGGTTCCACCTGTGGCGGCAACCCCCTGGCCTGTCGGGCCGCCCTAACGGTATTGGAAACCTTAGAGCAGCAGCAGCTGGCGGCACGAGCAGCTCAATTAGGACAGCGAATGCTCGAGGCCTTCCGGGAAACATTACGCGACCTACCTGAAGTCAAGGCTATTCGAGGGCAAGGGTTGATGATAGGAATCGCACTGGATCGCCCCTGTGGTAAGCTGATGCAGCAAGCCCTAGCGGAAAGGCTACTGCTTAATGTCACCGCAGGCAATGTCATACGGTTGCTTCCCCCCCTTATTATTAGCGATAGGGAAGCCGATATCATTGTGGCAAAGATTGACAAACTGATCAGAACATTTCTCAAAGAGGGCTGAGACCCATGGATAATAAGGGAGATAGGGATGGCAGTACAACATTTTCTGACGTTACTCGACCTACCGGCTGACGAGCTCAGGCAGTTAGTACTGCGGGCCATGGATCTCAAAACCCTACAACGGCAGGGGAAAATCTACGAGCCCCTGAAAAACAAAGTACTTGGGATGCTGTTCGAGAAATCCTCCACCCGTACCCGCGTCTCCTTTGAGGCAGGCATGGCCCAATTGGGTGGCAGTGCCATCTTCCTCTCACCCCAGGATACCCAACTCGGACGGGGAGAACCCATAGAAGATACGGCCCGGGTCCTCTCCCGGATGGTGGATTGTTTGATGGTCCGCACCTTTTCCCACTCGATGTTGGAGCGCTTCGCGGCCTACTCCCGGGTACCCGTAATCAATGCCCTCACAGATGGCTATCATCCCTGCCAGTTACTGGCGGACATTCAAACCTACCTCGAGCACCGGGGAGGTATCCAGGGCCGAACCATCGCCTGGATAGGGGATGGTAACAACATGTGCCAATCCTACATTAATGCGGCCTGCCAATTCGATTTCCAGCTGCGGATCGCTACCCCGGTAGGCTATGAACCCGACCCCACTATTTTGCAAACGGCGGGGGAACGGGCGCAAATCATGATAGACCCACGGGAGGCGGCCAAAGGAGCTGACCTGGTGGTTACCGATGTTTGGACCAGTATGGGGCAAGAAAAAGAAAAGCTACGCCGGCTTCAGGACTTTGCAGACTACCAAATCAATAGCAAACTGATGGCCCTGGCTCAGGAGGATGCCCTTTTCATGCACTGTCTCCCTGCCCACCGGGGTGAGGAAGTCACCGCAGAGGTGATTGATGGCCCGCAAAGCGTGGTCTGGGACGAAGCGGAAAATCGCCTCCATGCCCAAAAGGCCTTGCTAGAAAAATTGCTAGTAGGTGGACCGCAATAATCCTAGAAACGGTAGGGGCACGGCGCGCGCCTACTAGCTTGCAACCACTGCTCTAAATGCTGCAAGCGTGCTGGGGTGCCAACATCCCACCACTGCCCCCGGTAATATTCCCCGCTCACCGAACCTTGACCCATCGCCTCTCGCAGCAAGGGGGCCAGGGGAAATCGACCAGGATGGCAATGGGCAAACAGCTCCGGACGGTAAATCCCCATGCCACTAAAAGTCAGCCTGGGGGCTCCTTCCGCGGCCACCCGCTCTCCTCGCAAAGCAAAGTCTCCTTGGGGATAGTAAGGGGGATTGTCCACCAAAATCAGGTGGGCTAGCCCTGTCGGTGCCCGCCGCGCCCTAGCAAAGGGATAATCAGTCCAAATATCCCCATTAAGCACTAAAAAAGGCTCCTCCCCGAGCAGGGGAAGGGCCTGAAAAATACCGCCCCCCGTCTCCAACCCCTCCTCGCCCTCGGGAGAATAGCGGATTTGAATGCCATAATGCTCGCCATCACCCAGCATTTGCTCCACCTGTTCCCCCAAATAGGCATGATTAATCACCAGCTCGGTAAACCCGGCCGTCGCCAGGGACTCAATAAGATACTCAATCAAACGTTTGGAACCGGCCCGAAGCAAGGGCTTAGGAGTATTATCAGTCAGCGGCCGCATCCGCTCTCCCCGTCCAGCGGCGAGTATCATGGCCTTCACGGTGAGTTCACCGGCTCGGGCAAATCTCTCAGCACTTGGGCCAATTCCGCCAGTTCGCCATACTGGCAGGCCACAGTGCGGAGGTAATTCAAGGTCCGGGGAATGTCCTTAAGATAGCCTGGCTTCCCATCCCGGTAATTCAAACGGGCAAAAATCCCACTGGCCTTCAAGTGGCGTTGCACTCCCATCCAATCGAACCAGCGTAGAAACTCCCCTTCGCTAGCGCCTACCGGAATTTCTACCTGGGCCGCCTTCCGCCGATAATCATAGAGCCAGGTGAGCACCCTGTCCCGCGGCCAAGCCCGATAACAATCCCGCAACAAAGACACTAAATCGTAGGTCACCGGACCCTTCACCGCATCTTGGAAATCCAAAATCCCAGGATTGGCTTGTTCCGTCATCATGAGATTGCGTGAATGGTAATCCCGATGTACCGGTACCTGGGGTTGCTCCAGAGCCGAAGCAACAAGCAACCCAAAAGTCTTATTTAAAGCCGCTCCTATGTCAATCCCTAAGTAGCGCCCCAGATACCACTCCCGGAATAGTTCCATCTCTTTCATCAACAAATCCTGGTCATAGGGTGGCAGCCCCAATACTTCGGCATCCCCCCCCTGAAGCAACCGTAAGGCCGCCAAAGCATCCCCATAGAGCACCGGGGCATTATGGGAGTTCAAGATCTTCAGGTACTGGCGCTCGCCCAGATCGGTGAGCAAGAGGAAGCCCTGTTCCAAGTTTTGCTCCAGTACCTCAGGCACATTCAACCCTAAGCTGCGAAACCCCTGGGCAATATGGATAAAAGGTCGGCAATCCTCCCGCGCCGGCGGAGCATCCATCGCAATTAGACTCTCCCCATTCCGGTGCACCCGGAAATAGCGCCGGAAACTGGCATCCCCCGAGGCCGGCACCAGGTGGTAATTCATTATGCCAAGATCCCGGCTCAACCATTGTTGCAAGGCTTCAAAACGCGGATCGGGCATCCCCTTCCCCTCTATAAAGTTGTCATTGACCCCGAAAGAGTCTGGCCGTAAAATTGCACCTCACTTAGGGCGATTAGCTCAGCGGGAGAGCACTGCCTTCACACGGCAGGGGTCACTGGTTCAATCCCAGTATCGCCCACCATTTAAAACTTTATAAACAAATACTTAAAGCTGTATTTTCTTGGGTGCTTAGTATCGTTGTTTGTCCCTTCTAAAATCAAGTCCCCAACAAGTCCTATAGATGAAAAAAACAGCCGGGGGTAAGTATCAATAATATGCCCCCGGAATATCCTTATAGGCATCCTGCACCTGCTGCGACGTTATTTTGACACGCCAAAATCAAACGGATTTGAAATGTAGCCAGTTGCAGCGGTTGCACTAGAAGCGATAGTGTTTAATTGTGTGAAAGGCGTTCCGCTTTGATGCTCACCTCTTGCCCTAGCCAATCTTCCTTCGCACAAAGTTTCTAATGCCCCAGGACACCTAGCGTATACCTCAGCTTCGCTTAATGGGGTGATTTGTTCAGTTATGCTCATAGCGATTGGGATTGCCAGAGTCAGTGTCACTTTCTTCATAATTCAGTTTCCTCAAAATACTCAAGGATAAGACATTTTACCGGCACAAGCTCTCGCATGGCACCCCGTCACCATGTTTTAATCTATAAATAGGGTGCGCACCCTTATGGAGTAAGACGGATTTGGCCACAGTGGAAGCCTGCAACGCTTAGCCTTTAATTAACAATACCTTACAAGATATTTATCCGCTCCAAAAAAGCCTCGGGTAGCAAATGGGGTAGCATTTAGGCGGGTCAATTCGGTTTTTGGCTCTTTTATAGACTCCGCTATCTCTGTTTTTATAGGTACCGCAAAACTCCCCTTTTAGGGGACGAAAAAATTCATGCTCTCCCTTTTTATGGTCTCGCTTACCTCTCAATTCATTCTCCACCGGCACGGGGGAGCCTTTTTTAGGGACTCCGAAAATTCGGGGTAACCAATTTCTTCGCCACCCACACAGGGTATTGGGAGCACGCTAAACAAAAACCCCGCCAGCCGGGGGTTAGGGGCTAACAGGGTTTTGTATTTTATTAGCTAGAAATTGACTATTTAATTTGACTAGGCAGAGAAATATCTGCTGAATGAATAATTACTTCTTCTAAGAAGTTCCTCATGTCTTGAGAGACTAACGTGTCTTGGGTGCTCAAAGAGCTTAGATTAGAGGATTTTTGGTTTGCCCTGCTTCCTGGCGTCATGCGATACCCGATGAATAGAACCCCATTACGTTCTAATTCATCAAGACCTTCTGATGCTGTCGCATCTTCGTCAATGATGGCGAACAACCCTCCTACTCTATTAAGAGCGGAGAACCCAAAATAAATTATTGCCTCGAAACCATTTCTAAGCGCGATAAGTCCGATATATTTTCCGTCATCAGTGGAAATTACAGTACTTGGTTGGCTTCCATTCATTAACCTTACACCTTCCACGAATTTACCATCTATTGAGTCATAACTGATGAAATCCCCAAAACCAAGACCGAAAACCCCATCATCTACGATCATTAAACTCCATCTTCCTAATAACTTCTGGAGATCACCGCCATAGTTGAAGTTACGTCGCTCTATCGGTTTCTCCTTTCCGTCTATGATTACCTTTCCCTGACCTCTACTTTGGAAGCTTAGCGTTATTTGGAAGCCGCTATCGCTGGATGAAATACTGGTAGACTTGCATCCCAAACACTGCCCGACTTCAGAGTTCGAAAGGTTAATAGTGGCCATATTATTTCTGTTAAGCTGCCCTGAACCTGAGTACCATACAGGATTACCGGACCCGCCATCGACGAATGTGGAGACAAATAGCGTTCCGTTCTGCGTCTCGATGTTGTATCCTGTGCCCGGCTCGGCAGGGTTCCACCACCAGCCGTTCTCGGGGGCGGCTAAGGTGGCGGTTGAGGCGAATAGAGCAGTTACTAAGGCTAGGCTTTTTCTCATTTTTTCTCCCATTTTCAATACTTTCAACAACAGTTATCGTTTAGTCACATTAATCTTTAACCCTACCAGTTTGGAAGGAATACTTACCAGGGTGTTCTAGTACCGTCTTACTACCGACAAAGCGCCTCACAAGGCACCCCATCCCCCTCCCCGTCAAGCCTAGACAGCTCGCAAGCTAGATAACTCATTAAGCTCGCACCCCCTCGCATATGTGGCCGCAATGTAAGGTTTTCTGCCCAGTCAACATTTAGCTAACAGGAAGGACATCCTAGAAAAATTTTGCTGTGTAGCTTTTTCCCGTGGTTCCCTGCACCCGCATGAGATAAAATCCCAGAAAGGACCCCCCCACTTAATAATTTTGCGGATGCAAAAAATGGGCTGCCCATCCGGTTTTGGTGCATGAAGTTATAGAAATTTAGGGTGGGCGGGTACCCGTATGAATTTTGTGGATATAAAAAATAGGCTACCTGCCCGGTCTAGAATCTGAAACCTCCAGAGATGGAGAACAGGGGGTATTACATAAAATCCAACACCACTCAGTGTGACTCGATGCGCTTAAGCGCGATTTACCAAATATCTGCCGATGCTAGCGCGCCACATCTGGGCTTTTATAATATGCCTCCTTTAAATATGGCATCAAACGACTGGTAATCGCGATGCCTTTTCAAAGACTGCTCCTTGCCAACAAGCCCTCCATAGTTCGCCAACGCGGCTAACAGGTGATTCCCTTCCTCTGGTGTGATCTCCCCCTTACTGACTGCCTTTAAAATTTCTTGGCCTTTCTCAAGTAATGACTCGCCATTAAACTGAATGGATACCGGCTCTGCCTGGGGTCTGAGGTTGGGGATTAGTTTATCTAGACACAACTTTAGCGCGGTGGCATCCCCCTCTAAAGCCATCTCTACCGCCTTCTTAATTAAATCCGGCGCATGGGGGCGCAACAGCTCCCTAAACTCAGTCCGTTTGTCTTTGGTCCCTTTCGGCCTCCCTGCTGGGTTGCCGCTTTGCCCAGGCTTAAAACTCATTTGATTTCCCCTTGAAAATATCAGTAGATAATAAACTAAACCACTCGGCCAGCTCTGCGCCTCCGTGCGCCTCGATGATGGCCTTAGCTCGGGTTAGCCGCTCGATGCTCAAACCTTCAAACTCCCGTCACGCTTAAAAACCGCTTTCCTCCAATTGTTACGATATAACATAACGTATTGTACCCCCGTACCCTAGTAATGGGTACCCCTAATACCAATTTGACAAAAGAATGCAATTTATTAAGGTTGTAAGTGTTTGTTTAAATTAGACCTATACAGTGCAAAATTACATGAAATTGGTATAAGGCCCCCGGTTTCGCGAATGTTTATGGGGGTTAGCCCGTGGGTGTGGGGAGGAATTGGAAGATAGAAAAAGCTTTTAAAAGCCGATAAGAACAAAAGAGAGGTAGTAGAATATACTCTTGTGGAAGAATATACTAAGTAAAATTGTCATACATTTGAGCACCCAAACAAGAGAGGTGATGCGAGATGCGTCCACAAGCTCTTTTTTTACGCTGCTTTGTTGAACGCCGGGATGACCAGTGGCAAGGGTTTTGTATTGACCTTAACTTAGCTGCTCAGGGTGATTCGTTAGAAGAAGTAAAGCGCAAGCTAGAGGCGATGATCGCTGATTACGTCTATGATGCACTTGCCGGTGAAGATCGCGAATATGCTATGCAACTCATGCAGCGCAAAGCCCCGCTCAGCATCCGCTGGCGCTACTGCTGTTATGCATCGATTTCCCGTGTTGTTCATTGGAAGAGAGAAATTTATCGGGTTTTCCAGGAGCAGGTTCCTCTCTTTCCTCGCGATCCACACCATCATCCTATGAACCATGCATAATGGGTTGGCGCTGGCGACCGCTGGAATGCCGGGAGGTAAAACAGATCCTTAAGAACCTTGGTTTTGAACCGCGCCCACGGAAAGGCACCTCACACGAGCAATGGGTAAAATACTCCGAGAAAGTTTTACATAAGGTCACTGTTGATTGCCCGAAAGCCCCTTTCGGGCCTGACCTCATCAAATCCATGGCATCCCAAGCGGGCGTTAGCAAGCGTGAGTTCTATAGGGCATTGAATAAGAAAAAAAAGAAAACGGTGGGGTTAAATAAGGGGTAACCCCCCCCTCAAATAAGAATAATTCTTAGTGGTGGAGGGTGTCTAAACCGCGTTCTTAGATAGCCCCTTCGCCCGTTTCAAGCTGAGAATTGGCCGCTTTGGTGGTGTTTCCCTCTGGATAGGAGTCACCTTCGCGGTATTGCTTTTCTTTGGTGGCTCATTGGCGCGTTTCTGCTTCCTTGCCTCAAACCTCGCCTTTAGCTTCTGCCGTGCATGTTCCGCGTGTTCCTCTGTCGGCTTCTCGACTTCCTCCCCATCCAGAGACACACGGCCCCGGCGCTCTGCCAGGGCATATAGGTAGGGCGTGCAGTTCATGTGCATTCCCAATGCTCGCCTAAGCGCAAGTTTGCTAAATCCTCGCTCGGTGGCGAACGGGATAAGCTCTTGGTGTACGCCGACGGCTAAGGGTCTCATACCAATTTAATCAAAGAATGCAATTTATTAAGGCTTCAAGTGCTTGTTTAGACTGCATCTATACAATGCAAAATTACATGAAATTGGTATTAGACAACAGGCCCGCCTTGCAAATAGCCTAGGTTTTAGCATTGATTTCCTGATTGCCTCTTCCAATCCCCTACTTAAGTACCTATGAATAAAATATGAGGCGTTTTAGGAGCGAGCTGGTGGTGTTCCGCAAATCCGTTTTTCTTCCCTGAAAAGAGGGTTTGCGGGGGCTTCCCTGTCCCCTGGCTCCACGCCACCGGCTCGCTCCAGGAATACTTAAAAACTTTTACTGAGATACTTACAGATCCCCCCATGGGAACATTTTTCAGCTTGTTTTCAGCTTTAATTTTTAAACTAGTTCTATCTGATAAACGATAACCTGAAATAGACGAGGAAATCGCAGGCAATGGAACAAAGAAGCAAATTAATTGACGCCAGAAAGATATTTAAAAATGCCCGCCCGAGGCGGCAATTTGAAGTCTCCGCTTCAGAAGACATGAAAACCGGCGCCTCGCCACTGAATTTTCTATTGGTGGTTTTTTACGTACTGTTGGCCCTCAATCTGCTTGGCATAGGCTCTGCTTAAGCTATCGAGGGATTGCTTTGCTTATCAGCTTGGCAACGGGCGCCCCTGTGGGGTAAGCCGTCCGTATGTGGGCTCTCTTGATTACCATAAATGACCGCTTCTTTTGGGGTTGGGTCTGAAAAAGCCACCTGCTTTAGCAGGTCGGTCGTTTACTTTCTGCTCTCTAATAAGCAAGGGTATCTTATATTTGGGGTACCCTTGCTTTTATTTTTTGGTAGTCCTGCATTATGAGTGATAATCAGGATCGGGTTGTTGGGCAAAGGGTCGCATTATAATGGTGGACAAAATACCAAATAGCGCCGACATGGTTTTCTAATTTCTTGGAGAAAGAGAGTGCTTTTCTGACTAAACGCGAAACACGCTGTCTGAGCGTACAATTAAAGCGTTCAATGTGGCTTGTTTGTCCCGTTTCTTTGCCCACGCTGCGATGGCGTGGCCCTGGGAAGATAGCCTCATAGGCTTCCCAAAAATCGGTGTAACTTACGGCCCGCTGCCGATAAACGGCGGGTAAGGACTGCCATAATCCTTGTGCCCCTGTTTGACTCCGATCGCCGATATAAACCCCCACAACTTCTTGGGTGTCCCTATCGAACGCTAACCACACCCATTGTTTATTGCCCTTTCTGGCGACAAACGACCAAAGCTCATCGCACTCAAGGGTTAAACGAGCTCTGGACTTTTTTTTATCTCCACTCGCCGCGGTGTATGCGCATATTTATCGTTCACATAATATTGCAACCAGCGCTCTGAAACGCCCGTGACTCGGACAATCCCTGCCAGCGGAATTCTCTCTAAGAGCAATTTATCAATCAGCTCTTTCGTCTCTTGAGTAATGGAGCAATTCTTGGGGTCCTCCACGAATTGCCGACCGCAGACTTTGCATAAAAATTTGGGTGTCCCGACCCCATTACTCCCATTTTTGACAATATGAGTACCACCGCATCGGGGACAGTTCATGGCTATCTCCTTGAGAAATCTATACATACATAATATAAATATAGCGCATAATCACTCAATATGCAGCACTACCTATTTTTTTACAGCGGGCCTTAAGTCAATAACCCGGTGAAGCAACAGGGGCTCCAGGACATTCTTGCCGATGTCCCCACTCCTAGCATGAATTTTATGAACGCTTTAACCGACGCCACCAAGAACTAACACCCCGGTTTTTCTCTGACTGCTTTTCTGCCTCTACTTCCGTTTCTACAACCTCCGCTTCCGAAGTTTCCATTTCTTCTTCCTCAGCAAGTTTTTCGAGAAAGTTCTTAAACCATTTCTCATTTCTGACATTATCCAGATCCTTGTCCACCTTAAGATGTTTTAGAGGAGGAAGGCTATTTGCCTGGTGCCCCTGTTCTAAATATTTTTGGCATGCTTTCTGTTCTCCACGCAAACTATGGATGCAAGCTAGATTATAAGCCCCCACCCCTGGCTCTAAGGCCTCCGCAGCAGCAATTTTCTCTTTTGCTTCCCCATACAAGGCTTCGGCACGTTTATCAGGTTTATTCTTGGCCTGCTCAATTAAGGCCGCGCCCCAGTCATTCATGACCTTTGCGCTGTCCGGCTCAAGTCTAAGGGCCGTTTCAAATTTTTCACATGCTGTTTTATAAAGCTCCTTAGCTTCCTTACCCTGTTTCCGTTGGGCTTGGTCATAAAGCACTAATCCCCAATAATGGAAAATTTCAGCATTACTAGCATCCAGTAAAGCCGCCGAGGAAAGCTTCTTATAGGCGGCTTCAAATAAATCATCCGCCTTGGAATCTAAGGTTTTTCTTGCTTTCTCAGCTTGTAATTTCCCCCGCGCTAACTCATTTTTTGCTAATCGCCGCTTAATTCTTTTCATTGATAAGGATCCCTTAAAATGTGGTTTAAACTTATCTTCCGCGTTTCTCTATGAAAAGCACATCCTAACACCGATTTCCCTGCCGCCTGGGATAGGGTTAAGGATTTCCCCTAAATGGACTCCCTAAGTCTTGTAATATTGGTATTTTATCCAACAACATAGGCGAGTGTCTTCCTTTTTCCTGTTAAACCCTGAATACCGCTCTAGCAGTCTCCCAGAAAATACAGTACCAGACTAGCGGTAAAAAAAGGCAAGCGGGGATTCCCCCAAGGAGGAATTCAGCGCTTTCAAAAATACTGAACTAAATTTCAATCAATCTATCTCATTACAGGGAAATTCCAATACCACTTTCCCTTACTGATAGATTATTTAATGGCTACCCATTGCAAACGCCCCCTACTGCAAGGGGAATTCCCAGGGTCGCTACCTCTTGCCACCATGCCATCTCAACCATGACAAATAATGCTACAGAGCGCTCCGACGACATCAGCCAAGTCTTAGGCCTGGGGTCACACTCTACTGGCCGGAAGCGTTGGAAGTGGCTGCTCGCCGCCATGGCGGTACTGGCCCTCACCGGTATCGTTGTCACCTACCAAAGCGCCGGCAATAGCCCTAAGACTCAATTTAAAACAGCCCAGGCACAATGGGGTAATCTCACCGTTACGGTAACCGCCACGGGAACACTGGAACCGGTTAATCAAGTCGATGTGGGCAGCGAGCTCTCCGGAACCATTGAAACCGTAGAGGTGGATTACAACCACCAGATCGAGCGGGGGCAGGTTTTGGCGCGGCTGGATACTGACCGTCTGGAAGCAGAAGTGATTCAAGCGCGGGCCTCCCTCGATTCAGCTAAAGCGAAGGAACAAGAAGCAAAAGCCACCGTCCTGGAAACCCGGTTGCGTTTTGAACGCTGTCAAAAGTTAGCGCAACGGCAGTTATGCTCCCAAGAAGAATTAGACACCACCCGGGCCGCTTATGCCCGGGCCCAGGCAGCAGAAGCCAGCGCCAAGGCCCAAGTTGCCGTAGCCCGCGCCACCTTGGACACCCATGAGACCGATCTAGCAAAAGCCGTCATCCGCTCCCCTATCAGCGGCATCGTCCTGGTGCGCGCAGTGGAACCAGGCCAGACCGTAGCCGCCTCTTTCCAGACTCCCGTACTATTCACCCTGGCTGAAGATCTCACTCAGATGGAACTCCACGTGGATGTGGACGAGGCCGATGTGGGTCAGGTAAAAGAAGGCCAAAGGGCCACCTTTACCGTGGACGCCTATCCAGGCCGAATCTTTTCAGCCCAGATTACTCAGGTCCGCTACGGCGCCCAAGAAATAGATGGCGTGATTACCTATGAAACCGTGCTGAGGGTAAATAACTCCGATCTGTCCCTGCGACCGGGGATGACCGCCACCGCAGACATCGTCGTGGAACAGGTGGAAAATGCGCTGCTGATCCCCAACAGAGCGCTGCGCTTTACCCCTCCCGTCCAAGATAAGCCCTCCACCTCTAACCGGGGCTTAATTGGCTATCTCTTTCCCCACCCCTCCCGTTCTCCTTCCAAACAACGCCCGGAGGTCAACGGCAACCCCCAACAACAGCGGGTATGGAGTTTACAGGAAGGACGGCCTACAGCCCTCCCTATCACCATCGGCGCCACAGACGGCATCATGACCCAAGTGCTGGAAGGGGAAATCGAACCCGGGACAGTACTTGTCACTGACACCCTCCCCCGTCCCTCGTGATGGCAATGACCCGAAAGCAGCTCAAACCGCCGTTGATTGCGCTTCGAGAGGTGACCAAAATCTATGGTACCGGCAGGGCTGCTATGGAGGCACTGCGCGGCGTTAATCTTTCCATTGAGGCAGGGGATTTCGTGGCGGTGATGGGACCCAGTGGTTCCGGAAAATCCACCTGTTTGAATATTCTTGGCTGTCTGGATACCCCCAGCAGGGGGGCTTATTTTTTCCAAGGGATCGAGGTGGGCAGGCTATCCCGCAACCAGCGTGCCCGGTTGCGCCGTCACTATCTGGGATTCGTGTTTCAGGGCTTCAACTTGCTGAACCGCACCTCAGCCCTAGAAAATGTGGAGCTGCCCCTCATCTACCGAGGCATCCCGGCGGCAGTGCGCCATGCTTGGGCCCGGAACGCCCTGGCGGCAGTGGGCTTAAATGGCTGGGAACACCACACCCCAGGCGAGCTTTCCGGTGGACAACAGCAGCGGGTGGCCATTGCCCGAGCCATCGTGACCCAACCCCATGTGTTATTCGCCGATGAGCCCACCGGCAACCTGGACACAACCCGTAGCCGGGAAATCATGGAACTGCTGACCACTTTCAATCGGGACCAGGGCATTACCATCGTCATGGTCACCCATGAAGCGGATATGGCCGCCTATGCCAAGCGCATCGTGCACTTTGTGGACGGGCGAGTGGCCTCTGACCAACGCCAAACGGAGGTGGCCTAAGGTCAAAATCGATCCGGAGTTGCTCAAAGAGCATATAGAGAAAGTGAAAACAGGCGTGCCCGGCATCGCCTATGTACGCCTAGACCTCAATACTCCGTGGCCTGACAGCCTCCGAGTAAAATTACCCCAATGATCACCGAGCAACCTTTGGTAGCGGAGGTCGCGGGCCTCACTCATCGCTATGGCGAAACGGTTGCGGTGAATAATCTTCATCTGGCGCTTCCTGCCGGCGGCATGGTGGGCTTCATCGGCCCAGACGGAGTCGGCAAGTCCACCCTGTTGGCCCTGATAGCTGGGGCCCGCCAGATCCAGAGCGGTCAGGTAACGGTATTTGGAGGCAACATGGGCCATAGCCATTATCGCACGGCTATACTGCCGCGCCTTGCCTATATGCCCCAGGGGTTGGGAAAAAATCTCTACGCTACTCTAACGGTATGGGAAAATGTGGATTTTTTCGGCCGCCTATTCGGCCAGGGCCGGGAGGAACGGGAGCAACGCATCCACCAACTGCTGCACGGTACCGGTCTCGCCCCCTTCAAGCACCGTCCCGCCGCCAAATTGTCGGGGGGCATGAAACAAAAACTTGGACTATGCTGTGCCCTGATCCACGACCCGGATCTGCTGATCCTGGACGAGCCTACCACCGGCGTTGACCCCCTCTCCCGGCGGCAATTTTGGGAGCTCATTGACGGTATCCGAAAGCGCCGACCTGAAATGAGCGTGTTGGTGGCCACCTCCTATATGGAAGAAGCGGAACGCTTTGATTGGCTGGCAGCCATGGACGAAGGCAAAATTTTAGCCACGGGCCACCCTGCAGCACTCAAATCCCGGACCGGAACGGAGGATCTAGATACCGCGTTTATCCAGCTACTGCCCGAGAAAAAGCGCTCTAACCATAGAACCTTAGTCGTCCCGCCCGCCACCTTTGGGGCCGAAGGCACGCCCGCCATTGAAGCTCAAGCCCTCACCAAGCGATTCGGTGACTTTACCGCCGTCGACCGGGTTAATTTTCGTATCCAACAGGGCGAAATCTTTGGCTTCCTGGGTTCCAACGGCTGCGGTAAAACCACGACGATGAAGATGCTCACCGGCTTGCTGCCGCCCACGGACGGCAAAGCCTGGTTATTTGGCCACCCCATAGCGGCCCAAGATCTGGAGATCCGCAAGCGAGTGGGCTACATGTCCCAATTTTTCTCCCTCTACGGGGAATTAACGGTACGCCAAAACCTGGAACTCCACGCCCAACTATTCCATCTGCCGAAAGAACGCCTCCCGGAACGACTGACCACGCTAATCGCCCGCTTCGATTTGGCCCCCTATCTAGACGAACTCCCCCTAGCACTCCCCCTCGGTATCCAACAGCGTCTCTCCTTGGCCGTGGCCATTGCCCATGAACCGGAACTGAACCCACCTCCGGAGTAGACCCTGTCGCCCGGGACCAATTCTGGGAGCTGCTGCTGGATCTCTCCCGCAATCAAGGGGTCACCATTTTTATTTCCACTCACTTTATGAACGAGGCCGAGCGTTGCGACCGTATTTCACTGATGCACGCCGGCCAAGTGCTCGCCAGCGATAGCCCTTCGGCGCTCAAGCAAAGGCGCGGTGTCGAAACCCTGGAAGAAGCCTTCATCGTCTACCTGGAGGAAGCGACTGGCTTGGCTGAAAACCTTAAGGACAATACAATGGCGGGGGTAATACCCCAATCGCCCCCTAAAAAACCTCCCCGCGCCACGGCCTTCAGCCTACGGCGTCTACTAGGTTACGCCCGCCGGGAGAGCCTCGAAATCAAACGGGACCCCATTCGCCTACTGTTTGCCCTAGTGGGTTCCGTACTACTCATGTTCACCCTCGGCTATGGCATGACCTTCGATGTGGAAGACCTCAAATTTGCCGCCCTAGACTGGGACCAAACGCCGGCAAGCCGCGATTATCTACACAATGTGGCAGGCTCCCGTTATTTTATTAAACGCCCCCCCATCCATGATTACACCGAGTTGGAGCAGCGGATGAAAAGCGGGGAACTAAGCCTGGCTATCGAGATTCCGCCCAATTTCGGAAAGGATCTAAAACGGGGGCGAGCACCAGAAATCGGGGTCTGGATCGATGGGGCCATGCCATTTCGCGGCGAGACCATCCGCGGCTATGTGGAAGGGCTGCACTATCAATACCTGACTGATCTCGCCATTCGTACCTACGGTATCGAACCCCGACCGATACCTGCGGATCTGGAGATCCGTTACCGCTACAACCAAGACTTCAAAAGCCTCTATGCCATGATGCCAGCAATGATCCCGGTTCTCTTGGTCTTCATTCCCGCCATGCTGGTCGCGCTCGGAGTCGTGCGGGAAAAAGAACTCGGCTCTATCACCAATCTCTATGTCACCCCCGTGACCCGCCTGGAATTTCTGCTAGGCAAACAGCTTCCCTATATCGGTGTGAGCATGATCAGTTTTTTTGGCTTGGTTGTTCTGGCGGTTTTCTTGTTTGAGGTCCCCCTTAAGGGAAGCTTTGCAGCATTGACCGCGGGCGCGTTGCTCTATGTCACTGCCACTACCGGATTCGGCCTGCTCATGTCTACTTTTGCCCAAACTCAAATTGCGGCACTGGCGGGTACGGCCATTGTATCGCTGCTGGCTGCGGTCAATTTCTCTGGGCTCACCGATCCCGTGTCATCCCTGGAAGGTGTAGGCGCTTGGATTGGCCAACTTTTTCCAACCACCTATTTTCTGATCATCAGCCGTGGTACTTTCACTAAAGCCTTGGATTTCAGCGATCTCTACCCCTATTTCATTGCTCTTGCGGCCTTCATCCCGGTATTCACCCTGCTAAGCCTGATATTCTTAAGAAAACAGGAAAAATGAAGCGACAGCAACTGACCAATAGCTACCGTCTGGGACTCAAGGAACTGCGCAGCCTATGGCATGACAAAGTCCTCCTGCTCTTTATCATTTGGGCCTTCTCCGGCGGTATTTACAGTGCGGCCACCGCAACCTCGCTGGAACTGCACAACAGCCCCATCGCCATTGTCGACGAAGACCGCTCGCCGCTGTCAAAGCGCCTTATCAACGCCTTTTATCCGCCTTATTTCAAAACCCCGGAACTTATTACCATCGCGGACATCGACGCGGGGATGGATTCTGGCCAATATACTTTTGTCATAGACATTCCACCCCATTTTGAACGGGACGTGCTGGCCGGCAAGCAACCCGAAATCCAGCTCAATGTCGATGCGACCCGGATGAGCCAGGCCTTTATTGGCGCAGGCTACGTCCAGAATATCTTGGCGGGAGAAATCACCGAGTTTGTACAAGGTTTCCGGGCTGAGGCCCCATACCCCATCCAATTGACTCCCCGGATAAAATTCAACCCTAATTTGAGCAGTAGTTAGTTTGGCAGCGTCATGGAAATCATCAATAACATTACCATGCTCTCTATTCTCCTTACGGGGGCCGCCCTCATCCGGGAGCGGGAACATGGGATCCTTGAACACCTGCTGGTGATGCCTTTGACTCCCCTTGAGATTATGGTGGCCAAAGTCTGGGCCAACGGCCTGGTGGTGCTCCTAGCCACGGCCCTCTCCCTATGGCTGGTCGTCCAAGGGCTGCTGGCCGTGCCGATTGCCGGCTCCATCCCTCTATTCCTGCTCGGTACCCTCTTGCACCTATTTGCCACCACGGCAATGGGCATTTTTATGGGGACTATCGCCCGTTCCATGCCCCAGCTAGGACTGCTTGCAATCCTGATCATTTTGCCCTTGCACTTGCTTTCCGGGGGCATCACTCCCCGGGAGAGCATGCCAGAAGCCGTGCAGGACATCATGCTGCTTGCACCCACTACCCATTTTGTCAACCTGGCCCAGGCCATCCTCTACCGGGGCGCGGGATTTGAAATCGTTTGGCCCAGCTTTATGGCCATTTTCGGGATTGGCTTCCTCTTTTTTATCGCCGCCTTGTCACGCTTTCGGAGGACAGTGGAAACCACTCAAACATAGTCGTTATAGGTATCATTTTAACGGTGTTTGAGAATCCAAGGACGGCTGCCTGAGCATGAGACCCCTGCGCTCTTGCTTAAACTGAAATTGTTGCTCTTGATGCTCCCGCCGAAAACGCTGTCTCAGCTCTGGCCCACCCCGGCGAGTTGGGTCCAACCGATGGCCTTGCTGCTGCCGTAAGAGGTTTTGCTCCAGGATTTGTTGGCGTTGCAAATCCCTTTGGCGTATTCCCTGTTGCTGGAGTCGCAGATTAAGCCCGCGCTGCTTTGCCAGCGGAAGTCGGTCGCTTTGTAAACGATGACGAAAACGCTGTTGCTCCATGCGAAGGTCAAAAGCTCGTTCGTTATGACGGGCGCGTAGTTCACTAACGGTACCCGCCGAATAGGCTTCGGTGAATAAAGCCGACACCATCAATAAGCCGCCAAGAAGAACCCAGCGAAAAGGTAAATGAATGGTGATAGACATTAGCCAGCAAACGCAAATTTAAAATGGCGATATTAAATAAATAGACCACTCTCGTTTATGGGAACCGCTATATCTAGCGATTTGGCTCTCCAACCTCAATTAGGGCTATTCAGGCAAGCACACCTTAGTCCATAATAACCACAAAGTTGGTATACCTTTGCCAACCCCTACCTAAAGCCTATATTGAGGTAGTGGGGTATAACTACTGTAACCATTGCTCATGTTAAGAGGTAAAAAAGGTGAAAAAGTCCCTAAAATACCTTTGGATTTTTCTTCCTATCTTGGTGGTAGGAATAGCCGCAGCCAAAACTAATTGGCTAGATTCAAACAAGATTACTCTGCCCAATGGAGAAAAAATCAGCCCGGAAGAGCTACAATCTCAAGCGGCCCTTAAAATTATCGCCGCACAGATCAATAAGGCGCTCCCTAAGAAGGTTGACAGAGAGACAGAGCTTCGCAGCGTCGAGGGACGAGAC
Source organism: Nitrosococcus halophilus Nc 4 (assembly GCF_000024725.1). Classification (NCBI taxonomy): domain Bacteria; kingdom Pseudomonadati; phylum Pseudomonadota; class Gammaproteobacteria; order Chromatiales; family Chromatiaceae; genus Nitrosococcus; species Nitrosococcus halophilus. Next base: position 2,327,084 of record NC_013960.1, on the reverse strand, counting down.
GGAGAACTTAGGTATAATTACGTTAAAATAAATGCTTCCTCCGATCAGTTCGATAACAACCAATTTGTAGAGGAAACAAGTCCGAAAGCACTTGAACTGGCTTGTAACAGCCCGGATCTACATGTTTTCTTAGAACACGGAGTCAGCGCTCGCTACTCTTTTCATGGCAAGGATCTTAAACCTATCGGCGAAATTGTCGTGACCCCCGGCCAATGCGGCTATCAATAACTATTTTTCCGCTTCTGCCGAGCCGGGATGTCCTAAAAACTATTGGCCTGACCTAGGTTTTCCCTAGCAAGGGAATGAGAACCGCTCATTCCCTTGCCGCCGTCGGCATCGGAGCGACCAAGAGCTGAGGATCAAGCCGAGTTTGAAAAAGGTTGATTCTCCAATCCAAGTGAGCGCCGGTAACCCGTCCCGTGGCACCCACCTCAGCGATGATCTCTCCCTGGGTTACCCGCTCACCTTCTTTGACTAAAATCCGCCGCAAATGCAAAAATGCGGATGAAAGCCCATGCCCGTGATCGAGAATAAGCGTTCCTCCTGAAAAAAACATATCGGGATGGACCAAGGTAACGAATCCATCCGAGGGAGCCCGTACAGGCGTTCCAGTAGGTGCCGCAATATCAATTCCATAATGGGGACGCCGAGGCTGGCCATTCAGGATTCGCTGACTCCCATAAACGCCAGAGATAGCACCTTGCACAGGCCAAATAAACCCGCTTAAAAAATCAGTACGGGGATCATCTCGTTTCCGTGCCTTTCTAACCAGGGCCGCCTCTTTGCGGATACGCACTAAATCTTCGGTGCGGGGGGTCACCTTACGGGGAGGCAAGCCCTCAATACGCTGGATTTGATACTGGCGCTGGGCGATCTCAAGTTCTCGGACTTCATGTGCGCCATCGGGGAAAACAAGCTTAAGAGTCGCCTCCGGCTTGGCATCACGGCCAAAGCCCATCAAAAACAATCCATCCTCGGAAATCCGCAGCTGGCGCCCATCCAGAAAGACCTCTACCCCCGGTTCCGTTTGCCCGATGACCAAGCTTCCTTGCTGTAAGGGTCCGTGAAACTCCAGGGCCAATTCCGCCGCCCACCCAGGGCTCAGGAGTAACCACCCAAACCCCAGCAATCCAATTAGTCCATGCACAAACCTACCGCTCACTTGCTCCACTTATTCTCATCCTGAGAGAAGTGCTCCAACAGCTTGTTATAACAGTGCCGCCTAGACCCGCACGCCTTATCTAACGCGGCTTGGCTGATAGAGGGCCGCAACTCAATTTTGTGTGCTAGTAACATGCTTTAGCGCCTCTATCGTCTGCTGGTGCTTTCTGCTTCGGCTTCCATATAACCGGGCTGAAAGTACCGTGATGATTTCTAAAACATCTTGGGCAAGCTCTTCCTCAAAACTGGGTGGCTCACCTTTATGGATAATCACAATCTCAATGCCTTGAATTTCGCAGAGGGTAAAAATCAACTCCGCGCCAAACCTCAATAGCCGGTCTTTGTGAGTAATCACTAGCCGCCGCATCCTCCCCCGTAAAATTAGCTCAAGCAGCCTGTTTAAGCCTTTTTTCCGGTAATTCATCCCTGAACCGAGATCTTTAATAATCTCGGATTTCCATCCTTTGGCCGCACAGTAAGCCTCTAGCATGGCATGCTGACGCCCAAGCTCTTCCTTTTGCTCATCGCTGCTGACACGGGCATAGCAAACCGTTGGGCTGCTCTCATTCGCCAGCTCTAGCAAATCCGCTACAGCGTAATAACGGGTTCCGCCTTTGGTTTTTCTGGCCGGTAGCAGCTCCCCGGATGCTTCCCATTTTCTGAGCGTATCCGGGGTAGTGCCTAGCAGCTTGGCGGCTTCGCCAATTTTTACTAACCTCTTTTGCATTTTTATAAATTAGCAGAGATTAGCGTAAATTTCAACGCTCAGCTAAAAGCCCCCTCTTTGATTTGAGTACAGGAAAACTTTTCTCCCCCCAGGGAATCAAGGTTTCGATCGCCATTGAGGGATATCAGGTACCGGATCAACGCCACCCGGATGAAAGGGATGGCAACGCAAAAGGCGTTTTAACCCGAGCCAGCTTCCCCGAACTCCACCATAGCACTGGATGGCCTCCTGAGTATACGCTGAACAGGAGGGATAGTAACGGCAGTGGTTGCCCATTAGGGGGCTAATGCCATAGCGATAAACGGCAATTAAAGACAACAGGATAGTTTTCATTGTGGATACGGCCTATTGACTAAGCTTAACATCCCTGCCCAAACAGCTCCTTAAGTCGAGGATAAGCGGGTCTCTTCCCGCTTACCGCTGTCAAACAGCGTCAATTCCCAACGCCCTGATGCCACATCGTGGCGCAGGATATATATACTCCCATCTCCACTCCGGATTTTAAAATAACGGTAATCCGGTGCCAGCCAACGATCAACGACTTCTAATACCTCTACTGACCTCCTACCGAGAAAGAAACGGCGGGGAGTTTCTTCCCCCTGATAGCCAGCATAACACTCAACCCGCACACTTAGATCAGCCTGGCCCATAGCTATTTCCTCTTCTACTTATATAATACCTTGAATATTATATTTAGCCTTTTGTTCCCCAACTTCCGCCCCAATATCTGCTCTCCAAATTCTTTAAAAGTTCATAAATACTAGTCTATGCTGGCTTGTGGCATGATTTACTGCAATCCCTAGGAGATATGACAATGACAACTGAGATAGAACCCATCCCAGGCGAGTGGTACGAAAATATCGAGACACACCAAATCTTTCGAGTTATCGATATAGATGAAACCAGTGGCATCATCGAAATCCAATATGTAGACGGCGATATTGGGGAAATGGATATGGTGGCCTGGGAAGCATCGGACTTGGAGTGGATTGAGCCGCCGGAAAATTGGACCACCCCCTATGATGATATCGAACAGGATGATCTAGGATATACGGATACGGATACGGATACCCACCCGGAGGAGGAACCGAAAATCATCAAAAGATATGGGAATGAAGGTGAGTAAACGCCCCTTTCGGAATAGATTTTCTAGCCGGCGAGGACTGTGGACCACTCGAGTCTAATGCAAGCACCACCTTGGCAGCCCTTTACTGGAACACGAGGGGTAGTCAAAATTTCTTAATAGCTGACGATAAGGAGGCCTCCCCAATGTGGAAAAGACAAAACCCAACCTTGACGCCTGGCTATGGGCCTTTTCCTGCTGGGATGATGGAAAACGAGGGAAAAAGGCTACAGCAAGAACCTGAGATTCCACCAGAATTCCCCCCGGAAATGCCTCCAGAGGAGGTACCCCAAGAAATTCCACCCGAGGCTCCTCCTGAAGAACCTCCCCCACCGGAGGAGGTACCGGAAGAAATTCCACCAGAAATCCCTGAACAGCCCCCCCAGAGAGAAATCGATTCCTCTAGCCTTCTTCTCCCATCGGATCGGCTACTCAGGGATTGTCCGGATCACAAGGCCCTACCCGCACCCAAACCCCATAGTCACAACGAAGCAAAACACCGCTACTACAAACATGGGTGCCACTTTTATAGCTTTGATTATTAAAGTAGCAGACGGCCTCACCAGGCACTTCTAACCGCAGGACTTCAGTTTCTTCGTCGGTTTCCAAAGCGATAGGAGAGTTTCTTAATTCCGGGTCGGGTGCGCCAACATTAGGGACATCGCTGCTATCTGACATGCTAATCTCACTTTAAATTTAGTTGACAGTACCTTAGCTAACTTTCTTAATAAGTTTTCCAATTATTGACGCTGTTCTCTAAATTGTAATTTACTCTGCTGCCCTCTTTTCTTTTCTATCATGGATGGTCTATAAATCAAGTAAGGATTGCAAAACTGGCTTCTTTAGTTCAGCCAGAATGTGTCCGATTAGAAATAACTTATCACCCAATAAGCTCATATCTTTGAACCATTCTCATCTTGTATTCAAAAAATCAAAAAATCCAGGCCAGAAGGGCTGGATAATCCATCCACATCAATATCTTATTGAATTTTTGAAGCCCAACCTTGTCGGAGAGGCACCCGTATGCAATTACCTATACAAATTAGCTTTCGTCATATGGAGCCGTCCATCGCCGTAGAGGACAGGATTCGTGAAAAAGCCGCTAAGCTAGAGCAGTTCTATGATCGTATCATGGGCTGCCGAGTGGTCGTTGAGGCCCCTCATCGGCACCGCCACCAGGGCAAGCTTTATCATGTCCGCATCGACTTAACGGTGCCAGGCGGAGAACTTGTGGTCAGTCGTGAGCACCATGGGAAAAAAGCTCACGAAGACGTTTATGTTGCGCTCCGAGACGCCTTTAATGCAGCCCAACGTCAGCTTGAAAGCTACTCCCAGCGGCAAAGGGGCAACGTCAAGCATCATGAACCGCCACCCTCTGGCCGTATATCACTGCTAGTCCCTGAGCAAGACTATGGTAAGATTGAAACCGTTGATGGTCGGGAAATTTATTTTCACCGAAACAGTGTCTTAAATGAGGACTTCAAGGACTTACAAGTGGGCCGGGAAGTGCGCTTCACTGAAGAAGAGGGGGATTTAGGTCCTCAGGCAAGCACCGTCCACCTCAAAGGTTAATAAAAACTATTCTCAGGGCGGCGTTACAATTTATGGTAAAAACGCCGCCCTTCTCGCATCTTTAATGTGCCGCAACCTTCCCCTTCCTTGGTTAACAGAGATACTATTTTGATTTGGGCAATTAATCTCCTACGCTATTTTTCTGATCTCCTGCGAGACCCTTCCCTGTTGCTCCCTGCGGAGAATTACCATCTCGTCAAGGTAGCGCTGGCACATTTCTTCGGCTTCCCGCCGAGTATCGAAAGGACCGATACGGCCTTCCCGAGTCAGAAAATACCACCCTCTTTGGGCAACGCAACGGAATCGGGTCTTTCTTCTAACCATGATCACTCCTTAGAACAATGCCATAAGCATAACCCGTTAAAGTTTCAGCTTTCTTAAACGGGCTCACACAAAAAATAAGCTTTAGAAAATCGCGAACTAGACTTGATGTCCGGGAAAACAAATAGAGGTACTGCAAAAAAATCATATTCCCAATACCATCATCCACTCAAAAAATGGCAATCTTTTGCCTATTTCAATAAGCCAATATTTACTAAAAATTATAGGACCTCGGATAAGCAGATAATATTAGGAGTTCTACCTATTTTTATCCCTTAACTGCTCGGCGATTCATGGCTTCACATAAGGACGGGAAACATGATGGTCACAACCCTAAAAGATTCCCTTCACATTATTCTTAACATCCCATAAAAATTTTTGTTGTCCTTAAAATAATAAGGAACCCCAGCATCACCTGAATAAACTCCATGGACAATTCTAAAATCACTAACGCTCCCCCAGAACAACCTATCGGTTTCATTACCGAGGCCCAGGGCCCCGTCGTAGTCATTTCCTGCCACCGTCTTCCCCCCCTGCATCAAGCGGTAAAAGCACGCCTTGACGGAGAAACCTACCTGTTTGAGGTTCATCAGCATCTGGATAAAAACCATATACGCGCTATCACTCTGCACCGCAGTGCCGGTTTGCGGCGGGGATTGCCAGTCTATGATACCGGGACCCCCGTCCATGTGCCGGTCACCCCCGATTGCTTGAGCCGGGTGCTGAACATATTCGGCGAACCCCTGGACGGTAGTCCCCCTCTGGCTCCCCAAAGTTACCGCAATATTCACGGAAAACCCCTCGCTCTTCATCAGGCGCGAGGGATCAACGAAATCTTGGAAACCGGCATCAAAGTCATTGACTTGTTATGCCCTTTTATCCGAGGAGGGAAAACCGGTCTCTTTGGTGGCGCGGGAGTCGGAAAAACCGTGTTAATCATGGAATTTATGCATGCCATTGCCCACATCCACAAAGGTGTCTCGGTTTTCGCCGGCGTTGGCGAGCGTATCCGCGAGGGACATGAACTTTGGCACGATCTGCAAGACGCAGCCGTCATGTCCCAATCCTTACTCGTATTTGGAGAAATGGATGAATCTCCAGGAGTCCGTTTTCGGATAGGATTGACTGCCTTGACCTATGCGGAATACCTGCGTGACACTCTGCACAAGGAAGTTTTATTCCTGATGGATAATGTCTTTCGCTTTGTCCAAGCGGGAAGTGAAATCTCCAGCCTGTTAGGGCGTATGCCGGCAACAGCCGGATACCAGCCCACCCTAGCGACAGAGGTGGCAGAGATGGAAGAACGCATCGTGTCTACCGACAAGGGAGCCATTACTGCCGTCCAGGCCGTGTATGTCCCCGCCGACGATATGACCGACCCGGCGGTAAGCACCATTTTGAGCCACTTGGATACTACCGTCATCTTATCTCGCGCCCAGGCGGGAAAAGGCATCTATCCAGCAGTTGATCCCTTACGCTCAGGCAGTAAGCTCATGGATCGTCACATCCTAGGTGACCGACACTATGCCATTGCCGAGGGTGTACGGGAGCATTTGGCCCGTTATCACGAATTGGAAGATATTATGACCATGCTAGGAATGGAAGAACTCTCTGAAAGAGATCGGCGCATAGTTCTCCGGGCCCGGAAGTTGCAACGTTATCTTTCCCAACCTTTTTTTGTGGTCACCAGCCATACGGGTATTCCTGGAGCCTCGGTCCCCCTTCATGCAGTTTTAGATGACTGTGAGGCCTTCCTCCGAGGGGACTATGACTCCATTCCAGAAGACCAGTGTTATATGCGCGGCACTATTAAAAAAGCCCGCTCATGAAAACCTTTGTACTTTATCTCCAAGATTCTACCCGCTCCCAACGGATCCCGGAGGTGGTTTCATTTGTGGGGGAAGATGCCTCAGGAAGCTTTGGGATCCGGGCAGGACATGCCCGCTTTATGACCTCTCTCGTCTTTGGTCTAGCGCGATTTCGCCGGGGTAACGATCCCTGGCAATTCTTGGCATTACCGGGAGCGCTGCTCTATTTTGTGAATAATGAACTCTTTATTAGTACCCGTCGTTACTTACAGGGTGAAAATTACGAACAAATCAGCCAGGCGCTCCAAGAACAACTTCTGGCGGAGGAAGAACGACTCCATGAGATGAAACAGAGCCTGCATCGACTGGAAGAGGAAATGCGCCGACGCCTTTGGGAACTGCACCGGTTGAAAGCATGAAATATACCCATCAGCTTCGAGAGAAAGTCGAGCGCCAAGCCCGTCGCCTTAAAAAGGCGGAGCAGGAACGCCCCACCCTCTTGGCTCAAACAGCCTATCTCGGTACCCTAGGACTATTATTTGTGGCGCCGGTAGTCGCTGGAGCTTACCTGGGACAGTGGTTGGATGAGCGCGCCCCCGACTACTCGGTAGTATGGACGGTAAGCCTGCTTCTCCTAGGGGTTTTCCTAGGTGCCGTCAATGTCTACTTATTCATCCGCAGCAGAGAGTAAATAATGGAAGGTTCGGCAATGCTTAATGGAGTGCAGTGGCAAATAGGGCCGCTCATCATTACCGAGACTGTCAACACCACCTGGGGATTGATGATCGCGCTGGCACTCACTGTGGTACTTACCAGCCGAAACCTACAGCTTGATCCCGGTCCCCTTCAGACCGCCTTGGAAGGGATCGTCAGTGTCTTTGAAAAAAGCGTGCACGGAGTCCTGCCTCAATACACGCGAGAAGTATTACCTTTCATTGGCACCCTATGGCTGTTTTTATTACTGGCCAATCTCAGTAGCCTCATTCCCGGTCTCCATGCCCCGACCCGGGATTTATCCGCCACTTCGGCACTGGCATTTCTGGTCTTTTTATCGGTTCACTGGTACGGCATCCGCACCCAAGGGTTAAGGAACTATCTGCACCACTACCTCAGCCCTAACCCCATTCTATTGCCTTTTCATATCATTGGCGAAATCACCCGTACCGTCGCCTTGGCAGTACGCCTGTTCGGCAACATGATGAGCTTGGAAATGGCAGCCCTTTTGATCCTCTTGGTCGCCGGATTCTTGGTGCCCATTCCCATCCTCATGTTGCACATCATTGAGGCTTTAGTCCAAACCTATATCTTCGGCATGCTTGCTCTGGTTTACATTGCCGGCGGCATTCAATCCCAACAAATGAGACAAAAAAAGAATAGAAGGAATTGACGCATGTCAGAAATATCAGACATAACGTGGTTCGTCCTCGTTTCCACAATAATGGCCATTTTAGGTATTGTATTAGGCACCATGTTGCCTGCAATAGCCATGGGCCGTTCCATCAGCCACGCTCTAGAGGCCTTATCCCGTCAGCCGGAGGCGGAAGGTTCTATTACCCGAACCCTATTCATTGGCCTTGCCATGATCGAATCCCTGGCTATCTATTGTTTGGTCATCGTGCTCATTGTGTTGTTTAGAAATCCCTTGCTGGAATACCTTATTCAGTAAACGGGGAGGCGATGATAGCCTGGTTTGAGTCCCATCCATCAAGCATCCTGTCAGGGAGATTTCTTTGGAACTGAACTGGTCCACCTTTATCCTGGAGATTATCAATTTCCTCATTCTGGTCTGGTTCCTCAAACATTTTTTCTACCGTCCCATTTTGGGAGTAATCGAGCGGCGCCGCAGCACCATCCAGCAAACCCTTGAGGAAGCCAAGACCATCCGCAGCAAGGCCGAAGCTATGGAGCAGCAATACCAAAATCGGCTCAGAGAATGGGAAAAAGAAAAAGCGGCGGCCCTGGAAAAATTGCACCGCGAGCTTAATGCCGAACAGGAACGGCAAGTGGCAGCCCTGCGGAATTCCCTAGAAGCAGAGCGGGAACGGGCTCAAGTCTTGCTCGAACGGAACCAAAATCAGGCCCGACGCAAAGACCAAGAGGCGGCCCTAGAACGAACTGTCCGCTTTGCCTCCCAATTGCTCTCCCGTCTCGCCGGTCCTGAACTAGAAGCCAAACTAGTGGCTCTGGTCCTGGAGGATCTGACCACCCTACCCCTGGAACAACAAGAGAACTTGCGGGAGACCCTAACCAATACCACCGAACCCATTAAAGTCGCCAGCGCCTACCCCCTAGAGGAATCTAAGCGGCAAACCTTGCAAGCTGCCTTTCACCGTTTAGCAGGGAAAAACCCAAATGTTTTGGATTTCCGCCAAGATCCAGAGCTTATCGCCGGGCTGCGCATCAGCATCGGCCCTTGGGTATTACGGGCCAACTTGCAGGATGAATTGAGCTATTTCGCTGAAGCTATCCATGGACGACTTGAATAAAGCCGGTAGCCCCGGGCCCCTAACCGCACTAGACACTTGGTTTGAGGAATACCATTTTAGGCTCCGGATTACTGAACAGGGCAATGTCATCTCGGTAGGAGATGGCATTACTTGGATTCAAGGATTGCCCTCCGCCAAACTCGAAGAGCTTCTCGTCTTTGAGGAGGGGAGTCTAGGCGTCGTCTTTCATCTGACCCAAGAATTGCTGGGGGCTATTTTACTCCTGGACACCGATGCGCTCACTAGCGGCACTGGTGTGCATCTGACGGGCCAGCAACTGAGTATCCCCGTGGGGGATAATCTTCTCGGGCGGGTCATCGATCCCCTGGGGACGCCCCTTGATGGCATGGAATCACCTCAGTGCTCAGAAAGGCGGAATTTGGAACATCCTTCGCCCCCTATGGTCACCCGGGATTTCGTTCATGCGCCCCTCTATACGGGTATCAAAATCATCGACACCATGATTCCCATGGGGCGAGGTCAACGCCAACTCATCATAGGCGATGAAGGGCTGGGCAAAAGCGCCATCGCTGTCGACACCATCATCAACCAGAAAGGACAAGGGGTCTATTGCGTGTATGTGCTCATTGGCCAGAAGCGCTCAACGGTACTCAGAACCCTAGACACCTTGCGCCAGTACGGGGCCTTGGACTACACCACAGTCGTGGTCGGCGAAGCCAATGCCCTGCCGGGCCTGCAATATTTAGCACCTTTCGCCGGTTGCACTCTCGCTGAAGCTTGGATGGCCCAGGGCAAGGACACCCTTGTGATCTATGATGACCTGAGCACCCATGCCCGGATTTATCGCGAACTCTCCCTCCTGCTGCGTCGCCCTCCAGGGCGGGAAGCTTACCCAGGGGATATTTTTCACCTCCATGCCCGTCTCCTAGAGCGGGCGACCTGCTTAACTTCCCGCTATGGTGGCGGCAGCATGGCGGCCATGCCCATTGTTGAAACCCAACAGGGAGAAATTGCCGCTTATATCCCCACCAATCTCATCTCGATTACAGACGGACAAATCTATTTGGATGCAGACTTGTTTGCCAGCGGTTTTCGGCCCGCTATCGATGTGGCCAAATCAGTATCCCGTATCGGAGGCAAGGCCCAACACTTCCGTATCCGAGAAGAAGCGGGTCGCATGAAACTCGATTATTTACAATTTTTGGAATTGGAAATCTTTACCCGCTTCGGCGCCCATCTCGAGCCCTCAATGCAGGCCAAAATCCGGCACGGTCGTGTATTACGCAAGTTGCTTACTCAGAATCGCCTCAGCCCCCTCTCCATTAAGTGCCAGCTCGCCTGGTTGATTGCCTTCAATGAAGGACGGTTCGACCCGTTTGAATTAGAGGCTATTCCAAGGCAATTAAATAGGCTGGTGGAACACATCCAGAACAGTTCGCTCACCTTGGATAGGGATCGGAACGAATGGCTGCAAACCTTGGAAACATGGCTATCGGCCATCCCCGAAGATAAAGAATGAGCCGACGCCGGGAAACCGAGCAACACCTTCGCTCCCTCCAGGAGATCAGCAGCATTATGGACAGCATGAAAATGCTTGCGCTGCTGGAGACCCGCAAGCTCGGGCGTCTGCTCCCCGCCCAACAACAGGTAGTGGACAGCATTAAGGCCGTTGCCGCTGACTTTCATCACTTCTATCCTCCACGCCAGCCCCTTACCCAAGATTCCCGGCACATCTATCTGTTGATGGGCTCACAACGGGGGTTCTGCGGGGATTTTAACGAAACGGTGCTTAAAGCCCTAGAGACCGCATTAAAATCAAATCCCTCCCCTTCGCCCTTTCTTATTGCGGTGGGACGCAAACTCTGCCTTAAACTGGAAGGTGACCCCAGAGCAGTGGCCCTACTTGAAGGGGCTAATATGGCCGAAGAAATAGAAGAGGTCCTAAGCCGATTGGTCAATGCCCTGGATCAATTTCGAGAACCCGAAACGCTCCCTCCAGTCACCCTGCTGCACCATCGAACCCACCCCCATCATCCCACGACCCAGGGATTGGAACCCTCCTCGGCTAACCCCAAGGGAAGCCCCCAACCCGAAGTGCAGCTAACACCGCTCCTTCCCCCCTTCCAGGAGCTCCTTCCCCCCATCCAGTTTGCCTCTCCTCCCCTCCTTAACCTTTCTTCCCAAAACTTTTTCACCGAACTTGTGGATCACTATCTCTTCGCCACCCTCCATGAAATCTGTTACGCCTCCTTGATGGCCGAAAACTACCACCGTATGCAACACCTAGAAGGGGCTATCCATCGTTTAGAGGAAAAAATCGCCAATCTGGCGCTCAAATCTAATACACTACGCCAGGAAGAAATTATTGAAGAAATTGAAGTTATTCTGTTAAGTGCGGAGACGATGATACCGGGTTTATCCCCCTAATCTAGATTTTTCACCACAAAGACACAAAGGACACCAACGTGTTTGTGTTCTTCGTGCCTTTGTGGTGATCCCAGGCATTATCCGGACTAATCCAAATTTCACCATAAAGCTCAAAAAGCAATAACAACAACTGTCGATGAACACCCTACCTAGCGACTACACTCCATCCCCCCATTGGTTTCACCGCGGTTTTCTGCCCGCCCTATCTCCGCCAATTCCCAAGGATGTGAAGCAACTCCCAGTTGCCCCCATGAATTCTCGATAAAACCTGCCGTTAAGGTTTTCAGGTTGAGGTTGCCGAACTCAAGTTCGGTGATTTCCCAATCACTAAGTTTTGTCCTGCAACCCAAAGGAGCAATTTATGGAACGCTGTATCGCGCGCCAAGGAGCGCACCTCGTTTCACTCATTAAAACCACCTCCATGCTTTTTCTATTAGCCGCCGCCCTGCCCCTATTCATTTCCCCGGCCCAAGCTGAGCCCCCTGCCAAGCCCTGGGCTCCCGGACGCCTCCTGGTCCAACCTAAGGCAGGATTGCCAGACTCAGAACTGAATAAAATCTTTGCCCGGACGGGCGCTACCTCAAAGGGCCGTATTGGTCCCCTCAATGTCCATATTGTAGATGTGCCTGAACAAGCCGAAGAGGCCGTGGCCCGGGCCCTGGCACGCAATCCCCACATCAAGTTTGCCGAAAAAGACTGGGTGGTGGAGCTGAGTGAAACCATTCCCGATGATCCGAAATATTCAAGCGCTTGGCACTTGCCAAAGATCGCCGCACCTTTAGCCTGGGACACCGCCTTCGGGGATAACATTACGGTGGCGGTTCTAGATACGGGGGTGGATGACACCCACCCGGATCTGTTTGGCAAAGTCCTCTCTGGGTGGAATACGGCCGGCAATAACAGCAACACCTCCGATATCCACGGCCATGGCACCAAGGTGGCCGGCACTGCCGCAGCCAGCAGCAACAATAGCCAGGGGGTTGCCTCCATCGCTTGGAACGCCCTTATTATGCCCCTCCGAGTCACGGATTCCAGCGATGGCTGGGCCTACTGGAGCGATATTGCCGAGGCCCTGACCTGGGCGGCTGATCAAGGCGCCCAGGTAGCCAACATCAGCTATGATGTGACCAATAGCTCGACCGTCTCCAATGCCGCCCAGTATTTCCAAAGCCTAGGGGGAATTGTGGTAGTCGCCGCCGGCAACAGTGGCAGTAATCCCGGCTACAGTGATAACCCCTACATGATTTCGGTTTCTGCCACCACCAGCAGCGACAGCAAAGCCAGTTGGTCCAGCTATGGCGACTATGTGGATGTCTCCGCTCCCGGTGCGGGAATCTGGACCACTACCCGGGGCGGCAGCTACGGCTCGGTTTCTGGCACCTCCTTTGCCAGCCCCGCTACTGCCGGGGTGGTTGCACTGATCCTATCCGCCAATCCGTTCCTCTCACCGGGAGAAATAGAATCCATTTTAGAAAGCACCGCCGATGACCTGGGTAGCAGCGGTTGGGACAGCTTCTACGGCCATGGTCGTATCAATGCTTACAGCGCCGTGGTTGCCGCCAGCGAGACGAACGCCATCGATACCCAAGCACCCTCGGTGGCCATCCTCTCTCCCAGCGAGGGAGCCACAGTGTCCGGTACCGTCGCCATCGACGTCAGTGCCGAGGATAACGCCGGTGTGACCCGAGTCGACCTTTATGCTAATGACCAATTCGTTGGCAGTGATACCACTTCCCTCTATGGCTTTAGCTGGGATTCCACTCAGGTAGCCGATGGTTCGGTATCCCTTATCGCTTATGCCTATGATGCTGCCGGCAACGAAGGGGTTTCCTCCACTGTCACCCTACTCGTGGACAACACCCCGGATTCCAGCGACACCACGCCTCCCAGCGTGAGCATCACAGAGCCTGCGGAGGGTAGCACCGTTAGCGGTACAGTCCATATTACAGTGAATGCCAGCGATAACACCGACCTTGCCGCCATTCAGCTCTTCATCGACGGGGCAATGAGGAGCGCAACCGACACCAGTCCCCTCTCCTACAGTTGGAATACCCGCAAAGACGCCAAAGGTTCCCATAGCATCAGTGCAGTCGCCGAAGACAGGGCAGGCAATACCGCCACGACCTCAATAACCGTCAATGTGGGTTCTGGTAGTAAAGGAGGCTCCGGGGGAGGAAAAGGCAATGGCAATGGGAAGGGAGGTAAAGATAAATAGCGGAAATTTTCTGTAGAAATTCAACCCCAAAGACACCGGCTTAAAGCCGGTGTCTGTTTTTTTTACACAAAAATTTTGTTTTAAGCTAAGCGCTTACGACGACGGCCAATGAGACCTAAGCCCAGAAGACCGGTGCCGAAGAGAGCCAGAACGCTTGGTTCGGGGATTTGCTGGGGTCCACCGCCGTCACTGTAAACACCCAAAGCAAATCCACTATCGCTACAACTACCATCAGGGCAGGTGGCATCATTCACTGCAAGTGACTGAAGATGAGCACCCAATTGACCGGAACCCAAATCATTATCCGTACTCACCGAACTAGGCGCCATCAAAAAATCATCTGCTACAAAATCGCCAATGTTAGAAACCATTGTAAAACTCAGTGACGTTAAATTATTAACATTTGATCCTGAGTATTCAAATAAGAAGTTTGGTGTAAAGGTCCCCCCACCCACAGGGTCGGCAGGCGAATCAATCAACCAATCAGCTGGATCAAAATCGGTAAAATAGAAATTAGCATTTCCACTATTTGATCCCGCTGGCGGGTTTGTTTCAAATGTCCAAGGCGAACTGTTACCGTTAAACGGATCTCTTAGATTAAAATAAAATTCATCAAGTTTGATGTCGGGGTGGTTAGTCGTATCGACAGTAATATCCCACTCTGCAACATTACCGGTCACATCTATCAGAACATCGACCTGGAGCAAGTCAGGGTTACCAGCCCGACCATCTCCCGTAAGCTGGGCGTTTATCAACACAGCTTGGGCTGAACTCGCTATAAGCCCGAGAAACAACAACAGACCAGACCATAAAAGTTTATACATAATCTCTACCCATCGTATTAGGCAACCAACAACAAGTTGTTCCTAAATCTATATTTTTATGAATGCAATCCTAATTAAGGGGTACTCTCTCCATACAAGATATCTTATGCAAGATAAACGCCAAATAAGTAAGTAACTGTTTTTTAAAATTTTAAAATTAAGTTTTTACCCTAACTGTAAACTTTTATGACAATCCACTAAATCTGCGTAGGATGGGTAGAGCGTTAGAAAGTGTAAAAGTGTTTGATTTTCCCCTATTCCAGCAAATAACAATGAACAGCCTGCATGTCCCAACGCATAAAAATCAGTAATACTTTTACACTCTCTTGAGCGAAACCCATCAATTCCATACTCTATTCCCAATCCATTTCCTGATTCACTTCATCACCCGCCCAATCTTGGGGATAAACTCCCCAACCCACGAAACGATGAAAGGAGGAATATGGCCAATCGACAACCCGCTGGACATAACCATGCTTTACAGGATTGTAATGAATATAATCCAGGTGCTGGCGATAATCCCTATCATCCCGTATCCCATGTTCCCAAAAACGGCGTTGCCATAAACCTCTTTCCCGTTTCTTGATCCTGCTCTTTGATCGCGCCTCCACCTTGGGAACTTGCCGCGAGAAAGCGGATTTGATCTGGCGCCACCGCATGGAAAAGCGATCGTCCCCTTCAGGAAGGGTCCAGATGCAATGCAGATGATCAGGCAGAATGACAATGGCGTCAATTTGAAAAGGATGGTTGGCCATGACCTCACGAAATGCTAACCGTAATTGGCCAATATTTTCTATCAGCACCCCCTGTTCCCTGTCCACAAGCGCAACGGTGAAAAAATAACAACCACCTTTGATACGATAGCGACGGTAGTCGGTCATAACATAATGATGAAACCCGCTGTAATGATGGGTTTCGCTAGCGCTCTACCCATCCTACGTCCTATATTTGCTGTCTCCGGGGTGAGGAGGGTGTCACCTCTTCGCTCTTTGGCCGGAGGCGGCGTACGAGAAAAGTACGGATAAGCAGCATGCCCGCTAAAGCAGCCAGTATTTGTTCCCAATGGCTCCCCAAGAGGAAATAGAAACAGGCAAGTACTACCGCGGAGCGCAGCACCAGGCTCAACATCATCCATAAGGCGGGATGCCGTACATGAGGCAAACGGCGTACGGTCAGCCATAGCCCTCCAAAATAAAATCCCCCCAGGAGCATCCCCCCCAAAAGGGCCAGGATCATGAACCCAAATTCCCCATACTCCATGACTAACTGCTCAAGATATGGCGTTCATTCGCGTGCATTCGCGGCTTCATTAGATTTGGTGCTTACTGCCGCTTCACAGGCTTAAATGCGGAAGGATCCAAGTTATGACGTTGCAAAAGCTTATAAAAATCGGTGCGATTACGCTGGGCCAGACGGGCCGCCTGAGTCACATTGCCATTGGTGATTTTGAGTAGGCCCGCCAGATATTCCTGCTCAAACTGCCTCCGGGCTTCTGCAAAGGAAGGAAATTGGCCTGACTGCTGCCGCAGTGCTTTTTTGACCAGTTTAGCGGAAATAATGGGGGTGGTGGACAAAGCGACGGTTTGTTCCACAACATTATGGAGCTGGCGTACATTGCCCGGCCAAGGAGCACTCACCAACAACTCTATGGCTTCGCCGGAAAACCCCCGAACATTTTTCTTGATTCCATTCCCAATAGTGGATAGAAAATGGCTGGCAAGGGGAAGGATATCTTCTCGCCGCTCGGCGAGGGGTGGAATCTCCAATACCACCACATTAAGCCGATAATAGAGATCTTCCCGAAAATTGCCATCACGTACTTCTGCATCCAAATCTCTGTGGGTGGCCGAGATAATACGCACATCCACCATGACAGTGGAGGTACTCCCCACAGGCCGTACTTGTTGCTCCTGCAAAGCCCGTAGCAATTTTACCTGGAGAGAAAAAGGCATATCCCCGATTTCATCCAGAAACAAGGTACCCCCATGGGCGGCCTGAAATAGTCCTGGATAATCCCGGGTTGCGCCAGTAAACGCACCTTTAGCATGGCCGAATAACTCAGATTCCAGCAGCAACTCTGGAATGGCCGCACAGTTAACGGCAATAAAAGGTTGTTCATTCCGGGAGCTGGCCTTATGGATAGCTTTGGCCAGTAACTCCTTGCCCGTCCCGCTGTCACCTCGCAGGCAAATGCTGGCATCGCTTTCGGCAACTAGCCGAGCCTGACTCAGTAAATCCTCCATCAGTGAGCTGCGGGTGATGATCTCCTCGCGCCAACTCTCTGTCGGCTCTTTCTCCGAAGCGTAGTGGGTACCCGAAATCTGAAGCGCCTTCTCCACTTGGGCCAAGAGTTCCCGGCTATTGAAGGGTTTAGTCAGAAAAGCGAAGACTCCATTTTTAGTCGCATGCACTGCATCGGGGATCGAACCATGGGCGGTCAAAATAATCACCGGCAATGCTGGGTTTTTGCGGTGAATGCAGTCCGCCAACACCATCCCATCCATTCCTTCCATTCGCAAATCGGTGATTACCGCTTGGGGGCGGGCCAACTCCACCTGAGCCAACGCCTCTTCCCCGCTTTCCGCGACTACAGTTTCGTAACCACGTCCAGCCAAACGCATTGATAATAATCGCAGCAGATCGCGATCATCATCTACCAGTAGAATCCTGTTTTTTTCACTCATCTAATTCTTTTCCCTGTTCAGGTAGTTCCAAATTCTCCTTGGATTGATTTCGGTGCTCTAGCCTTTTTTCTATGGTTTTAAGGGCCTCAAGCTTTCGTTCTAACGTTTCCGCTCTTCCTCGCTCGTCTTCTAGTTGCTTCTCCAAGCTCTTGGCCCACTCCTGCTCCTGCTTACGACGACCATCAAGGTATTTCAGTCCACTTCTCAAGCGTCTCACTTGCTCCTCTTTTTGTTGGAGCTTTTCTTGAAGGAGACGATAGCGACGTTCCTGTTGTGCCTCTTCCACCACAAACCCTTGAAGCAATAAGGCCAAATCATAGAGTCCTTCAGCATTCTCAGTCTCTAGAAAATCATGCAACATCCCCCGGGCTTGCTCCAAGTCCTGGAACGGTGCCTCGGGTAAAGAAAGGAGCAAAATCAGCCGTAAGCGATCAAAGGCCGTCGGCTCTTTGGCGGTCGCCTGCCATGCTCGATCCAATTCTTGCCGCAGCTCCCCCTCTGACAAGGAACGCAAACCACGATAATAGTGAAGCAGAAGTACCGAATTATTCGGATCCGGTTCTAAGTGGTTGGGTGGCGGAGTAGAAAGTTCATCAACGGGAATTGGATAAGCAGATTTCAGTGCGGTACAGCTGGCTAACAACAAAGCCAGCACCAACACACCTAGTGCCTTCCCATAGCTTATCTCCCTCATGGGCGCTGCTCCGCCACTGTCAAAGGCAGAGTCACTCGAAAATGCGCTCCCCTTTGACCACTATTGATAAGTTCGATATGGCCTCCATGGGCGAGGACGCTTTCTTTTACAATTGAAAGTCCTAAGCCGGTTCCTTTAACGGGGCCTAAGGGCTGCGCCCTCCCTTGATAGAAGGAATCAAATATCCGTTCTCCATCCTCAGACGCAACCCCGGGACCGGAATCACACACATCAAGGTGGACTTGATTGCCTTCCTGGGCTAATTTGACCTTCACTGAACTATCAGAGGGTGAATACTTAAGGGCATTGGACACTAAATTATCAATAATGGCTTTCAAACGTTCCCGGTCACCAAAAACTCTTACCGGATTCAAATCTGCAACGAGCTTAACCCGCTTCGATAGCGTGGTCGGCTTGTGATCAGATAACACGATTTTAATCAGCTGATCCAACCGCACGACTTCGGGAATATGTTCGATTTGATTGCTCCCTGCTAGGCTAAAGCGAAGCATATCTTCAATCAGCTTTTGCAAACGCAAACTATTGTCACGTAAGATCCGGGCCACTTCTAATTGCTGCGGATTCAAACGGCCCGTAACCTGATCGCAAAGCAATTCCGCCCCCTCCCGCAGGGCTGCCAACGGCGTTTTGAGCTCATGGGAAACGTGTCGAAGAAACTTGGTTTTGGCTTCTTCCAGCTCGACCAAACGTTGTCGTAACCAATCCAATTGTTGCCCTAGTGCTTCCAAGTCACGGGGACCCGTCACCTTGATAGGGGTCTCAAAATCCCCATCACCCAGGCGCCTTATGGATTTGTCAAACTGGCGAAAATATCGCCTAATCAAGACCGTAAACAAACCGGCCATGGCCACTGCCGCAGGAATAAGAATCAATGCTTGCCAAAAGAGCCACTCCTTCGACTTGCGTGCCGTCTCTTGCAGGGCATTAACCTCTTCGCCCACCAACTGATTACTCTCCGCTAGTAGCGCCTGTGCCTGGCGTGCTAAGCCGGAAAACTGGTTGAGAGCTTGTTTACTGGCATCGGCATCTAAAGCATAACGACTCAAAACATCGTAAATCTCGCTCTCTTTACGCGCCAGCGCGCCAAACCCTTGCCGTTGCTCCTCGCTGAGAGGTAATTCTAACATTTGCCCTAGAATATCCCGGAATTTGCGGCGGTTAGCCATATAGGCCTGATATAGCGCAGGATCATTCAACACCTGAAATTGCCTCACAGCACGCTCCATTGCAATAAGTTGTTGTCCCAAGATTCGACTTCCTTGAGTTACCCGAACGCTTTTATAAACGGCTGCCGTGCTTTGACGCGCCAAGTATTCCATTTCCACAGTGGCGATAATCAGTCCGGCGGATAAAGGCAAGGCTACAATTAAGAACCCCCCCAAAATCAAAGCAATAAAAGAGTTTGGGCGTGCCCAGTAAAGACGCCCCAAAGGGGATATTTTGGCCTGTGCTAATTTGAACAACCGCTGTCTAAATGGGACAATTCCAAACTTTCCGAAAGTCCAAACGCTTTTTTTGACACCAGACTTATGGGATCGATGGCGAGCAGTAACGGATTGATCCTCCATTTATGGAACCTAGACTCTAAGCTTGTATAATGAAAAAAGATTTGCCTTGGATATGATGACGAAACAACTCCTGGCCCATTCGCCATATCCTCTGACTTGACACAATAAGTAGGGCCGAAACAGCCATAAATTATCATGAGGATTCGAGCCAGTATTACGGAAAAATTAAGATCAGTTATTTCAGTTATTATTGTCCTTCTCCCTATAGCCTCATCGGCGTGGGCGGTTGAAGCAGCTCCCCTTGTCCCGGAACTCGTCTCTGACAGCCGTACTGCAACAGCAGGATTTTACCATCTAAAATGGCAGGGAAATGGGTTGTTAGCCTCAAGCTATGAACTCCAAGAAGCTAGTGACGCGGGATTTACCCAACCAACAACGATTTACCGAGGTCCCGATCAAGCAACGCTAATCAGCGGGCGCAAGAACGGCCAATATTTTTATCGGGTCCGCGCCTTGGACCAGGGACAGCCAACAAGCCCATGGAGTTCACCGGTAGCGGTAACTGTCCGACACCATCCTCCCGCGCGCGCTTTTGCTTTCTTTGCCGCTGGGGCCGTGGTATTCCTTGCCACCCTAGTTCTTATAATCTCTGGAGCCCGGCACAGTCAAAAAGAGAGAGCCAAGTGATGGCGAAATCCCTCAAGGTGAACTTCGAGCGGCTGCAAGCGGATGTGGAGACCTTAGCCCGTATTGGCCGGCATGAAAATTACAGCCTTTACCGCATGGCCTTTAGCGAAGGCGACCAGGCCGCCCGCGAATGGCTGCAAAAACGCATTCAAGAAGCGGGATTAGATCTGTACGTGGATGGGGCTGCGAATATCCACGCCCGCTTCAATTGGGATGGTCAACGTCCCAGCATCATGACCGGCTCCCATATTGATACGGTACCGGGAGCCGGCCACCTCGATGGGGCCCTAGGGGTATTGGTGGGACTGGAGTGCCTGCGACGCTTCAAGGAGCTGGGGCTGTCTTTGCGCCATGCGGTAGAAGCCATCGCTTTTACCGATGAAGAAGGGCGTTTCGGCGGCATGCTGGGGTCTCAGGCTATCTGCGGCCAGCTCACCCCTGAGGCTATTTACAATGCCCGCGACCTGGACGGAATGAGCCTCTCCCAAGTGATGACGGCCCAGGGCCTTAATCCCACGGATATCCTGCGGGCCCGGCGCAAGCCGGAAAGCGTACTCGCCTTTCTAGAACTTCATATTGAACAAGGTCCCGTTTTAGAACGGGAGGGAGTCAGCATTGGTGTGGTTGAAGGCATCGTCGGCTTGTTCAAATGGGAGGCCACCCTGAAGGGAACGGCCAACCATGCCGGCACCACCCCCATGGACATGCGCCAGGATGCCTTTCAAGGCCTGGCTGAATTTGCTGGGGAAATCCCCCGGATCCTGGAAGAAAATGGCAGCGCTCGTAGCGTAGCGACCATCGGTCGGGTAGAGATTTTTCCCGGAGCCGCCAATGTAGTCCCGGGAAGCGTCAAATTCTCGCTGGATGTGCGGGACACCGAAGGGGTCATCCTTAGGGATTTAGCTGATGCCTTCCGCCGCGCCCTCTCTGCGATTGCCCGTCGCCGAGGGCTCATGTTCGAATTTGAAGTTTTGAGTGAGATTGAACCGGTCAAGTGCGACCCAGGCCTCATGGAGGCCATTTTTGATGCGGCCCGAAATCTCGGGGTGGAGCCTTTGCAGATGCCAAGCGGAGCTGCCCACGACACCCAAATCATGGCGACCCTTACCCGGGCAGGCATGATTTTTGTTCCTAGCCAAGGGGGACGCAGTCATTCCCCGGCAGAATGGACCCCCTGGGAGGACATCGAAATAGGAGCCAACGTAGCGTTAAATACGCTCTATCAACTAGCCCACTAAGCTTTCATTAATACCATCATGGCCAAACCAAACTCATCCTCAAAGGAAAGTTTTGATCCATTGCGGGACAGCTACCGGGAGACCGTGACCGAAATCCCCGCCGTTGTGGAATCCTTAGAAAGGGGCCGCACCGCGCTGCTGGTAGTGGACTTACAATACCTGGATGCGGCGCCTGGCTATGGAGTTTTTGCCCATTTACCCAAAGGGCAAGTCCCTAAAGAGGCCCCCGAATTCTATTACTTTGACCAGTTAGAACAGATCGTCTTACCCAATGTGCGGCGCCTGCAAGACACCTTTCGCAGCAACGGCTTGGAGGTCATTCACACCCGCATCCAGTCCTTAACAAAAGACGGTCGTGATCGCGGCCCCCAACACAAACGCTTAGGCCTCTATGCCCCGCCAGGCTCTAAGGAAGCGGAGTTTCTGCCAGAAATCGCCCCCCAAGGAGATGAGATTATCATTAACAAAACCGCCAGCGGCGTCTTTAGCTCCACCAATTTGTCCTATGTCTTGCGTAACTTAGGGATTACGGGCCTATTCGTGGCTGGAGTCTATAGCAATGAATGTGTCTCCACAGCTATTCGCGACGCCTGCGATCTAGGTTTCTACACGACTTTGATCGAGGATGGTTGCACCACGGTCACTCCGGAACTGCAAAAGGCGACCATACAAACTATGAAAGATCGTTATGCACGAGTCATGTCCACCAATGAAGCCATTGAGGAAATCAACCAGGTGGTGCCCACATGAATTCGATTAACAGCGCCATCCTGGAGCCTCGCCTCGGTTGGATCACCTTAGCCATTCTCAGCGTGATTTGGGTCTGGCTCGGCTGGTTCTGGGGCCGCAATGCCAAAGCCCTAGACGAATATGTGCTGGCCGGACGCAGGGTAGGACTTGCCTTAGGCACTGCCACCGCCATGGCCACCTGGGTGACCAGCAATACTACCATGGCCGCCCCCCAGCTGGCCTTCCAGATGGGCATCTGGGGGATGCTGGGCTATTCCCTGGGAGCGGTAGGGCTGCTCATGTTTGCCCCACTTGCCAAGCGGATCCGCAAGCTCATGCCCAATGGCTATACGAGCGGTGATTTTATCCGCTTGCGCTATGGAAAAACTGCCTGGCGACTGTTCCTTCTCATCTCCCTGTTTTACGGCCTCGGCTGGCTAGTGAGTATGGGAATGGCGGGAGGCATTCTCATCAATGCCCTGACCGGCATTCCCTACCACTATGGCATGACTATTATTCTAACTATCTGTGTCAGCTATACCCTGTTGGGAGGCTTTCGCGCCGTTATCGGCACCGATTTTATCCAATCGCTGCTGATTTTATCTGGGCTGGTGGTGATTGCCTGGCTCGCCATCGATAACGTAGGCTTTGACCGCATCCATACCGCAGTCGTTGAAGAACGCCCCCAATTACTTAATCTCCTGATGCCCGCTGCCCTCATGTTTCTTTTCAATAATCTGTTGTTTGGGATAGGTGAAGTGTTTCACTCTAACGTGTGGTGGAGCCGCGCTTTTTCCTTTCGAGAAGGGGTGGGATTTAAGGCCTATTTCACTGCGGGCATCTTATGGATGCCGATCCCGGTCGTGGCTGGTTTTATTGCCCTGGCGGTTCCCGCCCTGGATCTCAATATCCCGGCGGCGGATATGGTCGGTCCCATGGTTGCCGGAGAATTGCTGGGTGTCACTGGCGCAGTTCTGGTACTGATTATGGTATTCTCAGCCCTTTCCTCAAGCCTAGATTCTTTATTGGCAGCGACCAGTATCTTGGTGGTGGAAGACCTCTACCGGCGCCACTTGCGCCCTCATGCCACCGGTCAGCAGCTCCGTAGGGTGACGGTGGTCACCATTATCGGTCTTGGGGTATTGACTTGGCTCCTATGCGTCCCCCGGCTAGCCACGCTCGCCGAATTGCTCTATTTCACCGGCGCTTTCGTGGCCAGCACCATCTGGCCCATTGCCGCAGGGCTCTATTGGCGCCGCACCAACCCAATGGGGGCAGTCGCTGCCATGGCCCTGGGCAGCATTGCCGGTCTCTCCAGTTATTTCGCCATTGGGTTTTATGTGGCCGCCCTGGTAGGCGCCTTCGTGTCCATGGTTATCGTGCTCTTAAGCACCTGGCTTTGGCCCCGGGACTTCAACTGGGACAGATTACAGGAAGCTCATCCACAAGAGGAAACCCCATGCTGATATCGGCAGAATGGCTGACTGGGTTAGTCACGGCAGCCCTAATCATCACCTCCGCTGCGCCTTTAGTTTTGCTCGTATTGCTGCTTCGCGATTGGATAAAGGGTCAGTTATGGTGAAGAAATTCAACCCTCTATTAAAGGAGCCTTTACAGCCCAAGGATGATACGGCCGGCATCGAGCGGCCCTTGGCCCTCATGGAGCAGATTCCAGAAAATCCGGCGCCTTTGGTGGATCTGGCTAATCGCCC
This sequence comes from Nitrosococcus halophilus Nc 4, assembly GCF_000024725.1. Taxonomy (NCBI): domain Bacteria; kingdom Pseudomonadati; phylum Pseudomonadota; class Gammaproteobacteria; order Chromatiales; family Chromatiaceae; genus Nitrosococcus; species Nitrosococcus halophilus. The sequence continues at coordinate 2,303,186 of NC_013960.1, read as the reverse complement.
TATACTCAGCGCTCGCCAGTTCGACCGGGAGAAAGTCATTCAACTCAGCCGTCTAGCGGCCCTTTATGAGACTACCCCCACCCGGATGCAACTGCCCCTCACGGGTAAGATTCTCATCAATGCCTTTTATGAACCCAGCACCCGTACCCGACTTTCATTTGAGAGTGCCTGGCATCGACTAGGCGGCGATGTAATGTCCATTACCGATCCGGCCACTACGGGCATTGCCAAGGGGGAAACCTTGGCCGACGTGGCCGAGATGTTCAATAACTACGGAGATTTAGTGGTACTGCGGGATGGCAGCGAGGAGGCCGTCTACAAAATGCTGGAATCCTTGCGTATTCCCATTATCAATGCAGGGAACGGCATTGATGAGCATCCCACCCAGGGCTTAGCCGATTTGTATACCTTGTTCAAGTGGCGACCTGAGTTGATAGCACCGAAGGTCCCGGCCGAGACCCAGATAAGGGTGGGCATCGTAGGAATACCCGGTTATATGCGCACCGTGCGCAGTCTGCTGTTGTTCCTGGCCTTATTTGCACCAGCGATAAAAGAAGTGGTCGTGATTTGCCACCAGGAAGACGTATTTGCAAAAGATCAGCGGGAGGAGCTAGAACTTTCCGGTCTTACCCTCCGAATAGCCCGCCATCTCAATCCTGAACTTCCCACCTTGGACGTGGTGTACATCAATTCCATTGCTTGGGTAGGAGACAGTTTTGAAAAGCTGGGAGAAGGCTTGGGACTTCGCCAGTCTTCTCCCCTAAAACCGGGGGCGATTATTCTCCATCCCTTGGCTCGGGGGGAGGAATTGTCCACTGATTTGGACAATACGGAGCATAATTGGTACTTTGCCCAAGCCCGGGGGGCCGTATTTATGCGCATGGCTTTACTCACTTCCCTTGTTCAACGTATCGATCAGGTGATGGACACCCCAGGGCAAAGCTAGCCTGGAATAAATACGCCCTAAAGAGCGCTTTCTCTAAACCCACTTGGTGACCCAACAGCGAAACCTAAAACGCCCTTTTAGGGAGTCACCCGCTTGCCATTTTCCTAGGAACTGATTCTCAACCCACAAAAGGAATGAAACTATGTGTGGTATTGCCGGTTACATACATCTCAACCCCTCCCATCCTATCGATCCCCAAACCCTCGTGGCCATGGCTGCCATTCAGCATCATCGCGGCCCGGACGGTTTTGGCTATAAAGTCCTCAATGAACAAGGGATCGGCTTCAGTCATGCCCGCCTCTCCATTATTGACCTGGAAGAGAACCGAGGCCAACAACCTTTTGCTTCTGAGGACGGTCGATTGCTGCTCACCACCAATGGGGAACTTTATGATTACAAACGAATCCGGGCCGATTTAACCGCGCGGGGGGCCCGTTTTCGAACCAAGAGCGACTCCGAGTTGGTGCTTCATCTCTACCCCCGGCTAGGGCTACAGGGCATGTTACCTCACTTGCGGGGAGAATTTGCCTTTGCCCTCTACGATCAGGAAAGGGATCGGCTAATGCTCGTACGGGACCGTTTTGGGATCAAACCCCTCTACTGGACCCAAGTGAACGGCACCCTGGTATTTGGTTCCGAACTCAAGGCCCTCTTTGCCCACCCTGAAGTTCCACGCCGCTTCAGCCCTCAAGGCCTCTTTCATCAATTGATGCAAACCATGGTACCCGGCAGCACCGCCTTCGAGGGCATTCATCAAGTCAAACCCGGTCATGTGGTCATTGTGGAGCGCAAACAGGGTACTTTCCAGATCCGGGAAGAGAAATACTGGGATCTTGATTTTCCCCGGCTATCGGATCGCCACGACTCCCTGCCGGAAGAGCACTATATTGAAGGAGTCCGGGCAAAGCTTACCGAGGCTGTGCAACTTCGACTAGAAGCAGACGTGCCGGTAGGGTGCTATCTCTCCGGAGGCATTGACTCCTGCATCGCCCTAGGTCTCTCGGCTGCCATCCAGCAGTCACCCGTCAAAGCTTTCACCATCGGTTTTGATGATGCGGATTATGATGAAACGCCCATCGCCCAGGAAATGGCGCGCTCAACAGGGGCTGATCAAGACATTATCCGGCTGCGGGCCGATCACCTCTATGACCACTTTGCCGAAACTCTCTGGCATACCGAGCGAACTATCTACAACACCCTTGGGGTTGCCAAACTGCTAATGAGCCGCCATGTCCACCAAGCGCAATATAAAGTGGTCGTCACCGGTGAAGGCTCGGACGAACTATTTGGGGGCTATCCCGCCTTCCGCCGAGACATGTTCCTCCATGGGCTTGATATCCTCTCCCCCCAGGAACGAGCCCAATGGGAACAGGGGCTGGCCCAAAGCAACCAACTCTTCCGGGGGGCGATGCTGGCCGAGAACGAAACCCAGGACCCGGCTCTGAATGCCTTGATGGGTTTTACCCCTAGCTGCCTTCAGCCTTGGCTCCATGCGGCTGAACATGTCCCTGCTTTGCTGAGCGCTCCGTTCCGGGAGCAACTAGAAAACTATAAACCGGGACAAGCTATCGCGGAGAATCTGGACGCAGATATGTTGGCTGACCGTCATCCTTTGGACAAGGCCCAGTATGTTTGGGTCAAAACCATGCTTGAGGGGCAGATCCTGACCTGGGGGGGAGACCGGGTGGATATGGCCAACTCCATGGAAGCTCGCCCCCCCTTCCTAGACCACCATCTGGCCGAACTCGCTACCCAACTGCCCCCCGCTATGCGGATTAAAGGGCAGAAGGAAAAGTATGTCTTACGGGAGGCCATGCGAGGGTTACTACCTAAGGTACTTTATGAACGAGAAAAATTCGCTTTCATGGCGCCGCCTGCCCATACGGATCCCCAAAAGTGGGCAGCCGTGAACCAATTGGCCCAAAAATATCTGACGGAGGAGGCCATCGCCCAGGCTGGATTATTGGATGTTCAAGGGGTCAATACCCTGTTTGAATTACATGAGGCCGAAGCAACACCAATATCCACTAAAGTGCGGTTAGATGCAATCATCAACCACCTCCTAGGGGTGCAAATCCTGCATCAGCATTTTATTGCTACGGATATCCCGGCGCTGGCGCGGCAACGGGCTCAAGAATTAGGTTGGGTCGCTTAACCCTTAGTGGTCAATCTGAAAGCGCAAGCCCTAGCGCCTCCTTCCAATGGGGCAGTTGAATCCCAAAGGTGTCCCGAACATGGCTATTATCCAAACTAGAGAAGGCAGGGCGCTGGGCTGGGGTAGGATAACCTGAAGTCGGAATAGCCTCCAGCCTCGCCACCGGCGTGGTCCTTTGCGCTAACCGATCCAAAATGACCCGCGCAAAACCATACCAGGTAGTTTTTCCCCCACAACTTAGGTGGTAAGTACCTGCCTGTTGGCGAATATAGTCCTGCATCTGACCTCGGGACTGGGCAATAATTTGGGCCGTTCCTTCTGCTATCAAACGGCTCCAGGTGGGAGTGCCCCATTGGTCATCCACTACTTTGAGGGCCTCTCTCTCCTGGGCAAGTCGCTGCATGGTCAATAGAAAATTACGGCCCCTTAACCCATAGACCCAGCTGGTTCGCAAGATCAAATAGGCTCCACCCACTGCGGCGATAGCCTTCTCCCCCGCCAGTTTAGTTTGGCCATATACATTGAGGGGGCGGGGAGTATCCGTCTCCCGATAAGGGGAAGTATTTTCCCCATCAAAGACATAGTCGGTGGAATAATGGATAAGCGCCGCGCCCTGTTGGCGCGCTGCTTCAGCCAGAATTCCAGGAACATCGCCATTGATGGCCATGGCCCGTTCCGGTTCCTCTTCTGCCTGGTCCACGGCGGTATAAGCCGCTGCATTGACAATTAAGATCGGCTGAATGTCGGCAAGGCAAGAGCCAATATTCTCTACTTGGGCCAGATCGAGGCGATCTCGTCTCAAGGCAATCACCTCCCCTAAGGGAGCCAGTGTCCGCTGCAACTCCCAACCCACCTGACCACTTGCGCCCAGCAAAAGTATCCGTTTCCGAGTATTGTTCATGGGAACAGCTCCGCCTCTTTAAAAGCGACACCTGCTTGGTCCTTGGTGGAGACCAGCGGAGCCTTCTCCAAGGGCCAGTCTATAGCCAGCTCCGGATCATCCCAGCGAATGCAACGCTCATATTCCGGGGCATAGTAGTCCGTGGTCTTATATAAGAACTCCGCATACTCACTTAGCACTAAAAAACCGTGGGCAAATCCTTCTGGCACCCAGAGCTGATGCTTGTTTTCCGCCGAGAGGTGGCAACCGACCCAATGGCCAAAACTAGAAGAACTGCGCCGCAGATCAACGGCCACATCAAAGACTTCACCCGCAACGACCCGAACCAATTTACCTTGGGGCTGCCGAATCTGGTAGTGTAAACCCCGTAGGACGTGCCTTGCCGAGCAAGAATGGTTGTCTTGTACAAACTCGGCCTGAATATCGGTGGCTGCCGCAAAGGCTATCTTGTTATAGCTTTCAAAGAAAAAACCCCGCTTGTCACCAAAGACACGGGGTTCAATGAGCAAAACCTCGGGGAGCTTAGTCGGCTTAGCTTTCATGGAGATTTAATAAACTTTTTCACGCAATAAATTCAACAAATAGTCACCATAACCGCTTTTTTGCAGCGGTCCGGCCAAACGCTCCAGATCTGCGTCGCCGATATAGCCCATCCGATAGGCAATCTCTTCGGGACAAGCAATCTTCAGTCCTTGGCGTTTTTCAATAGTATGAATGAATAAGGCGGCATCTAACAGGGAGTCATGGGTGCCCGTATCTAGCCAAGCCATGCCGCGGCTCATCACTTCCACAAACAGTTGTTCTTCTCTTAAGTAGTGTCGATTAACATCCGTGATCTCCAACTCTCCCCGAGCTGAGGGAGTCAGGGATTCTGCTATTTCCACTACCTGCTCATTGTAAAAATACAAGCCTGTCACCGCATAACGGGATTTGGGCGCGGCAGGTTTTTCTTCAATGCTCAAAACCTTGCGACCATCTTCAAATTCAACGACTCCATAACGCTCTGGATCATGAACAGGATAGGCAAATACCGTGGCTCCCGAATCCCGCTTGGCGGCCTCCTGGAGCAGTAAAGAAAGATCGTCCCCGTGGAAAATATTGTCTCCAAGTATCAAAGCACAAGGTTCTCCCCTGATGAAGTCTTTGGCAAGAATAAAGGCTTGTGCGATTCCCTCGGGCCGGGGTTGCACCCGGTAGGAAAAACTCAGCCCCCACTGGGAGCCATCCCCCAATAATTGCTCGATACGAGGCAAATCCTGGGGAGTGGAAATCACCAAGATCTGCCGGATACCCGCTAACATCAATACCGAGAGGGGATAGTAGATCATTGGTTTGTCATAGACAGGTAGCAGTTGCTTGCAAACCGGCTGGGTGACGGGATATAACCGGGTCCCCGACCCCCCGGCAAGAATAATTCCCTTACGCATAGACTTGCCCCCTTGTGCCCAAACGCTCTCGACGATAGCTGCCATCGAGTACCCGCTGACACCACTTCTGATTATCCAAATACCACTGAAGGGTCTTGCGCAGCCCAGTCTCAAAGGTTTCCTGCGGTCTCCAACCTAATTCGCTAGCGATTTTTCCCGCATCAATGGCATACCGTCGATCATGACCCGGTCGGTCCGACACGAAGGTAATGAGAGAACGGTGAGGCCGGTGGGGGGACTCGGGAAGCAGTTCATCGAGTAGCTGGCAAATGAGTTCAACCACTTCGATATTGGTCTGTTCGTTATGCCCACCAATATTATAGGTTTCTCCTGGCTGTCCCTCAGTCAGGACGATTTGCAAAGCCCGCACATGGTCTTCCACATAAAGCCAATCCCGCACATTGTCACCCGCGCCATAAACAGGGAGGGGCTTACCTTCAATCCCATTCAGCACCATAAGGGGAATGAGTTTTTCCGGAAATTGGTAGGGACCATAATTATTGGAACAGTTGGTGATCAAAACCGGCAATCCATAAGTATGATGCCAAGCCCTCACCAGGTGATCAGAAGCGGCTTTGCTCGCTGCGTAGGGTGAATTGGGTTGATAGGGTGAGTCTTCATGAAATAAGCCCGTTTCACCTAAAGAGCCAAAAACCTCATCGGTGGAAATGTGGTGAAAGCGAAACTGGGCTTGGGCGCTCTTATCAAGCTTTCGCCAATAATCTAAGGCTGTTTCCAGTAAGGTATAGGTCCCGGTGATATTGGTATTGATAAAATCCACTGGACTATCAATGGAGCGATCCACATGGGATTCGGCGGCCAAGTGCAGCACGGCATGGGGCCGATACTGGGCAAAGAGTTGCGCCATCGCCCCCCCATCACAGATATCGGCATGGACAAATTCATAGCGGGGATGGAAGGCGATAGATTCCAAGGACTCCAGATTACCCGCATAGGTGAGTTTATCCACATTAATCACCCTTTGGTCTGTGTTTTCAATGAAATGCCGTACCACGGCAGAGCCGATGAAACCAGCCCCCCCTGTGATCAAAAGCGTTTGTTGTGTCATTGGTTTTTATCTCTAAAGAGTATTCCGCCAGCGTTGGTCATCACGGTCAAACAAGCGCGAGGTTTCAGACGGCCCCCAACTGCCCGCCCCATAACTATGGATAAACTCCCGCTCACTTGCCCACACCTTAAGGATGGGATCCACCACCCGCCAAGCCCAGCGCACTTCGTCATAACGCAAAAATAGGGAATTATCTCCCTCAATAACGTCCAAAAGCAGCGCCTCATAAGCATCCAGTTTAATTTCCCCTCGGCTACAGTAGGCGGCATCCAAAGTCGTGGTATGGGCCCGCATTTCCAGCCCTGGCTCCTTGACCTGCAGTTCAAGCCGTAAGCACTCATTGGGTTGGATGCCAAGCAAGAGCCAGTTGGGTTCGAGGCGATGGATGGGGGTTTGGCGAAATAGCTGCTGAGGCACATGTTTAAAACGGATCGAAATCTGGGAGGTGGTCGTCGCCATCCGTTTGCCCGTGCGCAAATAAAACGGTACACCACGCCAGCGCCAATTATCGATATAAAGCTTGAGGGCCGCATAAGTCTCCGTGGTGCTATCCTTGTCGACCCCTTTTTCCTCCAAATAGCCTGGCACTTTTTTATCCTGGAAGGTGCCGGGTGCGTACTGGGCCCGAAAAGCATGGGCATTGACGGCGCTTGCCGGAATAGGGCGGATGGACTTCAATACCTTGACTTTCTCATCCCGCAAGGATTCCGGATCCATACTCGGCGGGGGTTCCATTGCCACTAGGGCAAGCATTTGTAAAAGGTGACTTTGGATCATATCCCGTAGAGCACCAGTCCCTTCGTAATACCCTGCCCGCCCCTCAAGCCCCTGTGTTTCTGCATGGGTGATTTGAATGTGGTCGATATAATTACGGTTCCAGAGGGGTTCGAGCATCAAATTAGCAAAGCGGAAAACAAACACATTCTGCACCGTCCCCTTCCCCAAATAATGGTCGATGCGAAAGATTTGACGCTCGGCAAAATATCGATGCAACCGAGTTTCCAGGCGCTCAGCGCTGTCCACATCATAGCCAAAAGGTTTTTCCACCACCAACCGCCGCCAACCGTCTTTTTCTGAGTTAAGGCCCACCACACCTAAATTATCGGAAACCACGCCGAACTCTGCCGGACGGATGGACATATAGAACACCATATTGGCAGGAAAGGCCTGAGCTTCCTCTTCCAGGTAGGCCTTAAGATGGGGGTAGGTGTCCGCTTCCGCAAGATCCCCCTGAAAATAATACAATCGTTGTTGAAAACGGGCTAAAATCGCTTTATCTAGGCCCCCTCTTGCCTTCGACTCAATTTTCTCAGCCACCCATTGGCGCCAGTGCTCAGTATTCCAATCTCGACGTCCAAGACCTATGATAGCCATTTTATTGGGCAGCCGTTGCTCCACCTCTAAATGATAGAGCGCAGGCAATAGCTTATTGCAGCTTAGGTTACCGGTAGCACCGAAAATTACGAAAGTACAGGATGCAAGCATATTAACCTCACCTGGCGATCACAAAGGCCATAGGGAATACTATAGCCTGGATTTTAGATCGTCCTTTTCAAGGTCCTCACCCGCCCACTCAGCATTCAAGTTGCTCAGCAGGAGAGAGAATATAACCATCCGCCAGGGTGAGAACTTAAAAGCCCGGCACAATATTCTGATTAGCACATGAAATCAAATTTTGGTATACTAATGGGCTTTTGTTAAAAATATATCTAGTTTTTGCAGACAATTTTTATTGCGTCTAAGCACCGACCTCCCGGCGCGGGTATGGTTTTGCTATACCTTAAGCTTAATTTTCCATTTTTTAAAACAAAAAAATCAAAAATAATCTGTCTAACTTAATGACATGCACCTTGTGGCCGAATAAGCTTTGTGATTTTTCGAGGCATCAAAGTGTATAAAATCCTTTTTGCCAGCAGTGAGGTCCATCCTCTAATCAAAACGGGCGGTTTGGGTGATGTCGCCGGCACCTTGCCCGTGGAACTCGCCCACCTAGGACAGGACGTAGGCATCATCCTACCGGCCTACCCTGCCTGCAAAATCCACCTTGGAAACCTGACAGAAGTGGCCTGTTTGCAGCTTCCCTCAACACCAAGGCCAGTTCGCATTTTGAAAAGCCAACTCCCCGAGGGGCCAAACCCCGTCTGGTTGGTAGACAGTCCTGAATACTTTGACCGCCCAGGCAACCCTTATTTAGACGAAAATGGCCAGGATTGGCCAGACAATGCCTCACGCTTTGCTACTTTCTGCCAAGCCATTGCCGCCTTTGCAAGTCATCCAGCACTGGGGCGACAGCCTGATATCATCCACTGCAACGATTGGCAAACAGGGCTGCTTCCTCCGCTTCTCAGCCAAGCCAAAAATCGCCCTGCAACGCTATTCACCATTCATAACCTCTCCTACCAAGGGGTGTTCCCCCGCCAGCAGTTCGAAGCCTTAAAACTGCCCTCCGGGTGGTGGTCCCCCGATGCTTTAGAGTTTCACCAGCAATTTTCCTTTATCAAGGGGGGACTGGTATTTGCCGATTGGCTCACCACCGTCAGCCCCACCTATGCCCGGGAAATCCTGACCCCAGAATTTGGTTGCGGCCTGGACGGCGTGCTTCGCCGGCGGGCAGAACACCTTACGGGCATTCTCAATGGCGCCGATTACCAGCATTGGGATCCAATCCACGATACTTTCATCGAGAAACCCTATGACAAAAGCTGTTGGCACCATAAAGCCTTTAACAAGTTGGCACTGCAGCGCCACTATGGCTTGCTTGAAGACGAAACTATCCCCCTGCTGGGTTTTGTCGGGCGGTTAGTAGAACAAAAAGGGATTGACCTTATCCTCAGGGCGTTACCTAAGCTACTCTCTGAAAAGGTCCAAGTGGTTTTTCTAGGCCAAGGCGACGAAGACTATGAGCATGCCCTGCAAAAACTTGCTTCCCGCTACCCCCACCAAATGGGATTGTCCATCCGCTATGATGAACAGCTCGCCCATGGCATCCAAGCGGGTGCTGATATCTTCCTCATGCCTTCTCGCTTTGAACCCTGCGGCCTAACCCAGCTTTATGCCTTACGTTATGGCACTGTGCCGATTGTGCGCCGCACTGGGGGTCTCTCCGATACCGTGGTGGATGCAACCGAAGAAAACCTCCGCCGAGGACGGGCCACAGGCTTCATCTTCACAGAGCCTACCCCCTCCGCCCTACTTGCTGCCATCCGACGGGCATTGGCTTTGTATCACCAGCGCAGCCTATGGCGCCAACTCGCCCTGACCGGCATGGAACAGGACTTTAGCTGGCGGGCTAGCGCTAAGGCCTACCTCCACCTTTATCGCCGGCTCGTCCCAAATTAGCCCCATGCCAAAGTATAAATAGGGGTGTATCTTAGCCTCGGAGTTCGCTGCTTATGAGTGACAATTATCGGCTTATCTGCTTTCGCCGACCGGGCTCCTGCCCGGTTGCCCTCTGCGCGTTTCCTGCTTCATTGAGGCCCCTATTGTCCCAGGCCGACCCTGGTATCGTCGGGAGGCTGTGCCCCTCCACAGGCCTAACTTCCCGCGCTCCTCGCGGTAGCCAAAAGGGATGTGCCGGTCGGGTTTTACATCATGGCCGATCTTCTGATAACAACCCCAAGGTCTCCCTATTGAGACCACACCCTAGCCTGAGGTCGATGTTACCGAAACGCGCCACAGTGAACAACAAGTTATGTGGCCCTCGCGCTCGATGCTCCGCAAAGCTGCGCACTCTCGCTAGGGGGTCGTCGTGCGTCCATGCACTCCTTCAAGGCCAGATGCGCCAGACCAAGCTATACAGGTTATAATGACACCCATGATGAAACAAATCCCCGAAGCCAAACCCGCACCAATAGCTTCCGTGTCCCCGGATCAAACCAAGAATGCCACTCCCTGGCGCGATAAGGAATTGCGTGCCCGAGTCAAGCTTTTTGGCAATCTACTGGGCCAAGTCATCCAAGCCCAGTCGAGGGAAAAAGTATTCGCCGCTGTAGAAGCCTTGCGCAAGGGCTACATCAACCTACGCAAAAAAGAGAATCCAGATAAACGAATCCAGCTACTGCGCCTTATCAGTAAGCTAGATGTGGAAACGCTTACCCAAGTGGTGCGGGCATTTAGCATCTACTTCAGTCTCGCGAATATTGCCGAGGAGGCCTACCAACACCGCCAACGGCAACGCCGCATTGATGCGGGGGGACCTCTTTGGCGGGGCTCATTTGAAGAGACCCTACAGGAGGTACGAAATGGGGGAGTTGGGCCTGGGCAACTTCAAATTCTACTGGATAGCCTGGCTTATATTCCTGTCATTACCGCCCATCCCACTGAGGCCAAGCGGCGCACGGTAATGGAACACCTCCGCAAGATTTTCCTCACCAGCAAACTTCTGGACGAGGCTCGACTGAGTCAACGGGAGGAGGAAGCACTGCACCGTCAATTAGAACGGCAGATTCAAGTCCTCTGGAAGACTGACGAAGTGCGGGCTCACCGGCCCCAGGTCCGAGATGAAATCATCAATGGCCTGTTCTATTTCAAAGTCAGCTTATTCCAAGCAGTCCCCGAAACCTATCGCCAACTGGAAGAAGCCATTCACAAAGTCTATGGGGATGATCTCCCTGAAAATACCACAATCCGAGTACCCAGCTTTTTGCACTTTGGATCCTGGATTGGAGGAGATCGGGACGGCAATCCCAATGTCAAACCGGAGATCACTGCCATGGCAGTGCGCTTGCAAATGCGGATGGCGTTGCGGCATTACCTCGAGCGCATTGGGGAATTGATGCGTATCCTGACTCACTCCATTCCCCTCATCCAACCCTCCACAGCCCTGATGGACAGCATTAACCAGGATCTTAATGACTGCCCAGAGGCCCTCCTCGGCAACCCTACCCGCTTTAGTCATGAGCCTTACCGGCGCAAGCTCTACCTGATGCGCTACCGCCTGCTTGATAATTTACGGGCAGTGGAGCTACATCTTAAGCCAGAGAGCGGGCTCAGCCCCCCTAGCGGTGTAGGTTATCCCTCTGAGGATGAATTCCTTCAGGATCTTTACCTCATTCGCGACAGTCTTATCAACCATGGCGATGGCAACATTGCAGCAGGAGAACTACAAGATCTGATTCGCCTGGTAGAAAGTTTTGGGTTTTACCTCCTTAAACTGGACATTCGCCAGGAATCCAGTTGCCATACAGAGGCAGTCGCTGAATTAGTAAAGCAGGCAGGACTCCACCCCGCTTACCTTGATCTCTCAGAGACCGAACGTCAACAACTGCTCTCCGAACAGCTCGCCCGTGAAGAAGGAGTCCCCATCGACCGGGAGCAACTGACTCCCCCTACCCGGGAAACCCTTGAAATATTTGACGTCATGGCCCAAATGCGCCGGGAGGTCAGCCCCCGGGTCTTTGGCACCTATGTGATTTCCATGACCCATGCCGCCAGTCATGTCCTAGAGGTCATGTTCCTAGGCCATCTCGCTGGCTTGGCTAAACACCAGCAAGGTCAATGGCATTGCGACCTCCAGATTTCCCCCTTGTTTGAGACCATCGAGGATTTGGAGCATATCGAGCCTGTCATGACCGCTCTGCTCGATGATCCCAGTTATCAAGCCCTACTCCAGGCTTCTGGTAACCAGCAAGAAGTCATGATTGGCTACTCGGATTCCTGTAAGGACGGGGGAATTCTGGCCTCCTCCTGGAAACTGTATGAAGCGCAAAAGAAAGTCACCGCCCTGACTGGCGACCGGGGTGTAGATTGCCGCATCTTCCATGGCCGGGGGGGAACCATTGGCCGTGGCGGCGGCCCCACCTTTGACGCTATCCTGTCCCAACCTCGGGGTACAGTCCACGGTCAAATCAAATTCACGGAACAAGGCGAGGTGCTCTCCTCTCGGTACAGCAACACCGAGACTGCCATTTATGAGCTAGACATGGGAATAAGCGGCTTGATTAAGGCGAGCGCTTGCCTCGTCCAGCCCCCCCAAGAAGAAAAGCGCGACTATCTCGGAGTCATGGACTTTTTAGCCGAAGCTGGCGAGCGGGCCTACCGGGAACTTACGGAGGAAACGCCCGGTTTTCAAGATTATTTCTACGAAGCCACTCCCGTCAATGAAATTGGACTTTTGAATATTGGCTCCCGGCCCTCCCACCGGAAAAAAGGCGATCGCTCCAAGGCCTCAGTACGGGCCATTGCCTGGGTCTTTGGTTGGGCCCAAGCCCGCCACACTTTCCCCGCCTGGTATGGCATCGGCAGCGCCTTGGAGCAATGGCGGGCCGGCGCCCCCGATCGGCTTGCAAAACTCCAAGCCATGTATCAAGAATGGCCCTATTTTCGGGCCATGCTGAGTAATATCCAAATGTCTTTGGCCAAGGCCGAGTTGCGCATCGCCCAACAATACGCCGAGTTGTGTCTCGATCCCGAGACGGGAGAGCGAATCTTTGCCATGCTCAGTGCCGAATATCAGCGCACCGTGACGCAAGTGCTCCATATTGTGGGCGCTCACACGCTACTGGAGGAAAATCCCTCCTTGGCCTTGTCCCTGAGGCGTCGGGACCCTTATCTAGACCCCCTCAACCATATCCAACTCACCCTCATCCAGCGCACCCGCGACCCCCTGCTCACCCCCGTAGAACGCCAAGCTTGGATCGATCCCTTGCTGCGTTCTATCAATGCTATTGCCGCGGGGATGCGCAATACAGGCTAGTCTATCTTGAAGGAGTATCCGCTGATTTTCCAACTAACCCAGGAGGGCAATGAAACCACCTACTCCCAAGCCCATCCGCCAAGTTGTCACTGTTTTTTTGGAACATCAAGGCAAGATATTGCTGGTCCGCCGCAGCCAACGAGTGGGCAGCTACCAAGGGCGCTGGTCAGGGATTAGCGGCTATTTAGAAGATCCCACTCCCCTAGCGCAGGCCCTCCGTGAAATCCAAGAAGAGACCGGGCTAAAGGGAGAAGACATTACCCTGCTCAAGAGTGGCCCACCACTCTCCGTGGATGACCCTGATTCGCCGGTACTGTGGGAAGTTCACCCTTTCCTATTCCAGGTTGAACATCCTGAGGCTATCCGTTTAGATTGGGAAAACACCGAGCTATGCTGGGTAACCCCCACAGCATTATCCGATTATCCCACCGTTCCTGCCCTTGCTGAGGCCCTTGCTCAAGTCTATCCCCCATGAAAGATGAGATAGCAATTCTTGCCGAGGATCGGGAACACGGGGCCAGCGAATTGGCTCGGCGCAGTCTCGCCTTGCTGGCTAACCGAGCCCAAACCAGCCCGGCCACAAGCTGTGGTGGCCTTATCACCGAATTAAACCTCATCGCTAATCGGCTCCGGCAAACCCGACCCAGTATGGCTCCCGTCCAGAATCTAGTAGGACGCTGGCAATCCCTCCTAGTTTGTCTCCCCCAGGAAGAGGTGGCCAGCCTGCGTCCAAAAATAGTGGCCCTTGCCCAGCAACTACAGGATCAATCCCAACAGGCAGTCACTGCCATCGCCCGGCAAACAGCAGCGCTGGTAGGTAGGAGCGCGACGGTGATGACCCACAGCCTCAGCTCTACCGTGGTGGCTTCTTTTAAGATATTGAAAGAGCAAGGGGTTAACGCCGTTGTGACCGAATCCCGGCCGCTCCAGGAAGGCTATAGGCTCGCCAGGCAACTGTCCGCATGGGGAATTGCCACGACCTTGATTACCGACGCCCAGATGGGGCTCTTTGTGGGAAAGGCCAAAGCGATTGTGGTGGGCGCAGACACCCTGCTCAATGATGGCTCCGTAATCAACAAAGCCGGTACCTTGCTACTCGCTTTAGCCGCCCGCCGCCAAAATATCCCCTTCTATGTGGCCAGCGAAACCTTTAAGCGGGTATCTGCTTCGCCGGCCCAGGCCCACCTAGAGGAAAAAGGGCCGGAGGAGTTGGCCCTTGAGCCCCAGCCCGGGATAACCCTGCGCAATATTTATTTTGATATTACGCCCCCGGATTTGATCAGTGCCTATATCACCGAGCAGGGAGTTTACCGCCAGGCGAGTGAACTTCCTTTTTTTACAATATAGCGGCCAGTAGTGCCTTTTTTCTTCTCCCCTGGCGGGAGAAGGTAAGGATGAGGGGGTGAATAGAGCACCGGCAGTATTGTTTTGCCGGATACGCGACGCTTAATCCGGCCTACAGGCTGTTTATTGGTGCCTCCTCGTAGGCCGGAGCGATTCGCCGGGAGCGAATCGGGACTTCCGCCGGAGGCCCGAAGGGGCGCGCATCAACATCAATAAGGCCTTGAGGCCGTTTCCGGCAAGCTCATACCTGAAACGGATGGACTTAGCCCCCATTAATTTGCTCAATTCTCCCCATTTAAAACACAACCTAGAACATCTTATGGATGGAGCACGGCACGCAACCGTTTCAACACCTCATCAACATGTATTTCCGGCTCTCAACGAACAACCGCTTGCCCCACCCCCCTGGGATCACTGGCCGCCTCAACCCGGTTTCGAACTCGATCCCAAAACAGGGCTTGCATATTCCCCCACCGCCGCTCATGGGGTGTCAGGCGATGCCCCAAAGCTTGCAAACGCCGAATTAGTTTGTCATCAAAAGCCTGGGGTTCATATTGCACCTCATCGGGTAAATATTGGTGGTGAAAACGGGGTTGCGATACTAAGCGGGTTAAATCCGCCCCCTCCACATGATTCAGGAGGCCAAGCAATACCATGGTGATAATCCGGCTGCCCCCAGGCGTTCCCAATACCAATACGCCGCGTTCGTCCTCCACGAAGGTAGGGGTCATGCTGGACAAGGGCCTTTTCCCAGGCGCAATGGCATTAGCTTGATTGCCAATCAGGCCATAGACATTGGGTACGCCGGGGGCAGCCGCAAAGTCGTCCATCTCATCGTTAAGTAAAACCCCCGTACCGGGAGGCATGAAACCAGAGCCAAAAGGGTAGTTGATACTCAAGGTGGCGGCGACCCAATTTCCCTCCCGATCGATGATAGAAAAATGCGTGGTATGTGGTCCGGTTTCCTGGTTTCCAATACCAGGAAGATGGGCGCTAGGGGTTGCCCGGTCGAGGCGGATGCCAGCCCGCAATCCGGCACCATAATAAGGATGGCTCAACCTTTCCACTGGAATATCCACAAAATCCGGGTCCCCTAAGTACTGGGCCCGATCCCGGTAAGCACGGCGCATGGCTTCGATAATGAAATGGGTACGAGCCGCCCCTGAGAGGGTGGATAAATCCTCCTGGGCGAGGATATTCAACATGGTCAGCAAAGCGATGCCACCGGAAGAAGGGGGACTCGCAGAAATAATATTAAAACCACGGTATTTACCCCGCACCGGTTCTCGCTCCACCACCTGATATTGGGTTAAATCTTCCAAACGCCAAATACCTCCAGCAGCTCGCACGCCGTCTACCAGGGCCTCTGCCACCGGCCCCTGGTAAAAACCTGCCGCGCCCCGTGCAGCGAGAGCTTCCAGGGTAGCCGCCAAGGCGGGTTGTTTAATCCGCTCCCCTAGGGTGGGTACTTTTCCATTGCTCAAAAACACCCGACTGGCAGCGGGCCAGCGCTTAAGCACAGGAAGGCGAAAGGCCACCCGGCGGCGGTAAGGCTCATCCACCTCAAATCCCCCATGGGCATAGCCGATGGCGGGGGCTAAAGTTTCGGCGAGGGACAAGCGACCATAATGCGCTGCCAGATGGGCCAGTGCCGCTGGCAGACCGGGGATTGCCGCTGCTAACGGCCCATCGACAGAGGCTCCCTCAATCAATTCACCTGCATCATCAAGATACATTTGAGAGGTGGCCGCAAGGGGAGCCCGTTCTCGGCCGTCAATCATGATTTCGACATTATCCTTGGCGCGATGGAGCAGCCAGAATCCGCCCCCTCCCAGCCCGGAGCTGTAAGGTTCCACCACCGCCAGGGCTGCGCTCATCGCCACCGCCGCATCAAACGCATTACCCCCCGCTTCCAGCACCTTATGCCCGGCACGGGTAGCAAGGGGGTGGGCACTGGCGATAGCCGCTGCGGGGGGGGCTTTCTGGGCGACAGCTAAACTACTCCCCAAAACCAGAAAAGCAAACACCGCGATACGGAGGAAGATGGTCATCACCGGGTCGACAACAGGCTTAATAGTAAGTGGAGTTGAGCGGACAGCCGCCATTGGTCTGAAGTATTTGAGAGATGATTTTGCTGCGTTAGATTGAACGCAAGTGTTTAGGCTGCTTCTTCGTTGACAAGGGGCAATAATCCTTTAGCTTTTGCGTCCAAAATCACCATTTGGACAACATTGCCCTGAGCGTCATAACTTTTGGAGTTTCGCCATGACTGATTTCAATTTTGTTCCTACAAAACTTCATCAACCTGGAGAATTCGCGATTCCTCGCGGTCCTCGACGAAGGGGTGACCTTGGTCTTGGGGTCTTTACCGCTCCTCGCGCTTTCACATCGGGTGCTCCCCACCCTAGGCTCCGAGAGCAATAAAATCATAGCGCCAATTCATGGCAAAACGCAAGCAATGCGGCCCTCGCGCTCGGCGCGCCGTTTCACTTCGCAACCTTGCTAGGGGGTCGCCTAACATCCATGTGAGGCTCCAATGGAACGCATGAGTTAACTCTCCTCAAAATGGTGCATCACCGTCTTGACGATCACCAATTAAACCTCTCAGGTTGGCACAGGCGCGGAGGCCCCGACCTTCAGGTGGGGGAGGAAGCGCCCGCAATTAGGGTATAATGTGCCTGCACTTAGGCACCCACCGGGTAAACAGTTCGTGCTTAAAAATACTGGCATTGTTTAACGTCTCCGGGTAACTGGACAGCATCGCCAAACGACCAAGATGCTGCGTTAATACAATAAGGCTGCTCCGCTTCTGCAGCGTCCTGGTCAGACGTGTCAACCAGCCTAACGGGCAAGCGGTTAAGCCAGGAAACCCGCTCTTGGTGCCCAATGTAGCGTGCGTTGATCTCATAGGGATTGAGGGAGTACAGCTACAAGCCTCTTCCTTTAGGGAGAGGTAGTTGACGTGGGCTCAGACTCTTCGGCAAACGAGGGTACAGAAATTCGGCAGGGTATTGCGGAATTCCGTCTTGAAATCATAGGGTTCATCCGGATCGTCGAATAGGGCATTCATTAAGGAGATTTTCATGAAAAGAGAGCTTGACGGGACAGGCTATCAACTTTATGCCATCGGCCTCGGCGCCATGCCTCTTTCCATCGCCGGGCGGCCGGAGAAAAAGGACGCCATGGAGGTCATTCGAGCATTTGTGGAAAACGGCGGCAATTTTATCGATACCGCGAATGTTTACTGTCTTGATGATGGAGAATTGGGTCATAACGAGCGCCTTATCTATTCTGCCCTGACCCAACTTGGGGCACGCAATGAAGTATTGGTTGCGACCAAGGGAGGACTCCGGCGTCCTCGCGGAGAATGGGTCGTTGACGCCCACCCCGAATGGCTACGCACCTCCTGCGAACAAAGCCTGCGAGATCTCCACTGCGAAATCATCGACCTCTATTATCTCCATGCGCCTGATCCCAACATCCCCTTCGAGGAGTCCCTGGGGATGCTAATCCGGCTCAAGGAGGAAGGCAAAATTCGGCACTTAGGGCTCTCCAATATTGATTCCCGGCAATTGGAACTGGCTTTGAAGCAAGTTCCAATTGCCGCAGTGCAAAATCGCTGCCATCCCTTCCACAAGCAGGATTTCCAGAGCGGATTAGCGGATCTATGCCAAAACCAAGGGATCAGCTACGTTCCTTACAGCCCTGTCGGAGGACGGCGTCACCACGAACGTTTAACTGCCCACCCTTTATTTCAAGATCTTGGTGAAAAGCACCAGGCCTCCCCCTATCAGATTGCGCTGGCTTGGCTACTGCAAAAAGGAGAGCATATCCTGCCTATCCCCGGGGCTAGCAAGATCGCCAGCGTGCTAAGTAGTATGGGGGCGATCAAGGTCCAACTGGAGACAGGGGATAGGGAGGCCATCGACCAGCTAGCGGATGATTAAGTCTCGATTCGGCTAACTGATCTATCTAGGCTAACCGGATATCGCAAAAAGACTTAGCTATCCAAAAAACTTCGAGTTACTCCGATTGAGCCATCAGCGCTTTATATTTGCCCTCTAGCTCCTCTTGGGTTTCTTTACGGCCAGGATCAGGAATAATACATTCCACTGGACAAACCTCAACGCATTGGGGAGTCTCAAAATGCCCGACACACTCCGTACAGAGCTTGGGCTCAATGACATAAATCTCCTCTCCTTGGGAAATTGCTCCATTAGGGCACTCGGGCTCGCAGACATCGCAGTTGATGCACTCGTCGGTAATCAATAAAGCCATAGCTTATTCCTGACTAAAATACTCAATTATAAATATTTTAGCCCAATTTTTCAGTCAGCGCAGCCAGCACACTAGGATGCACAAAAGGCGATACATCGCCTCCTAAAGCGGCCACCTCCCGTACTAGGCTAGCCGAAATAAAGGCATATTGCTCGGCAGGTGTCAGAAACAGCGTTTCCACTTCCGGCACCAAGTGGCGATTCATGCTGGCTAATTGAAATTCGTACTCAAAGTCGGATACTGCCCGCAACCCTCGCAGCAACACGCGGGCGCCACAATCCCGGGCAAAATCCGCCAGCAAACTATCAAAGCCTTGCACTTCCACATTAGGGTGATCCGCCAAGACCTCTTCGGCCAAAGACACCCGTTCCTCTAATGAAAAGCAGGGTGCTTTCACGGGACTGGCGGCAACGGCCACAATAATCCGCTCAAATAAGGGGGCCGCGCGCGCCACCAAATCACTATGACCTCGGGTAATAGGGTCAAAAGTCCCTGGGTAAACAGCAGTAATATTTGGCATGGGTTAGAATTCTCAAGTCAGCTGAGTTTAACTACGGCGAGCCAAATAATACCCCACTTCCCCGGCTTGTTTGCTGTGCACTAACTCCCAGCTAGCGGGCAAAGGCGGTAAACCCCCACGGCCCCGGGCCTCCAGATAAATGTAGGCGCCGAGGGTCAACCAACCGCCCTGCTCCAGGTGCTCGCAGCAGGGCCCTAGCAACTCACTCCCAAAGGGGGGGTCTAAAAAAGCAATATCAAAACTTTGAGTAGGGCTCCGGAGATAAGCCAAAGCCTCACTGGCAACCACCTCTACCCCCTTAGCATCAAGGCGCATTACCTGAGCATAAATTTCCCGACAGACCCGCGGATCCTTCTCCACCATGACCACTTGCGCCGCCCCCCGGGAACTGGCCTCCAGACCCAAGACGCCGCTGCCTGCAAATAAATCCAAGCAATGGGCGCCCATAATCACCGGCTGAAGCCAATTAAATAAGGTCTCCCGAACCCGATCCGGGGTAGGGCGCAGCCCTGGGCGAGGGGAAAAGGTGAGTTTCCGACCGCGCCAGAGACCACCAATAATCCGAACCTGGCCTCGGGAAGCTCCGGCTCTACCCTTCGGCGGCACCACCCACCATAACCGTGACCATCTTATCTAGATCAACTCTTTTCTGAAAGGCCTCCCGAATCTGGGCCACCGTGACCGCTTCCACCTGGGAGGTAAAGGTTTCCAAATAATCCAGCGGCAATCGATAGAAACCAATCATAGCAAGATACTGGACTTTCTCCCCATTACTATCGATTCTTAGTGGAAACCCCCCGGTAATATTTTGCTTGGCAAACTGGAGTTCCTCCTCACCGGGCCCCCTGGTCATAAACTCTTTCAGAGTGTTGCGCAGCACCTGCAAGGCTTCCTCCGCCTGTTCATTGCGGGTCTGTAACGCCAAAATATAGGGACCCCGGCGACGCATGGGGCTAAAATAGCTGTAGGCGCTATAGGTCAGGCCCCTTTTCTCCCGCAGTTCCACACTGATCCGTGACACCAGGCCGCTGCCGCCCAATACATGGTTCCCCACATATAAGGGGAAATAGTCGGGATCGCCACGGCGCATGCCTACCGTGCCCAGGATGACGGTGGTTTGGGTGGAAGGATAAGTAATGACCTCCCTACTGGCCTCCTCGAGGCTAGGTACAGAAGGTAGCGTGGGCGCCGGTTTTCCGGCGGGCAAATCGCCTATCACCTGCTCTGCGACTTCTTCGGCCTGAGTACGGTCCAGGGCGCCTACAATGGCCACTACCGCATTACGACCCACATAGTGGCGCTGATGGAAAGCCAAGGCGTCATCCCGGCTCAGACTGGCTAGCCCCTCCTCGGTCCCTGAAGGTAAATGAGCATAAGGATAATCGCCGTAAAGGTGACGGTAAAAGGCTCGGCTAGCAAGACTGCTTGGCGACTGCAACTGCCTTTGTAGGGTGGCCTCCATGCGTTTGCGCACTCGCTCAAAAGCCCCTGATGGCATGGCAGGCTTGGCCAAAACCAAGGCCATGGTCTCCAGCGCCGGCTGCAAAATTTCAGGCCTTGTCAGGCTGCGTAGACTCACTACTGCCATGTCCCGCTCGGCTTGGGTGCCAAATTGGGCGCCCAGGCTATCGAAACGCTCGGCGATGGCATCGGCATCCAGCTCGCCCGCGCCCTCCGACAATAAAGCATTGCTCAATCGGGCCAATCCCGGTTGGTCCCCATCCCGGGCCGCACCGGCGTCAAAGACCACCCGGATATCCACCATGGGCAGTTCCTTGGCCTGGATAAAATAGACCCGCGCCCCGTTTGCCGCGGTCCAGTGCTGAATATCAGGGGCTGCCGAAACCGTCCCCGCAATACCCCATAGAATTAAAACGAGCAGACTACGAAACATGGCGGCCTCCCTCGGTGGGCTGAGTTGGGGGTGCTTCTTCTCCCGGCTGAATAGGCAAAGGCACCAATTCCGCTCGGGTCAAATTGCCCTCCAGCAGATATTTTTGGGCCACCGCTTGAACTTGCTGAGCGGTGATGGCCTGTACACGATCCACATAGGCATCGGCTAGCCGCCAGTCTAAGCCCACTGTCTCCAACAAACCCAACTGCATGGCTTGAAAGAACATGGAATCCTGCTCAAAGACTTTATGGGCCACGACTTGGTTTTTGATTCGCTCCAGTTCTTCTTTGCTTACCAGCTCCTTTTGCAACCGCTGGATCTGGGCCCCAATAGCCTCCTCTAACTCGGCGATGGTATGTCCTTGGGCCGGGACCCCGGCAATCACCAACTGGTCCTGGCCACGGGCATAAAGATCGTAGCTAACCCCCACACTGGTAGCGACCTGACTGCCCCGGATCAGTTCCTTGGAGAAACGGGAACTGCGCCCCCCATCCAGGATTCCTGCTAGCACTTCCAGGGCGTAGGCCTCCCAATCCTCTTCAGCAGTCTTGATGACGGGAACTTTCCAGCCTAACAACAGATAAGGCAGCTCGGCCGGGGCCTTCACGAAGATCTCCCGACGGCCATTCTGGGGAATCTCTTGCTGGGGTTTCGGCGGAGTGATCGTCTCCGGCTCCAGGGGACCGAAATACTTTTTGGCCAAAGTATAGATGGCCTCCGGGTCCACATCGCCCACCACCACGACCGTGGCATTGTTAGGGGCATACCATTTCTGATACCAGGCCTGCAAATCCTTTAGCCCATAATGTTGGATATCACTCATCCAGCCAATGATGGGATGATGATAAGGACTACTCAGAAAGGCCGTGGCGTTAAAACGCTCGTAGGTCAAGGCATTGGGGTTATCTTCCGTGCGCATACGCCGCTCTTCCATCACCACCTGCTTTTCCTTGCGTAGTTCCTCGGGATCGAGCACCAGATTACGCATGCGATCAGCCTCCAAGCGGAAGCTCACCTCCACCCGGTCATTGGCCATTTGCTCAAAATAGGCCGTATAATCGCGGCCCGTAAAGGCATTCTCCTCGCCGCCGTTAGCGGAAATAATTTGCGAAAATTGGTTAGGCTCCAGGGTTTTGGTACCCTTAAACATCATATGCTCCAGCATATGGGAAATGCCGGTGATCCCACTGTGCTCGTAGCTAGAGCCTACCTTGTACCACACTTGGGAGACCATCACTGGTGCGCGAGGGTCTTCCTTAACCAGGAGTTTTAGCCCGTTCTCCAGGGTAAATTCATGCACTTTGGCCACAGCCGCCAGCGGCAGCACCAAGACCACAAAGGTCCCTAGCAAGCGTATGAATGGCGTCATCGTCTTCCTTCTTACTCTTAATGAAAATGGCAATAATGATAGGATACTTAGTCAGTATTACCTAATGAGTCGTAACAACCATGGTAAGTTTCTTTAAGCGAAAGGGAAAGAGCCCAGAACAAAATCCAGAAACGGTGACTTCTCCCCCTGAAATGGCTGAAACCCCGGAGGAAGCCAATGGGGGCACGGAAACCGTGAAAAAGCAGCGGTTGTTTAAACGCCTGCGTAATCGCCTGGGTCGCACCCGCGGCAACTTGACCGGCGGCATCGCCGACTTGATGCTGGGTAAAAAAAACATCGATGATGAATTACTGGAAGAGATTGAAACTCAACTGCTTGTTGCCGATGTAGGGGTAGAAGCCACCCAATCCATCATCGATAATCTCACCGTGCGAGTCTCCCGCAAACAACTCAAAGATCCGGCCGCCTTAATGGCCGCCTTACGGGAGAATATGCAAGAACTGCTGCTGCCCTCTAGCCACCCCCTCGTGATTCCCGAGGGCATCAAACCCTTCGTCATTCTCATGGTGGGCGTCAATGGAGTCGGCAAAACCACCACGATCGGTAAGTTGGCCAAAAAATTCCAGGCGGAAGGCCGCTCGGTAATGCTGGCTGCAGGCGATACCTTCCGCGCTGCCGCGGTGGAGCAGCTTCAAGCCTGGGGCGAACGTAACCAGGTGCCTGTGATCGCCCAGCGCAGCGGGGCTGATTCTGCCTCGGTGATTTTTGATGCCCTACAATCGGCCCAGGCGCGAGGAATCGATGTACTGATTGCGGATACTGCAGGCCGCCTGCATACCCAGGCCAATCTCATGGAAGAACTCAAAAAAGTCAAACGGGTCATGGGGAAAGTGGATCCCCAGGCTCCCCATGAAATAATGCTGACCGTAGATGCCGGGACGGGCCAAAATGCCCTCAATCAGGCTAAACAGTTCCATGAAGCCGTGGGCCTTACAGGGATTACCCTCACCAAGTTGGATGGCACCGCTAAGGGGGGAGTCATTTTCGCCATTGCCAAGAAAATGGCGCTCCCTATCCGCTTTATCGGCGTTGGTGAAGGAATCGACGACCTCCGTCCTTTCGACGCGGAAGAGTTCGTGGCGGCCTTACTTACCCCTACCTCCGCGGAAGAGATGGAGGAAGAAGCTTAAGATCGGCGCCTACGGGGACTAAAACCCTACTGAATTAAAATAGCCGCAAATGAACGCGAATATTTCAATGGATTAGAAACAGGTAATGCCTAGCCCAATTACCCCCTCATCCACATCTTCTCCCGCCGGGGGAGAAGAATTAAACATGGATTTTTACCACCCAGGCGCAAAGAGGAAGGAATCTCAGTCAGTTGAGCAGCCCTTGAAATTTTCCTGCGGTGGCCAAATTTAATAGTGCAAACTAGTAAAAAATATGCTTGTCTAATTTTTTACTCCCTGTGACCGGTGTTCAAAGGCCAACGCGCGCCACCGGCAGGAAACCTTTGCGATAAATTCATACTCAAAATTAGCACTCTTACTACTTGAGTGCTAATATAAGAAGAGCTTTTTTCTGAAGGGGAACTTATGGAACTGACTGTACGCAATAGTAATGGGTTCTTGGTGCCGGTGGCTGTGGGGGATCTGGATACCTACTGCCAAACTGTCCATAGCATTCCCATACTAAGCGCGGACCAGGAGCACAATCTGGCCCTTCGCCTTAGAGATCATCATGACCTGGACGCAGCTCGGCAGTTGGTACTCTCCCACCTTCGTTTCGTGGTCCGGATTGCGCGAGGATACAGCGGTTATGGGCTTCCCCTGGCCGATTTAATCCAGGAAGGCAATATTGGCCTCATGAAGGCGGTCAAACGCTTCGATCCAGAACAAGGGGTCCGTCTGGTATCCTTCGCTGTGCATTGGATCCGGGCTGAAATCCATGAATTTATTCTTCGCAACTGGCGCATCGTCAAAGTAGCCACCACCAAGGCCCAGCGCAAACTATTCTTTAATTTGCGGAGCGCTAAAAAGCGCTTGGGCTGGCTAAATCGAAAAGAGGTGGATGAGGTTGCCCGTGATCTAGGAGTCAGTCCTAAGCAGGTCTTGGAAATGGAAGCGCGCTTGAGCAGCCAAGACACTCCCTTTGAGGGCCCCAACGCTGAAAATAGCGAAGACGACATCCCCGCGCCGATCGCCTATCTTTTCGATCCTACCACCGACCCGGCGAGGCAAATGGAGCGGCTGGACCAAGAGAATCATTACGGCCAACGTCTACAGCAGGCACTGGAAGCGCTAGATCCTCGGAGCCGTGCGATTATCCACCGCCGTTGGCTTCAAGAAAGCAAAAGCACCTTGCACGAACTGGCTGCGGAATACCAAATTTCTGCCGAGCGAATCCGCCAGTTGGAAAATAACGCCATCAAGAAATTGCGCTCTATGCTGACTGATTAACCGCCCCTCAAATTGGGGAGCGGGAGACTATTACAGCTTCACCCCCGCTCTTTCAAGTAGGGCCTTGACATAATCCACTGGAATAGCATAGGTAATCCCGCTTGGATTCTTGAGTACGTTCTCCTTGCTACCTTTAACAAATACCATATTTACCACGCCTAGCACCTGTCCAGTATCAGGATCATAGACTGGACTACCACTATTACCGGGGTATGCCGTAGCATCCAGCTGAAATACTTTAAAAGAACGCTGGCGCAAGTGTTGAATTCGCTGAGGATTAAGATCTTGGCTGGTCCGGCCAGCTGTGGCAATAGGGGTAATAGCTGACACAATACCACGGTGGGTCACAGGATGCAGCCCCAACACAGCTCCAATCGGAAAGCCGGTAAAAGCAATGGATTCGCCTTCACGGACTTGCGAGGTATTACCCAACGACATAGGGGGCAGAGGGGAACCCTCTATCTTCAACAAAGCAAGATCATGTACAGTATCGACAGCCACTTTCTTTGCCCGCCGTAGCAGACCTTTTACACCGACAAATACTGCGATACGTTCATTACGTTTAGAATCAAGTTGGGATGGCAACACATGGGCGTTAGTCACCACATAGCGACCGTTAGCGACCACAAAGCCTGTCCCCCGATAACTTGCCTGGGCACCCCGGGTGGAGGCATAAGTACCTACTCCCACCACTGCCTGTTTAATATGCTCAATGGTCTCTGGTAAGCTCGCTATAGCATTGGTTGCCATTAGAAGCAATACGCCAATCTTTAACAGCAACCATAACCTTTGCAGCCGCGTTTGCCAACACAAGTTTACTGCCCTCTTTCTCTGGAAAAAATGCGCTTAGCGTTTAATATCCCGCTTTTTCATCCCTTAGTAGCCAAAGCGGGATAACATATAATACTAGCTCAGAGAAGATACACCATCGACTGTTCGATCGCCTTCCCCTGTTTCAGGGCGCTCCCTGCCAGATGTAAACTAAAACCAGAGTCTAGAGGCAGCCCACTTACCACCGCTGAATTACGGCATAATGAAGCTTTTTAAGGCGGGTAATGAATAGATGATGTTTGACTATTCTCTGATAGCCAAAAAGATCCAACGCGGGACCAGCAATTTCATCGAAGATAGCCTGATCTGAGAGTGGCATCTTTGATGTCCACTCAAAAACCTTGTCAGGGTCTGGCGCTTGCATTGATTTTTGGTGCCACTGAATGCTTCCTACTGGCATTTCAGCCTCTGAACTGGATTGATAAGCCATCATCCGGGCATGGAAAGGCTCCCCCAAAAAATTGCAAATGGTACGCAAGGTCGCCTCCGTATCCAAGACCAAATCCTCGTATCGAACCTCCAAATAATGTTCTCCAAGGAGGGTGCCCATCTTGCGCATAAGTGTAGTCTTCCAACGCCACTCTTCCGCTACCCTAGGGATATGTTTTGACCCCCAAGAGATCTTACTTAGGGAAAGGGCTACATCTCGACCATCACGGACTAAATGAATTACTCGGCAGCCCGGAAATAAATGCCATAGCACATCCAATTCAGTGCAATAAGATGGCGTCTTATCGCCCCAGCGCAACTTGTGCTTAGAACGGGCATACTCTAAAATATTGCATGGATAAGATCAGCATAGCTTTTGATAGGGCGAGCTAGGATAGTATCCATATCACCTGGGATAAGTCCCCCTCTTCTAACGAAGGGATGCGCAGCAATATCGCGCAAAAGATTAGCTACACTCTCCTGCTTAGTCAGATCACCATAGTCAGCTAGTCGCCTA
The DNA here is from genome assembly GCF_000024725.1 of Nitrosococcus halophilus Nc 4. Taxonomy (NCBI): domain Bacteria; kingdom Pseudomonadati; phylum Pseudomonadota; class Gammaproteobacteria; order Chromatiales; family Chromatiaceae; genus Nitrosococcus; species Nitrosococcus halophilus. The sequence continues at coordinate 2,276,392 of NC_013960.1, read as the reverse complement.
TAAAATTCTGGAATAAAAACCGATTCAAACGGTACTGCAATATTGGGGTGATTATTGACCATCAGGCGCAGCATTGTGGTACCGGAGCGGTGGACACCCACAATGAAAAATGGTTCCGTTTTAGGGTATTGAGTATACATTGACTCTTGATATTGAAAGCACGATGCATCGACTTTCAGGATAGGTACGTTTCGTTACCGTTTTATACCAATTTAATCAAAGAATGCAATTTATTAAGGCTTCAAGTGCTTGTTTAGACTGCATCTATACAATGCAAAATTACATGAAATTGGTATTATTACCGTTCCTAGACCATGGTTAAATTTCCAGAGAGCTCATAACGCTGCTCACCCGAACTTTGGGGAAGAAAGAAATATCTCCAGACCAGGAATCGGGAAAACTCCCAATGATATTGAGAGAAAATAACCCAGGAGTACCAGCTATGAACTTAGAGACTTGGCCTATAGAGGGTTAAGGGGGTTATGACTTGGCTGGCAGTAAAACGAAGAAGTTACCGTCTTTTAAAAACACGGGCAGACCCGCGCAACTCCTGACGTAAGGGGGCATATACCCAAGGTAGCCACCACGCCAGTAAAGCAAGCATGGCATCAGTGATATCGGGATATCGACCTGCAATATATTGCTGATTCCATTCCAAAGCAAACATTCCAATCAACACCCCCATTCCTCCCCACATAAGTACTCTTATGGGTTGCTGAGGACGGAAATGGAGAACCAATAGGCTCAAGGCAAAAAACGGCCAAACGCCAATAAAAGTGTCGATAATACCAATCAAAGTACCAGCAAGGTGCCCCTTGAAGGGAATCCAATTAAAATCGGAAGTTAAGATCGTTCCTCCCGCACACAGTTGGTCGATAATAATAACGCCGAGAATTGCCACAATTCCGGTTAAAATAGCAATCTTTGGCGATAGCCTACGTAGCCAGGCAAAACAAAGCATTCCTAAGCTGACACCTGCAATGGCTTCGGCCGAGAGCGGGCGACCTACCACGGGTAATTTGAGTAAAAGCACCGCACTGACAAATGCAGCAAACCACCAGAACACCGGTTTACCAGGCTTCAAAATCCCATTACTCACCGTGCCCAAAGCGATAATCGTTAAAATATATACCGCCATCTGATCGAGTTCTAAGGAAGCCTGTCGAGTAAGCGCATACCAAAGGGGCTTTAATTCCTGGCGCAGGCTATAGACATCAAGCGACGGTACCCATGGGCTGGTTTGAGAAAGTGCCCATAAACCCAAGAGAAACAAGCTTGAACTGGCCAGCGCTCCAGGCTGCATATGGGCCCGGCGTAGCGAGAGTAGGCCCTCATAGATCCGGCCTTGGGGGCAAAAAACAATGAAGAGTACCCCTCCGACAAGGGCCCCCATGGTATTAAGCCCTAAATCTAGAAATGAAGGCACTCGGCTTGGCAAGTAAATCTGCAAATACTCGAGCAAAAAACTTAATGTGGCTCCCCCGAATAGGGCTGCGGAAAATTTGGCAATTAGGGAACGGAAAGCCGCAGCACGCGCAAGCAAGAAGCCTAATGGGATATATACAAGAATATTCGTTAAAACATCCGAATAGCTGATATTCAACTCATATTCAAAAATAAATCGCCATTTCACTTCTAATGGAACTTGCCAGTCATGCAACGGATAGAGAGTGCCATAAGCCAACAGCCCCCCATAGATGATCACTGGCAATAAGCGAAATTGCTTACCCTGTTGCCTAGAGTACATGGTGTATAACCTACCTTTGGCATTCAGACAGTATGCCAGTATAACCCGGATATTGCACGAGCAGGAGAGATAAACCTAATTAATCCCTTATAATTCAACTAGATAATAAAAACAGGGAGGCTCTGTCCACGACAGGCTGTACCTTAGGATGGGATGGATTTTCCAGTATTTTACCTCCCGCATCCTTAAAGTGTAAAAGTTGGCATTTAACCTATCGGACATTGTCAGATGAAATTGTATTCAGGGCATGGTAGCCAAAGTGTACAGGACCGCATACCATGAAAATAGCCCTGAAGATGGAATTTGTTCCTACACTGTCTGATAAATGAAATACCGAGTTTTACAATTTTTTTTTGTAGCCGATCCATGACCAGAGTAGCATCCCGAGCCAAGACCACGTCAAAACAAAGGGGAATAACTCCAAGTACGATGGCCGTAATGACAATATCTCTTAGTGGCATCGAGGGGCTCTCTCACTTGGGTCCTAGCATCCGGAATATGGGCGCGCGTTTTGACGCTTCCACGAGATTTTCCCAATATCTACAAATTACGTCTAGTTTATCGAGCACTATGCACGCTGCACTGATTTGCTGTACCAGCCGTTGCGCCCGATCTTCACCAATCGAAGGATCGAAACAAACACGGGATACCAGCCGAGCTCCCGGAGCAATCCTAAGCGCGCCAATCCAAATCCCATCTTGGTAACGAATTCGTACCGGCTGTCCGATATGGCAACATTGACCCGCCAATCGTCGCTCTGCGTCCGAAACCCCTGAGGGAAGCCACGGGGATAAGTCCGTATTGAGCCAGTGATACGCTGCTGTCGCCTCGTCGTAGCTCAACAGGCCCGAGGTGCGCCGTACCAGAAAGGTGAAGATGGTAGGAACACTATCCCAAGATTCACTCTCTTCCCCACTGGCCCGCCGGTAAACGGACGGTGGTAGCGGTTCGATGCACGACCACCGGCCCATACGGCTGTGCAGAATTTCGGCGAAATCGCGGAAAATACCGTACCGACTTCTCGAATCTGCAGCGAAAAAGGCTTCCATTTCCCATAATGCTGCCTGCCATCGCAGAAGCAGCCCGTAGTTGGGTGAGGTGCCCAAGTGCAGCGCCTGGGCGCACCACTCCTCAGGGACGTCCCAGCGGCTCACGTAGCAGCCGAGACCTCGTGGAAAGGTTTTCTCCGCCTTGATGCCACTGACCACCGACGACGGGACCAGGAGCGCCCCTGCAAACGGCGGGCCAGTAAAGAACTTCGATCCAGTCGCAATCACGTAGAAACCTTGCCGCAGGTAACCGGCCAGGTTGGCGCGGCTCACCCGCATCTGGGCCGCATCCACGATCACTGCGACCTGATCGCCATAAGTCGCCTGCAAGTGCGCGATGCAATCGAGACCGGGCGCCCCCAACCCTGTCTTGGACGAGTCCAAAACATGAATGAGCACCGATTCGCCGACCTTGATCCCTCTTCTCACCAGCTCGCACAGGCGATCTTCCACCTCATTACGAGGCAGGGCCTGCCCCATCTCGTCGCGCAATTCTAACTCCCGTACTCGAATCTGATCGCAGGGCAAACCCTCCACCGCCGCGCCGGGCTGAACCGCACCACCCAACGGGCTCATGTGGTCGAAATGTCGCCCAGCAGCTGCATGCCGACTGCCACTGCCGATCTCTCGTGGGGAAATAAGGATGTTTAATAAGGGTCGCTTGGCCACCACGCTCGCGCAATACACCGCAAATAACTCTGCATCCGTGCCCGATGGTGTCAGCAAGACCTTGGCACCGGATACCTGTTCAAGCTGCAATACGTCAGCCAAGCGTCCCCTCGCCCATGCCATCTCTTCGACGAATCCATCTACCAGCCGACCGGCTAGGGCCGCCGGGAACAGGTGCCGGCGCTGCGCTTCGGCGCTCCCATACCCGGGTGCCGAAATCGAGGAGGCGGTACATGTGGAGAACGTGATCGCCCGGGAACGTGGGCTCGGGCTGCATCCGTATCTGTTGAGTCCTAAATCCGGGCGGACCAAGAGTCGTTCGTCGCCTCCAAGAGTCAGCAATCGCTCTGTCGGCTGAGCGATTGCTAAACCCTCCGCCGCGCATGCGACCGCAGCTTCGCAATCTTCGGCGGAACGAGAAAGATAGTCAGTTACCTCATATAAGAATGACAGGAAACGCGCCAAGCCGGCAGCGATAACCTGCGGCGAACTTTGCTGGGTGCGCTGGAATATCAGGGATCCAAAGGAATCTCCCAGCCAGGCGGGACCCGCTGCTAAAACCCGCGCCCGATCTTCTGAATGCATGCTTTCAAGAAAAAGCAAGCTAGAATGCAACGCAAGCAACGCCGCCGAGACCTCTTGCATCGACCCACGCGCCGCCCGTGCCCATGCAAGTTGCTCTACCCCATGTCGCAAATGGAAAATCGCCAGCGCAGAATGCGCGAGTGCACTAGAACCGATCTCCAAACTTCCGTCACGCAGGACCCGCAGGGGCTGGCGCTGTGTAGACACCCGGACTGAGAAGCCGCGCAGTAATATACCAATGGCCGGAGCCTGCAAAGCTCGCTCCAGAACCATCCGTTGCTCCGGTGTCAGCGGCGCGTCTACCCTTGGCTCCACGGCGAACGCAAAGTCACTATAGGTTTGGTAAGCCTCTTCAGCGTCCATAGTCATCGAGCAGCGCCCCCTGAAAACCGTTACCGCCGATCAGTGCCAGATGTATGCACTACACGCATCTGTGTTTGTGCAGAAGATCCTTTAGAGGACCTCTGTTGATCCCCGCGTCGACCACCAACTGGGGCAGACGCAGCCCGCCGATGATATTTACCTCGAGCATAACCGGACCCCGGTCCGTCAGCGCAATATCCCACGCCTGCATCTTCAAACCCGGCAACGATGCAGTGCCCTCCAGGCAAAGCTCCAGTGCCCGCCCCCAGTCCGGTAACGTTACCCCCACCAGCCATTTCCCGGTATCCGGGTGCTCGGAAACGTCGCGGCGCTGTAGACCGAGACCCGTGAACATCTGTCCAACGACTCCAGTCTCTGCGCCGATAGGCCCCACAAGATTGCCAGGCTCCCAAAAATTATCAGCCATTGCGCCGCCCGCAGCAACTTTCCAGAGGGTGCTAATCACCTGGGGCACCGGATCCAGCAACGTGACCATGCGAACGCTGCAGATGCGATTGCCACACAGATCTGACACCACCGGGTGCGGCTTCAGAAGCTCCTGAAAGAGGTATCCTTTCTCCGCCAGCGGCTCGAGGGTCTCCACAAACTCCGTCACGGCGATGCGCCGCCCGT